>JBHJJF010000177.1:0-3055 GCA_050042885.1 Candidatus Phaeomarinibacter sp.
CAGGCCAGCGCCTCTTCCTTGCTTACAACGCCAATGTCCACATTGCGCTGTTTGAAGATGCGGTTGCCGGTAAGCAGCGCCTCAATATCGTTCATCAGCGGCGGGAATTCTTCGCAGAACGTCCAGATGTCATCGAGCAACTCTGGCGGCAGGTCCTGGTGGACACCGCCGGGGCGGAAATAGGCCGCATGCATACGGCTGCCGGAGGCGCGCTCGTAAAACACCATCAGCTTCTCGCGCTCTTCAAAGCCCCACACCACCGGCGTCATGGCGCCGACATCCAGCGCCTGGGTGGTGATGTTGAGGATGTGTGAGAGCAAGCGGCCAATTTCGCAATACAGCACCCGGATAAGCTGACCGCGCTTGGGCACAGTGATCCCGTGCAGACGCTCCACGGCCATAGCAAAGGCGTGCTCCTGGTTCATTGGCGCCACGTAGTCGAGGCGGTCCAGATAGGGCACCGCCTGCAGATAGGTCTTCTGCTCCATCAGCTTTTCAGTGCAGCGGTGCAGGAGGCCGATATGCGGGTCCACGCGCTCCACAACTTCGCCATCCATTTCCAGCACCAGGCGCAGCACGCCATGGGCGGCCGGATGCTGGGGACCAAAGTTGATGGTTATGTTGTCGGTCTTGTCGGCGTCTTCGCCGGAGGGGACGTTTGTCGGGGCAATGTTCATTTGGGCTGCTCCGCTTTCTCGTCGCCGGGAAGCACATACTCGGCCCCTTCCCACGGGCTCATATAATCAAAGCTGCGGAATTCCTGCATCAGCTTTACAGGCTCATAGACAACCTTCTTCTGCTCGTCGTCATAGCGCACTTCGTAGTAGCCAGTGAGCGGGAAGTCCTTGCGCAACGGGTGCCCTTCAAAGCCATAGTCCGTCAGCAGACGTCGCAGATCCGGATGGCCCGCAAACTGAACGCCGTACATGTCCCAGATTTCCCGCTCCTGCCAGTTGGCGACCGGGTAAACCGACACGCAGCTGGGTACCAGTGTTTCTTCGTCGGCTTCAACCTTGATCCGGATGCGCTGGTTCAGTGTCATGGAGAGCAGGTGATACACCACATCAAAGCGGCGCCTGCGGGCGGGATAGTCCACGCCCGTGATGTCGATCAGCGTTGTAAATTCGCAGCCTGCGTCGTCCCGCAGAAACTTCAGCACACGGACGATTTCACCAGCAGGAACAGTGATCGCCAACTCGCCCCATGCAACTTCGTGGCTCGACACAAGCTCGCCAAGCCCGCCAGACACATGGTCCGCGAGATCGTTCAGTGTTTCTTCGCTGGGCGTCACGTCAACAACCGACATGGCTTGCTTTCGCTTGTTCTTCTAAAGGCCGCATGGCTGCGGCCCTGGGGGGATGCATCAAACCTGACAAGGCAGATGCGGACGGGATAGCGCACCTACCGCACAATAGTGCTGGTACGCCGGATTTTCTTTTGCAGCTGCAGAATACCGTAGAGTAGAGCTTCTGCGGAGGGCGGGCAGCCGGGCACGTACACATCAACCGGAACAATCCGGTCACAGCCGCGCACGACAGAGTAGGAATAGTGGTAGTAGCCGCCGCCATTCGCGCATGAGCCCATGGAGATCACATAGCGCGGGTCCGGCATCTGGTCGTACACCTTGCGCAGAGCGGGTGCCATCTTGTTGGTCAGCGTACCGGCCACGATCATCACGTCAGAGTGGCGGGGGCTGCCGCGCGGGGCAAAGCCGAAACGCTCCACGTCGTAGCGCGGCATGGAGGACTGCATCATTTCCACGGCGCAGCAGGCGAGACCGAACGTCATCCACATCAAAGCGCCGGTGCGGCCCCAGGCGATCAGATCTTCAAGGCTGGTGACGACAAAGCCCTTGTCGTCCATCTCTTCAGTGATCTGGCGGACCAGCGGGTCGTTGTCCGCATCTGATGGCTGCGGCGCGCGCAGAAGATACCCGGTCTTGGGGTCAATGAGGCTGTCTGACCCTTCCGGGACCAGAATGCCGTCTTTGGTTTCTATTCCCATTCCAGCGCACCCTTCTTCCACTCATACACAAAGCCGATGGTCAGGATGCCGAGAAACACCATCATGGACCAGAAGCCGTACATACCGATGTCTCCCAGGGAGATAGCCCACGGGAACAGGAAAGCGACTTCCAGGTCAAAAATGATGAACAGGATCGCGACCAGATAGAAGCGCACATCAAACTTCATGCGGGCATCGTCAAACGCATTGAACCCGCACTCATAGGCGGAGAGTTTTTCCGGGTCCGGGTTGGACGGGGCAATGATCATCGGAGCAACGAGAAACGCTGTTACCAGGACGATGGACACACCGAGGAAAATGACAATCGGCAGATAGTTGGCAAGAAGCTCAGGCATGGCCCTATCTAGAACGCCTTGTCTTAAACAAGTTTGCCGAAACGTGCGAGCCAAGTCCCGTGGCCCGGCTTTTTGACAGGGCCCAAAAAGTTCGATCATCAAGCGAATACCACAAGAAACTGTCGCGATTCACTTGTAACCGGAATTGGCCGCCACTATATCCGCGCGCCGTCGCATTTCAACGCACAGAAGCCGTGGATTCACCCGCTTTTTCGCATGGCGAGACTGCGTGCCGCACATGCACCCCCTCCTGTTGCGAGACGTTATTAACAGCAGCCCGTTTTCAGTCACGAATGGCCGGAAATCAGACTTTTGGGATCACATCGTGGTCAGCGGACAATGGTACTCGTACGCCCGATTTTCTTTTGAAGTTGCAGGACTGCATACATCGGTGCCTCTGCTGACGGCGAGCAGCCAGGCACATACACGTCCACCGGCACAATTCGATCCACTCTGCGCACCACTGAATAGGAGTAGTGGTAGTAGCCGCCACCATTGGCGCATGCCCCCATGGAAATGACGTACCGAGGTTCCGGCATCTGGTCACAGAGCTTGCGCAGAGCAGGTGCCATCCTGTTGGTCAATGTCCCTGCCACCATCATGATATCGCAGTGGCGCGGACTGGCGGAGAAATTGACCACTCAGATCGCACGAGGTAAGTGGCGTTTTGTGGGGAACATAATTCGCGATGACCG
>JBHJJF010000178.1:0-2120 GCA_050042885.1 Candidatus Phaeomarinibacter sp.
CTTGGAGACATCCAATGTGGACAGCGTGGGTGAAATCACTTTCCTCATCAGGCCGCAGACGGCATACGAGATGAACGCCAAGGTCATCACGTCTACTGACGAAATGCTCTCTGTCGCATCGAACCTCCGCTAGCTTGGGCCTGGATAGGAACATCCCATGAGTATCCTTCGCACTTTCTCCCTGCGCGCCATTGTCGCCACCGCTGTGCTCGCTACGGCAGGCATCGCGGGCCACGCGGAAGCCGCACCGACCGAAGCCGTTCTGCGGGACAAAGCCATGGTGTCCGGAGATACCGTTACGCTTGGCGATCTCTTCATCAATGCAGGCAATCAGGCAACAGCGCTCGTATCGCGCGCTCCGGCTCCAGGCGCGCGCGCGGCGATTAACGCCAACCATGTAGCAGCTGCAGCCCGTGCCGCTGGCATGTTGTGGCCAAACAACGAGCGCTACACACACCTGATCGTCAACCGCGAGGGAACGCAGGTTCCCATGGAAATGGTGACCACGACCCTGGCCAACACGATTGCCCGCGCCGAAGCGGCCAACACGCCATTCGATGTCTCCTACTCCCTCGTGCTGGACGCTGACCCCAAGCCCATGTTCGTGGCTCGAGGAGACATGCCGGAAGTCATCGTTGAGGACATGTCTTTTGACGCGCGCTCCGGTCTCTTTTCAGCGCGCATCACGACGCCTGCACATGGTGCTGCAATCCACCGCGTTACCGGTCGCGCCAAACAGACCCGGGAAGTTCCGGTCGCAGCAACATCCGTCGCCCGCGGAGAAATTCTCACACATGACATGCTGACCGTGGTCGACATGGAAGTCAGCCGCATTGCACCCGGAACGGCGCTGAACATCGAAGATCTTCTTGGAATGACGCCCCGCACTGCTCTTCGCGTCGGCCAGCCTGTACGCACAAAGGACATGCGCCTGCCGGTCACAGTCGCCAAGGACAGCCGCGTGACCATCACGTTTGAAATGCCCGGCATGGTGCTCACTCCCTCGGGCCGCCCCCTCGAGGATGCCCCGACGGGCGGGATCATACGAGTCATCAACACCCGCTCCCACCGCACGGTCCATGCCCGTGTCACCGGTCCGGGCCAGGTTGTCATTGAAGGCGGCACTCAGATGCAAGTCGCCAACTCTGCCACCAACTAACCGAAACGCGTCATTGCTACGGCCTCCCAAGCCGCACCAAGCCTGAAGGAAACATCATGACGGTCACATCAAAATCAGTTCTGCGCATCGCCGCCCTCAGCGGCCTCGCATTCGCTCTCTCCGCGTGCAACGCCGCCGATCGCCTTCAGAACATTGGCAAGGCGCCGGACATGACACCGATCGAGAACCCGGCTAATCGCGCCGAGGTACAGACAGTCTCACTGCCGATGCCCGAAGCCCAGAGCGTCTCCTACCAGCCAAACTCACTGTGGCGTGCAGGTGCCCGCGGCTTCTTCAAAGATCAGCGTGCTTCCTCCATTGGCGATATTCTGACGGTAACGATTGAAATCACCGACAAGGCCGAGATTGAAAACACCACCGAGCGCTCCCGCGCCAACTCGGAAGATGCGGGCCTCGACAACCTGTTCGGCTATGCCGCCAACCTGGATCGTTTCCTGCCAGACGAAGTAGACAATCAGAATCTCGTCGGCGCGGACTCCACAAGCTCCAGCCGGGGCGCGGGCTCTGTTGACCGTGAGGAAATCGTTGATCTGACGGTCGCTGCCATCGTGACCCAGATCCTGCCCAACGGAAACATGGTCATCCAGGGAAAACAGGAAGTGCGTGTGAACTACGAAGTACGTGAGCTTCTTGTCGCCGGTGTCATCCGCCCGGAAGACATCTCCAACCAGAACACCATCAACCACACCCAGATCGCCGAAGCCCGCATCTCCTATGGCGGCCGCGGCCAGATCACGGACGTGCAACAGCCACGTTACGGCCAGCAAGTGTTCGACATCATCATGCCGTTCTAAGAACGCCGTTTAGGCGCTCTTCTGAGAGGCTGACGGAGCGGACGATTCAGGCCGCCCGCTCCTTAAGCGCTGCCATCGGGACCTTCCCCACAAGGGAAGGAGGCAGCGGAAACCAAAACGGCGCGTGAGCCAAAAGCTCACGCGCC
>JBHJJF010000179.1:0-9569 GCA_050042885.1 Candidatus Phaeomarinibacter sp.
GTAGCACCTCGCGGCGTAGGCGGGCCGGGTGGCGGCGTGGTAAATGGCGCTGGTCGTGGGTGCCGGTATGTTTCTTTGCTATCCCCTGTGCGCCTGCTGTGAGAACAGGACGGCGATTTCCGGGTCATGACCGGGCAACCTGCTTGCCGCTTGGGCCGCGCGCCCTGCTTCCTTATGGCGGTCCATATTGGTTGTGGGCTGTGCGCGCTGCTTGTCGTTCATCTTGTTGCGCACTTCGGGATGGAACATGGCACGGAAATAGGCAGGGCGTTCCAGCGCGAAGGCAACCAGTGCTTTGCCGATGGCGTTGTAGCGGGCCATGGCATCGCTGCCGGCGGCCTCCATCGCCGCATCCAGTTCCGCGACGACGCGCGTATAGCTCTCTTCCGCCAGCGCCGACAGAAGTGCCGTCTTGTCCTTGAAATGGCGGGCCGGGGCTGAGTGAGACACGCCAAGATCGCGCGCCAGAGCGCGGAGGCTGAGCTTCTCTATGCCGTCGCCAGCAATCACCTCAGCAGCGCGCTGAAGCAGGTCCTGGCGGAGATTTCCGTGATGATAAGACAAGCCGGCTCCCTATGTTGTCAGCGTCTACATAGGGGTCGCGCGCCATGTTGTCAATGTCTACATGGCGGCTGTATCAAGGATATGGCAGTTGCGAGAGATGGTTTGCCTGGGCGCCCCGATATGGTGCGCACAGCACGTCACTCGCCGCTTGCTTCTTCTGACTTCCGGGCCAAGTCTTACCCAGACACATGAGAAAGCTGCTTCCATGCTTACGACCCTCGAAAAGCTGACAACGGACTTTCAGCGTGATGAAGATGCCACCATCTACACCCTCACGGAGGATTGGCTGCAGGGCCGGGCCGCGTTTGGAGGGTTGGTTGCCGCCCTCGGCCTGATGGCAGCGCGTCATCTGGCAGCGCCGGACCGGCGGCTGCGGGCGCTGCAGACGACTTTTGTACGCCCCTCAGGACCCGGGCCACTGCGCTTTGAGCCCTCGATGGAGCGCGACGGGCGCAACCTCACACAGATCCGCGCCATCGGGTTTCAGAATGACGAGCGAGTGGCCACCACCCGCGCCATCTTCGGGTTGCCTTTGGATGATGTCGACCGGGTGCCGCCGCCGTCTCCGCCCGAGGGTACGCCTGGTCCTGACACCATTGAGCCGGCTCCCTATATCGACGGGCTGATGCCGAAATTCCTGCAGCATTTCGAGTTTCGCTGGGTGCGTGGTGCCATTCCCTATTCGGGCTCGTCTGAGACAGACAGCCTCACCTGGTTGAAAGCGCGTGATGGTCAGATCGGCATCGAAGAGCTCAGCGTTCTGTTTTCCGATGCCATCCCGTCGCCTGCCATCGGCGTGATGCCCGGTCTTGCGAAGTCCAGCACGGTGGCATGGTCCGTTTCTCTGTTTGAGCCGCCTGAACCGGTGGATGAAAGCGGCTGGTGGCTTATTCATACCCGACTGACCTCATTGCGTGACGGGTTTGGACATCACGTCACAACCCTGTGGACGCCGGAAGGTCAGGCGGCGGCTGTCAGCGAGCAAACTTTGGCGGTCTATCCGTAGACGGACGCCCTATGGCAAATATTCCCGACAAACAATGGCTTTTGGCCCGCGTTGGTGGTGGCCGTGACGCCTGGCGCAACAGCGTGCGTCCACCGCAGATTGAACCGGTGTCGGCCGGCGAAGAATCTGTCTGGGACTATCCGCGGCCGCCGGAGCTCCGTGAAGCCATGGGACCGGTGCGCGTTGAACACGCGGGGCAGGTCATTGCTGAAAGTGACCGCACCCTGCGCGTGGTCGAGACGGCTGGGGCACCTGTCTACTTCGTGCCGCCTGAAGACGTGTCAGACGGTGTGTTGCGTGAGACCGACTATGTGACCGTTTGCGAATGGAAGGGTGCTGCCGTCCACTATGATCTGGTGCTGCCGGGTACACGCGTTGAGCATGCGGCCTTTGCCTATCCGGACCCGCTGGACGATCTGGATCCGGACATGGCGCGCATTGCCGGATGGATCGCGTTTTATCCAGCCCGCGTCGATGCCTGCTTTGTGGGCGACGAGAAGGTGACGCCGCAGCCGGGCGGCTACTACGCCGGCTGGGTCACATCCGCCATCAAAGGCCCTATCAAAGGCGCGCCGGGCACCCAGAGCTGGTAGGACACATCACATTGATCTGCGCTTGTGAGATGTCCCCTGGTCGTAGCTTCTCTCAGGAGGCAAGCACGCTACTCAGACTGCTGTCGGACCCTTTGACATGCCTGGTGCTCTGACGACGTCATCACGTGATACGTATTTTGCCGATACGGGTTCATTCAGGCGCGTATTCGATGCCCCCGCGGCCTTCGGGCGTCAGCACTGCGGAATCGAAGATCACATGTTCTTCTACCGCCATGCCATCCTTGATGCGAAAGCGGTCCACACCGCGATAGGTCCGCTGCGATCCATGCAGCGTCGCGACTGTTTCCCATGCGATGTACAGCACGTCGCCATTACCTGCGCAGTCCATCGGCGTGACTTTCACACCCTCCATGGCCGCGAGAGTTTCGCCCATAAAGGCAGCATAGGTCTTGCCGTCCATGTGGCCCGCGCCGGTGAAATGGATTTTCGCATCCGGTGCGATGATCTCCAGCACGCGCTCGGCTGATGGTGCCGCCCAGAACGATTGGAAACGCTTATAGAAGTCTTGGTGCTCGGAACTGAGGGTTTCACTAGACATGCAAACAGCATCCTTCTCTTTGGTTGGCAGGTAAATCCAATTATGTGCGCTGCGCACATATAGTCAATTGAAAAATGTGCGTAGCGCACTTATTCTGTTCCTATGCTGGATCGAACTGCCAATCTGCTCGGTGCTGTAGGGCTTGCCGTTGCTGACCGTATTGAAAAAGTCGCGCTCGAGGTGATGAGCCGCGCGGGCGAAACGCCCGCTGCCCTTGTTGTGATTGGAAGTGGGACCGGGCCGTCCAACGACCAGCTCAAGCGCATCCTGAACCTGTCCCATCCAGGCACCGTGCGGCTGGTGGACCGACTTGAAGCCGACGGTCTGGTCGAGCGCCGTGGCGGGAAGGACAAACGGTCCATCGCCCTTTTCCTGACCGAACAAGGACATGCTGCCCGCGATAAGCTGCTTGCGGGCCGGATTGCGGCCATTGGGTCCCTGCTGAATCCGCTTGATGACCATGAACAGGAGGCATTCGCCTCATTGCTACACAAGCTTCTGGCCGGGATCCCGGAAGATGACCTGGAGCGGTGTCACCTGTGCCGCCTGTGCGACAACGGTGTATGCGTCGATTGTCCCATTCCCGCTGATTTCAGAGAAGGGTCCGCAGCCTGATGGTCGACGTCAAAAGAAAGCGCCCGGCTCCCCCAAAACGATTTTCGGGGCAGGAGCCGGGCGCAGGAACTGCACGTAAATGCGTGACGTCTAGAGGGCGTGCAGTTTGACGGGAAGGGACGTGTAGCCCTTCACGAAGTTTGAATGGGTCAGTACGGGATCGCCGGTGACTTCCACGCGGGAAAACCGCTTGAGGATTTCTTCCCACAGAATGCGCAGCTGAAGTTCACCGATGCGATTGCCCATGCAGCGGTGAATGCCAAAGCCGAAGGACAGATGCCGGCGGGCATTCTTGCGATCGATGATGATGCTGTCGGGATTATCAAAGACGGAGGTGTCGCGGTTGCCCGACGCGTACCACATGACCACCTTGTCGCCCTTGCGGATCTGCTTGCCGCCCAGGACCGCATCCTGAAGTGCCGTCCGGCGCATATGCGACAGAGGCGTCTGCCAGCGGATGATCTCGGCGACGGCGTTATCAATGAGACCAGGATTTGCCACCATCTTGTTGAACTCGTCGGGAAACAAATTCATGCCGAAGATGCTGCCGGTCATGGAGTTGCGGGTGGTGTCATTACCGCCAACGATCAGCAACGACAGATTGCCCATGAACTCCTCCGGCGGCATGTTTGCGGTCGCCGGGTGGTGGGTCATCATGGTGAGCAGATCGATGTTGCCGGGGTTCTTGATGCGGTCCTGTTGCAGACCCACAAAGTACTCGGCCATCTCGGTCAGCTCGGCGATGCGGGCATCCTGGTCTTCGACGATGTCGGAATCCGGTTCTGCGGTAATCACATCCGACCAACGCGTCAGCTTGTGGCGTTCCTCGAACGGGAAATCGAACAGGGTCGCCAGCATCTGTGTCGTAAGTTCGATTGAGACTGTCGGCACCCAGTCGAACTCTTCGCCCACCGGCAGGCTGTCCAGCAGATTGGCTGTGCGTGTGCGGATGATGTCTCCAAAGTGCTGGAGATTGTTCGGATTGGTGATGCCATTCACGGACTTGCGCTGGTCATCGTGCTTGGGCCGATCCATCGAGATGAAGCTGGCAGCCTTGAAGTTGCGCTCCGGGTCGATGGCGATGCGGTCATCGATCACGATCCCGCCATGGTCGGCTTCCGACGAGTAAACCTCGTTATTGGTGTCCACCGCCATGATGTCTTCATAGCGGGTGACGGACCAGTACGGGCCGTAGATGCTCTCGGCGCAATAGTGCACCGGGTCTTCCGCACGCATCTTCTCGAAGATCGGGAAGTACTCATAATTCAGCCAGACGTCAGGCTCAGCAATGTTGGTCGCGCTGGAGAGTTGGACGTCGGTTGTGGGCGTGTATGTGAAAGCCTGACTCATCTCGATGGCCCCCTAGAGCGCATGCAGTTTGACGGGAAGGGAGACATATCCCTTCACGAAGTTGGAGTTTGTGAGTTCCGGGTCACCGGTCACTTCGATCCGGGAGAAACGCTTCAGCACTTCCTCCCACAGAATGCGCAGCTGCAATTCACCGATGCGATTGCCCATGCAGCGGTGAATGCCAAAGCCGAAGGACAGATGCCTGCGGGCGTTCTTGCGGTCGATGATGATCTTGTCCGGGTCATCAAAGATAGCCGTGTCACGGTTGCCGGATACGTACCACATGATCACCTTGTCGCCTTTGCGGATCTGCTTGCCGCCGAGGATAGCATCTTCAAGTGCCGTCCGGCGCATATGGGCAAGCGGCGTCTGCCAGCGGATGATCTCCGCGACCGCGTTGTCGATCAGGGACGGGTCGGCGACCATCTTGTCCCATTGGTCGGGGAACAGGTTCATGCCGAAGACGCCGCCGGTCATGGAGTTGCGGGTGGTGTCGTTGCCGCCGACGATGAGCAGCGACAAATTGCCCAGAAACTCTTCAGGCGGCATGTTCGCCATGGCCGGGCTGTGGGTCATCATCGTCAAGAGGTCGATGTTGTCCGGCTTGTCCATGCGGCTTTTCTGCAGGTCGCTGAAATAGGCCGCCATCTCCATCAGCTCTTCAATACGCTGCTGCTGGCTGTCAACCACGCCTGAGCCGGGCTCAGCCGTTGAGACGTCCGACCAGCGGGTGAGCTTGTGACGGTCCTCGAAGGGAAAGTCGAACATGGTCGCCAGCATCTGCGTCGTCAGCTCGATGGAGCCCGTCGACACCCAGTCGAACACTTCACACACCGGCAGAGTGTCCAGCAGGTCGGCTGTCCGGGTCCGGATGATATTGCCGAAGTGCTGCAGGTTGTTGGGATTGGTGATGCCGTTGACCGACTTGCGCTGCTCATCGTGGCGCGGCTGGTCCATCGCGATGAAGTTCACCGCTTTGAAGTCGTTCTCGGGGTCATTCTGGATGCCGTCATCAATGATGATGCCGCCCAGATGCGCGTCAGACGAATAGACGTGGTGGTTGGTGTCCACGGCCATGATGTCTTCATAGCGGGTGACAGACCAGTAGGGGCCATAGCGGCTGTCTGCGCAGTAATGCACGGGGTCTTCAGCGCGCATCTTCGCGAAGATGGGAAGGTACTCGTAGTTCTTCCACAGCTCCGGCTCAGCAACATTGGTCTTGCTGGTCAGTTCCGGCGCATTTGTTGGCGTTAGTTTGAATGCCTGGCTCATTTGGCGTGTCCCCTCCAAAAGGCGATTGCGTTGCGGTCCCTGGTCGGCAGCGCTCCTTGGCGCAGCTCATTATGCGTAGCCTAACTCCGCACTTGAGGGGTTGGCAATGGGCGGCCGCAAATTTTGGACGGGCACCGAACCGCCCAAAGTGTGAGCACCCGAAAAAATGCCTGAGATTTGGGCAAAAACTTGTGCTTAGCGGGCGTGTTTGCTACACATTTCCCTAGTGACCAAAGCAAAAGCACCAAAAACGTCCGGGGCTGGCGTTCCCAGCCTTCTTGCCGGTTACGAGGCCGGCGAGTTCTATTGCGAGTTGACCGGTGCACCGGACAAGCCCGCCAGATTTGCGGCTCCCGTCCGCAAATTGCTCCAATCCCTCGATATGCGCGAACTGCGCCGGCGGGCGAAGGAAGCCGAGCGCGAACTCTACAATTCCGGCATCACCTTCACCGTCTACAAGAAGAAGGACGCGATCGACCGGGTTCTGCCGTTCGATATCCTGCCGCGCGTGATCTCCAAGCGCGACTGGACCACCGTCGAGCGCGGCGTGGTGCAGCGGGTGAAGGTCATCAATGCCTTCCTCAAGGACATCTATCACGAGCAGAAATGCATTTCGGATGGCGTCATCCCGGCGCATCTGGTCAACGACAATGAGACCTTCCGCGATGTCATGAAGGGCGTCGAGCTGCCCTATGACACGTATGCCCATATCTGCGGCGTCGACCTTGTGCGCGATGGCCAGGGGGATTTTCGCGTTCTGGAAGACAATGCACGCACGCCGTCCGGCGTCTCATATGTGATTGAGAACCGTCATTTGATGCAGCGGGCCTTTCCCGACCTGATGCGCAATATCGGCCTCAAGCATGTGTCAAACTATGGCCAGATGCTGCTTGAAAAACTGTCTCAGCTGGCACCGCCCAATGTACGCGCCCCGCAGGTGGTTGTGCTGACGCCGGGGCTCTACAACTCTGCCTTCTTTGAGCATGTGTTTTTGAGCCAGGAAATGGGCGTGCCTCTCGTGGAAGGCCGCGACCTGGTCGTGAATCAGAACAAGGTCTTCATGAAAACGCTCAAGGGGCTTGAGCCTGTGCATGTGATCTACCGGCGCATCGATGATGACTTTTTGGACCCTGATGTGTTCAACCCGGACTGCGCGCTTGGCGTCCGTGGGATCATGAGCTGTTACCTCAAGGGCAATGTCACCCTCGCCAAAGCAGTGGGGACGGGCGTTGCTGATGACAAGGCGGTCTATGCCTATATGCCGCGCCTCATTGAATATTATCTTGGTGAAAAGCCCGTCCTGCGCAATGTGGATACGTATATCTGTGGTGAACCTGAAGGGCTTGCCTACACGCTGGATAATCTGGAAGACCTTGTGGTCAAGCCGGTGGGGGGGTCCGGAGGGTATGGGGTGGTGATCGGACCACGCGCGTCCAAACGCGAGCTGGATAAGACGCGCAAAGCCATACAGAAAAACCCCGCCAACTTCATCTCGCAGCCGATGATCAGTCTTTCGGTCACACCGACCCTTATGAGCCGCGGTGTTGAACCACGCCATGTGGATCTGCGCCCCTTTGCTGTGACTGGCGAAGACACCTGGGTGCTGCCGGGTGGCTTGACGCGGGTAGCCCTTAAGAAGGGGTCACTGGTGGTGAACTCGTCCCAGGGCGGTGGATCCAAAGACACGTGGGTGCTGGAATAGAGTCATGACAGCACTCCTCTCACGACATGCTGAGAACATCTATTGGATGGCGCGCTATATAGAGCGGGCGGAGAATCTGGCGCGCCTGCTGGATGTCAACGAGACCTTTTCGCGCAACGCCCTTGGAGAACAGAACTGGGCGGCAGTGATTGAAATTTTTTCGGACGAAGAACTCTTCAAAGAGCTGCGCGGCTCACCAACCACCGATAACGTCATTCAGTTTTATACTCTGGATACGGACAATCCGAATTCCATCGTCTCGCAATTGAAGTCGGTGCGGGAAAATGCGCGCGCACTGCGGCCGCTCATATCCACCGAGATGTGGACGCATATCAATACGTTTCACAATCAGATTTCGCGCAAGCGCCGCACCGATGTAACGGAGGAGAAACTCTCAACCTTCTGCGCCCAGGTCAAGGAAGGGTGCCAGACCCATACGGGCATCACCGAAGGCACGTTCGTGCGTGATGAAGCGTGGTTGGTGTATGAGGCCGGTCGGGCTCTCGAGCGCGCAGACCAGACAACACGGCTGCTGGACGTGAAGTATCATTTGCTGCTGCCCAGCGTGGAAGATGTGGGCTCGCGGCTTGATGTCAGCCAGTGGAATGCGCTGCTGCGCTCTGCCGCGGGCTACCACGCCTTCCGACGTTTCCATCCGCGTGAGATGTCTCCGCAGCTGGTGGCCTCATTCATGCTGTTTGATGACCGGTTCGCCCGGTCGGTGCGGGCCTGCCTGGACCGGCTGCTGGATGTGCTCGACACCCTTGAAAATGTTTACAAAGTGACGCCCAGCAAGGGAGCCCGGCGCGGGCTGCGCGCTTTGCTTGCAACGCTCAAGAACGGCACCGTCGATCCGGTGTTCGAGCGCGGCCTGCATGAGTTTCTTGACGATATTCAGGATGAACTGATCAGCGTGAGTGATGAGTTCGCGTTAAGCTTCTTTGCGGATGTGGCCTGATCAACACCTTCTGTGATCCAGCGATCTGTGATCTAAGATGGCCGCTTGCCGGCGCCCCTTGCCGGCGGACGCTCAGCCTTCGGGCGAACACGGGACTTTTGCGTGGTGGCACTCAAAAACAAAAATGACACGCAGAGTGCTGGTGCGCTGGAGGCACTGCTGTCAACTTACCGTCCGATCGGCGGCACCGTCGATGAGTTGATGGATGGTGGCGGCACGATGCGTGGCCATTGGACATCGGTCATCGACGGCCTGGCAGGCCTTGGGGCGCAGACCCGGGCACGCCGCTGGGATACCGCGCGCCGCCTGATCCGTGAAAATGGCATTACCTACAATATTTATGGCGATCCGGAAGGCTTGCGCCGCCCCTGGGGACTGGATTTTGTTCCTCTCGTGCTCAGCGGCGAGGAATGGCAGGGCATTGAAGCCGGCTTGAAGCAGCGGGTCCGTCTGCTGAATGCCATTGCAGCTGATACGTATGCTGACCAATCGCTCATCAAGAATGGCGTTCTGCCGTCGAGCCTGATGCTGGGAAATCCCCATTTTCTGCGCCCGTTGATGGGGGCAAAAACACCGAAAGATGTTTTCGTGCATTTTTACGCTGCCGATCTGGCGCGCGGTCCTGACGGGCGGTGGTGGGTGCTGTCAGATCGCACACAGGCGCCGTCAGGAGCGGGCTACGCGGTCGAAAACCGCACGATCATGACCCGCGCACTACCGGACATATTCGAACACGCGCATGTGCGGCGGCTTGCGACCTTCTTTGCGCGCTGGCGCGATAGCCTCCTGGACCTGGTGCCCCGTGACTCAGCCCGCGCGGTGCTTCTGACGCCGGGGCCTTACAACGAAACCTATTTCGAGCATGTCTATCTGGCGCGCTATTTGGGGCTGACGCTGGCGGAAGGGGGCGCCCTGACGGTCCGCGACGACGTGCTATAACTCAAGACGTT
>JBHJJF010000180.1:0-12596 GCA_050042885.1 Candidatus Phaeomarinibacter sp.
GAAAGCCATCGCAACATCCTGATGGCCCCGGATTGGCAACCCGGCGGGCTGACCGACCGTCTCCATGCCATGCTGTTGGAGACAGTTACCAAATTGCCGGTGCTCCCTGAAAAAATGGGTTATGCACTGGACACAGGCGCGCAAGCACAACTTGGCGACGGGTCGGCCGATTTTCGTTTTGAGCTGGATACTGATGGCCATTTGATTTTGCGCGCGGATGGGGCGCTGCGTGGTATCCGTATCGACGAGGCCACGGCGATGGCGGCCCTAAGCAAACTGGTGGCATGGTTTGTCGAGACCAAAGGACGAGATGCCGGGCGCTTGGCGCGGCATTTGCGCGCCATGCTTTTGCCGGACGCTTGGCAAACCACCCTCCCCCGCACGCAGGCGTTACCTCTAGCGCCTGGGCCAACGGCACACGGCCTGATCCTCGGCGTGCCCTTCGGCAGCATGCCGGCAGATGCGCTGGAAGCGATAATTCATGCACCGGGCGTCACAGAGCTACGCCTCATGTTAGGCCGACTAGTCTGGCTGCGCGGCGCCACACTGCAAAGCGCACCCGGCTTCATCACAGCCCCCGGCTCGGCACTGCTGACGACCCACGCCTGCCCCGGTGCGCCGCTGTGTCCGCAAGCCACTGTAGAGACGCGCACGCTGGCCGAACGGCTGGCAGGCCAGGTAACTGGCACGTTGCACGTCTCGGGATGTGCGAAAGGCTGTGCGTTGCCCCGCCGCGCCGACGTAACGCTGCCAGGGCGCAACGGGCGCCTTGACGTGGTCCGTAATGGTGCACCATGGGACGAGCCTGCCGCTCAGGGCATATCCCCTGACCACGTCCATGACCTGATCGGACGTGCATGAATGCCATACAACTATGAAAAGGACGGCGCCGCCATCTATGCTGAGAGCTTTGCCACAATCCGCGCAGAGGCGGACCTGGCAAGGTTCGGCGCAGATGAAGAACCGATTGCCGTGCGCATGATACATGCCTCCGGGATGGTGGGGTTGGAGAAGCATATGCACTTTTCGCTCGGTTTCGCAAAGGCAGCGCGCGAGGCCCTGGAAGCTGGTGCGCCGATCTTGTGTGATGCGCGGATGGTGTCCGAGGGCGTTACACGCACCCGCTTGCCGATGAACAACGAGGTTATCTGCACGCTGCACGCAGATGGCGTCCATGAGTTTGCGCGCAAGAACGGCACCACGCGCTCTGCCGCAGCGCTTGAGCTTTGGAGGCCAAGACTGGAAGGTGCTTTGGTGGCTATCGGCAATGCGCCCACGGCGTTGTTCCACTTGCTCAACATGCTTGAGGACCCCGATTGCCCACGGCCGGGCGCCATCATCGGCTGCCCTGTGGGCTTCGTCGGTGCGCACGAAAGCAAGGATGCGCTGTGGGCGGATCAACCAGCGCCGTGCTGCATTGTGGAAGGCCGCCTTGGCGGCAGCGCAATAACCGTTGCGGCCATCAACGCAATCGCGAGTCGTAACGAATGAACCTGCAGGACAAAACCCAAGGTACGATCTGGGGTGTTGGCATTGGGCCTGGCGATCCGGATCTGATGTCACTCAAGGCAGACCGGCTCTTGCGCAAGGCCTCACATGTTGCGTATTTCCGAAAAGCAGGGCGCATGGGTCAGGCGCGGCGTATCGTTGACGGCATGCTACGTGCTGATGTGACTGAGATTGCTCTGGAGTACCCGGTAACCACTGAGATACCGCTAAGCGATCCTCGATACAACGAGTTGCTCTCGGCGTTTTATGAGAAAAGCGCCGCGCGGCTGCGCGCAGTGTGTGAGGCGAGGCAGGACGTGGTGCTGGTGAGCGAGGGCGATCCGTTTTTTTACGGCTCCTTTATGCATCTATATACCCGCCTCAAGGGCGAATGCCCGATCGAGGTTGTGCCCGCTGTTACCGGCATGAGTGCTGCGTGGACGGCAACTGGCGTGCCGATGACCTGGGGGGATGATGTCCTCAGCGTTCTGATGGGCACCATGTCAGAGACTACTTTGATCGAACACATGGCGCGTGCAGACGCGCTGGTGATCATGAAGGTCGGCCGGAACCTAGAGCGGATTTGCAACGCACTGCGCAGAGCTGGTCGGTTCGATGCCGCCTGGCTGGTAGAGTATGCCACTATGCCGGATGAGAGCGTGCAAAAGCTTTCTGAGGTGGGCGACAAAGTGACCCCGTATTTCTCGATCATCATCGTGCATGGCAACGGGCGACGGCCATGACAGGGTCGCTTGTCATAGCGGGGCTTGGTCCGGGCGCAGAAGCACTTGTGACACCGGAAGTCAGCGTGGCACTGGAGCACGCAACCGATGCGGTGGGCTATACTCCCTACGTCGCCCGCCTAGCACAGCAGCCGGGGCTATCACTGTTCCCTTCCGACTACCGTTCTGAATTTGACCGCGCGCGTCTTGCGCTTGAGTTGGCCAGTAATGGGCGGCACGTGGTGGTCGTATCCTCCGGCGATCCGGGTGTCTTTGCCATGGCCTCTGCGGTCTTCGAGGCTGTGGAAGCCGGGCCGGATGCCTGGCGCGACCTGGACGTCCGCGTGTTGCCGGGCGTTACAGCCATGTTGGCTGCAGCCGCCAGGGCGGGTGCGCCGCTGGGCCACGATTTTTGCGCCATCAATCTGTCCGACAACCTCAAGCCCTGGGCCATCATCGAAAGGCGGCTGCGACTAGCGGCGGCTGCGGATTTTGCGATGGCTTTTTACAATCCGCGCTCCAAGGCACGCCCTGAAGGCTTTGCGAAAACACTACATATCCTGCAAGACGCATGTGGAGATGCCCGTCCGGTGATTTTCGCACGCGCGATATCCACCGACGAGGAGTCACTGCATGTGGTGCCATTGACTGAATGCAAACCAGAGATGGCTGACATGCGCACCATGGTGCTCATCGGGTCTTCTACAACCCGGATCATCGAGCGCGCCGGCGCACCGATCGTCTATACGCCAAGGTCGCTTCAGCCATGATCGATCCAGCGCATCACATCGCCGACGCTGTGCGCTTCGGGCCGCTTGGGGATGAAAGGTCTGGCAATCATCAAGACCGGCAGCCCCTTTTGTCGGGCTGCAAGGATTTTGGCCTGCGCCCCCGAACCGCCAGCGTTCTTGGACACAACCAAGTCAATACGATGCGTGTCCAAAAGGGCGCTGTCCGCTTCCAGAGTAAAAGGCCCACGGCCTACAACAGCGTGCGCATTGGGAAAGCCAAGTGGCTTGTCGGGCGGATCAACCACCCTCACCAGATAAAAGTGCTGCGGATTAGCAGTAAAGGCCTGCAAATGCATGCGCCCCACGGCCAGCAAGATGCGCTTCGGCGGACACTCAAGCGCAGCTACCGCGCTCGCGATGTCCGGCACATGGGTCCACCGGTCCGAGGCTTCCTGTTTCCATGGATCGCGGATCAACGCAATAAGCGCAATGCCCGCTTGTGCGCAGGCGGCAATAGCGTTGCGGCTCATTTGGGCCGCAAAGGGATGGGTCGCATCAATCACATGGGTAATGCCATTGTTTTGCAAATAGCGGGTCAGCCCCTCTTGCCCGCCAAACCCTCCTACGCGCAGCGGAAGGTCCTGCGGTGCGGGACGCTGCACGCGCCCAGCCACCGATACGGTACCAGAAAACCCCGCCTGCGCCACCGCCTGACACAAGCGGCGAGCCTCGGTCGTACCGCCGAGAATCAGGAGGTTTGGGCGGATGTCTGACACTACATGGCTAACCTTGATTGGGTTGGGCGAAGATGGCCCAGAAGGACTGTGCACCGCAAGCGCAGACGCTTTGGCGCAGGCCACTTACGTCATGGGGGCAGAGCGACACCTTCATTTGCTGCCCAATGTCACTGCCCAGCGTGTTAATTGGCCTGTGCCTTTCGCAGCAGGTGTTGAGCAACTGATGGCGCGGCGTGGACGGGCCACCGTGGTGCTCGCCTCCGGCGATCCATTCTGGTTTGGTGTGGGCACGACGCTGACAAAACGGCTCGCCCGCCACGAATGGCAGGCATTTCCGGGGCGGTCCACTTTTTCCTTGGTTGCTGCGCGCCTGGGCTGGCCGCTGGAAAACACGCTGTGCCTGGGCCTGCATGCAGCACCGCTGTTGCGGCTAAGGCCGTATCTGGCGCCCAGGCGCCGGATCATCGTGACACTCAGAGACGGCAACTCCGTCACCGAGCTTGGTTGCTACCTTAACAGCAGCGGCTTTGGCGCGTCGTCTTGCACGGTGCTTGAAGCGGTCGGCGGTCCTCGCGAGCGGGTGACCGAAGCCAAGGCAACAGCGCTTGTTGGTCAAGACTTTGAGCACCCTGTCAGCGTGGCTATTGAGGTATCGGGCCCGGGCGACGTTCTGCCCGTCGCGCCCGGTCGGGCAGATGACTGGTTTGATCATGACGGTCAGATCACCAAGCACCCAATACGTGCTCTAACACTTGCAGCCCTGGCACCCCGCCCGCATGAACATCTTTGGGACATCGGCGCAGGGTCTGGCTCCATCGGGATCGAATGGCTACTCGCGGACCCGTCCTCGCAGGCTACGGCAATTGAACAAAGCATGGACCGTGTTGACCGCACACGCGCCAATGCAGCCCAGCTCGGCGATGATCGCTAGAACGTCCTGCATGGAACAGCGCACAAGGCTTTGCAGGGCCTGCCGCCACCGGATGCTGTGTTCGTGGGTGGGTGCCTCTCTTTGGACCTGCTCTCATATCTGGAGACATTGGCTGTGGGCACACGGCGTGTGGTCAATGCCGTAACGCTGGAATCAGAAGCAATGCTGACACACGCTCAGGTACGTCTGGGTGGGCAACTGATACGTTTGGTGACGTCTCAGGCTGTTCCACTCGGCCCCAAACGTGGTTGGCGCGCCGCTTATCCAATCACACAGTGGAGCCACGTATTATGATCGTAGCGGGCATTGGCTTTTCCACGCGCAGCAGGCCGGATAGCCTGCGCGATGCATTGCAGCGTGCCTGTGCCGCCGCGCGTATCGAGGCACCGCAGGCACTGGCGACAGCCGAGGATAAAGAACCGACCCTCGCTCCTCTCGCAATAAATTTGGGTGTGCCGCTGTATTCGTTTTCAGCGCAGATGCTTTCTGCTCAATCCACACTGACATACTCCCCACGCGTTGCCGCAGAGCGCTGCATAGGCTCTGTCGCTGAAGCTGCAGCCCTTGCGGGAGCGGGACCGGGATCACGCTTGCTGACCTCACGCATCCATGCTGAAGATCGCTTGGCCAGTTGCGCCCTCGCTGAAGGAATAGCCATTTGACAGTTCACTTCATCGGCGCAGGGCCAGGCGCACCAGATCTGCTCACCCTGAGGGGCCGCGATATCATTGCCCATTGCCCGGTCTGCCTTTATGCCGGTTCGTTGGTCCCGAAAGCCGTTCTGGAGCATTGCCCTGACGGCGCCCATGTTGTGAACACGGCTTCGATGGATCTGGATCAAATCATCGCCGAGATGGGCCGCGCCCATGAGGCTGGGCAGGATGTGGCGCGGCGCCATTCGGGGGACCTGTCCGTCTGGTCAGCTATGGGCGAACAGATGCGCAGACTGCGAGCTGCGGGCATCCCCGTTTCCGTTACACCTGGTGTGCCAGCTTTTGCTGCTGCCGCCGCCGCGCTGGGTGCGGAGTTGACGCTTCCAGCAGTGGCGCAATCAGTAGTTCTGACGCGCACTCCTGGACGGGCAACATCTATGCCGGAAGGTGAGACGCTGACGAATTTCGCGGCGACTGGCGCAACGCTGGCTATTCATCTTTCCATTCAGAACCTTGCCAAGATAGTGGACGAGTTGACGCCCGCCTACGGCCCGGACTGCCCGGTGGCGGTGGTCTACCGCGCCAGTTGGCCAGCTCAAACAATACTGCGCGGGACCCTGGAAGACATCAGGACACGGCTGGATGACAGTATTCAACGTACGGCACTGGTCCTTGTGGGCCAGGCTTTGGCAAGTGAAGGCTTTGACGAAAGCTGTCTGTATGCTGCTGATTATGACCGCCGTTACCGCCCCCAACGCGCAGCCAGCCCATGGGCCGGCTGGACCGAAGAGAACGAAAGTGGATGACCCGGCATGAACGGCCTCCTGATCTCGGCACCATCATCCGGTACTGGCAAAACAACAGTAATGCTTGGGCTGTTGCGCGCGCTCGCTGAAGATGGTGTGGCGGTGCAACCCTTCAAATCTGGGCCTGATTACATCGATCCCGCATTTCACCAGGCGGCATGCCGGCGCCCTAGCTTCAACCTTGATGGTTGGGCTATGGGACGCACGCTCTGGCAGGCGATTACGGCCCGTGCGGCAGATGCGGATCTTTGCCTAGCTGAGGGGTCGATGGGCCTGTTTGATGGAGTAGCGACGCGCGGCCAGCAGGGTTTTGGCAGCAGCGCCGAGACCGCAAAGACTATGGGCTGGCCGGTTGTGCTGGTGCTTGACGTTGGGGGGCAGGCGCAATCCGCTGCCGCCACCGTCCTTGGCTTTCGAACCTTCATGCCGGACCTGCCCTTCGCAGGCGTGATCCTCAACCGTGTCGCCTCGCCGCGACATGAGCGGTTGACGCGGCTGGGCATGGAACGGGCCGGCCTTCCAGTTCTGGGCGTCTTGCCGCGCCGTGGTGATCTGGCGTTACCGGAACGGCATCTGGGCCTGATCCAGGCGGCTGAACACACGGACCTCAACGCGACAATTGCAGACTACGCTTGCTTCCTGCGGGAGCATGTAGATCTTGCTGCGATCCGGGCGGCAGCGCGAGGGGGTGCCCTGCCCGGCAAACCACCCAAATTGCCCAGTCCACCGGCGCAACGTATTTCAATCGCACGGGACGCAGCGTTCTCATTTACCTACCCCCATCTATTGGAGAGCTGGCGGGACGCCGGCGCTGAGATTTTACCGTTTTCACCGCTCGCAGATGAAGCGCCTGATCCAAGCGCAGATCTTGTCTGGCTGCCCGGCGGTTATCCAGAGTTGCATGCATACAAACTGGCAGCTGCTGAGACCTTTCGCAAAGGTCTGCACAGTCATGCCAAAACGCGACCCGTGCATGGAGAATGCGGCGGCTACATGGCCCTTGGTGCGGCACTCATCGATAAATCAGGTACACAGCACCAGATGGCCGGGCTTCTTGGACTCGTGACCAGTTATGAGAAACGGAAGCTACATCTTGGCTACCGCCGTGCGGAACTATTGGCACCTCTTCCTGGGTATGCCCCCGGAACCGCGCTTCGGGGGCATGAATACCACTACTCCACCATTTTCGAGCAACCCGACCTGGCGCTGGCTAAGGTTTGCGATGCAGATGGCAATCTCGTCCCCGAGACAGGCTCACGTCGGGGTCATGCCTCCGGCACATTCTTTCACCTCATCACACCAGAGGAAAACCCATAGCCGGCCAATCACCCAAAGACACATCAGGCAAGCCTGCCCTTATCATCTAAAGGGAGCGGCTGGCGGGGACAGAAGTATTGCGTTTGGACTTGTGCAAACCTGATTTCGTTGGCAACAATCTGATTATACGGTGTCACCATAAGTGACCTAATAGGGAACAGGGTGAAGATCCCAGACTGCCCCCGCAACTGTAAGCGGCGAGCGTGACGGAAAACCACTGGCCAGTAAGGCTGGGAAGGCCGGAAACGCAGCGACCCGTAAGTCAGGAGACCTGCCGTATAGCCCAAAAGAGCCGCGCTTGCGGCAACCCCTGCTGCCGGAGGGGCAGCAAACAACTCGAAGGACTAAATCATGCATATCGAACCCGGTGTCGTTGATGGCGCCAAGATGGCACTTGCCTACGCCACCGCCGCAGGTGCGGCCGCGTACACCGTAAAATTGGCAATCGAAGACCTACACGGCCATAATGTTCTGTCTTTTGCTGTACGCACATGTCTGGCAGCAATCGGCACTTTCATCTTTTTTGAGGTGCTGCCGCATTTCGCGGTTGGCATTTCAGAAGTGCACTTCATCCTTGGCACCACGCTTTTCTTGCTGCTGGGGGCCGCTCCGGCAGCGCTTGGTCTGGCCTTGGGTCTTTTGGTGCAAGGCACGTTTTTCGCGCCGTCCGACCTGCCGATGTATTTCGTCAACGTCACCACGCTGCTGGTGCCGCTCTTTGCGATCACCGCTCTTGCACGCCGGATTATTCCACACAACACGGCCTATGTTGATTTGGGCTACGCTGACGTACTCAAGCTATCTGCAATGTACCAAGGCGGCGTTGTGGCATGGGTCGCATTCTGGGCGTTCTATGGTCAGGGTATCGGGGCGGATACCTTCCAGGCTGTTTTGACCTTTGGAACGGCCTATATGCTGGTTATCGTAGTCGAACCAATCGCCGATCTCATTGTCCTGGCCGGAGCCAAGTTGCTGCGCGGCTTGGAACACTCAGGCCTCTTCACGAACCGTCTTTACAACGCGTCGTAAGACCGGTGATACGACCCAACCCGGGCTGCACAAGGCAGCCCGGGTTGCTTTTCACCGGATCGACTGAGTGATGCAAGATCCCCTCACAATTTGGCTGATTGGCATCGGCACCGGAAGCCCATCGCATATCACCCTCGATGGAATTGATGCTCTGAGGGCTGCCGCACTAATACTTGTGCCGAGAAAAGGTCCAGGTAAAGACGACCTGGCGGAAGTCCGGCACCACATCATCGCCGCATCTGGCTCGCAAGCGCGTGTTTTGCATTTTGACTACCCTGAACGCGACCCGGCACTGCCTTATCAAGCACGGGTCGCACGGAGGCACGATGAAATCGCCCCGCGGTGGCAAACCACCATCTTGGGTACCGGCACCGATGGTCCTGTTGCGCTGCTGGTCTGGGGTGATCCCTCGCTCTACGATAGCACGCTGCGTATTGCGGCACGATTGCGGCCTGAACCTGAAGTACGGGTTGTGCCGGGCATCACGGCAATACAAGCCTTGACCGCCGCCCATGCGATTGCGTTGAACACCGTGAACGGGTCTGTCCATGTCACCACGGGTCGCCGGCTGCGTGCATCAGGCATGCCCCCCGGTGAAACAACGGTCGTCGTAATGTTGGATGGGCAGTGCGCGTTCCAACGGCTCGACCCAGAAGGGCTTCATATTTGGTGGGGGGCCTACCTTGGAACCGATCGCCAGATCCTAGTAAATGGCCGACTTCGTGACGTGTGCGATGAAATTATCAGTATCCGCGCAGAGGCACGCACGCAGCACGGTTGGATAATGGACAGCTATCTGTTGCGCCGGTCCTGATGCGGCCCTTAGCCCGCCCCCGAGGACGAGTAAGGCCGGTGGTGGTTACAGATCATCTCCCCCACCCTAAAACAACGCCGTATCGAACCAAGCCATCTATGATCGCGCCTAAATGGGTTGGAAGTATGCTGCGACGAGTTTGCGGATAGTTTCGCCCTTGGCGGTGGACTATCTACATCATCGCGATTGGCATTTAGGCTATTGGCGCTAATTTGGCGGGCATTCCGCAACGTTGTCTCAACTTCTGCATCTTCAGTACACAGACGTTATATGGCGACCATTTTGACCTTGATCCTAAGCGAACGCTTGATCTCGGTTTTACCAATCAGGGCCACCAGATTTTCCGGCATTCGGGCACGAAATTGGTAAGTCCCAATTCGTTCACGTAGTCGCGGTGTCCGGGAACTCGTCTATCCTTTTTGTGTACCAGTTCGGTGACACAAGCGAACGAAATGCCCTTTAAATTTCAGCTACTTACAAGCCTTGAAAAGACTTAGCGGGGAATGGCGGAGAGGAAGGGATTCGAACCCTCGATACGCTTTTGACGTATACTCCCTTAGCAGGGGAGCGCCTGCGACCACTCGGCCACCTCTCCACCGCCGGGGATACGCGGGAAATCTCGCGATTTCAACTAAGAAATGTGGTTTTGAGGCGCCGCCTCCCGACATTCTTGGACGCAGCCCGTTTTCGGCCCATAGCGCAACACGTGCATACTCCCCAAACCGCCTGAGTCGGCGGCCTTTTGAGCACTCACTAGGGGGAGATATTTATGCTTAAGGAATTCCGGGATTTCATTGCCCGGGGCAATGTCATCGACTTGGCTGTTGGTATCGTTATTGGCAGCGCATTCACGGCAATCGTCAAATCACTGGTCAATGACGTCGTCATGCCACCCATCGGCCTGGTGCTTGCTGGAGTCGATTTCTCAAACCTGTTCGTACCGCTGGACGGCAATGAATATGAATCACTTGCCTCAGCCACTGAGGCTGGTGCCGCGACACTCAACTATGGCCTGTTCGTCAATGCCGTGATCTCGTTTCTGATCGTCGCCTGGGTCGTTTTCCTCGTCGTACGGTCCATCAACAAAATGAAAAAGGCTGAGGAAGAAGCGCCGAAGGAAGATCCCGCTCCACCGCGGGAGGAAGTCCTTTTGACGGAGATTCGCGACCTTCTCAAAGCACAGAACTAAAAAACGGCGCCCGGGGAGGTCCGGGCGCCGCATAAGGTGTTTGAGGGATGCTACCTGATCAGAACGAACAAAAGGCGTTCACTGACAGGAACAGGCCGCCGGCACAAGAGTTACCGACCGGTCGGACGGATCAACCCTTCCTGCGTCACGGAAGCAACCAGCACGCCCTCCTGCGTAAAGATGTTCCCCCGGTTGAAGCCGCGGGCAAATGAAGCTGACGGCGCATCCTGTGCGTAGAGCAGCCACTCATCCGCCTTGAAAGACCTGTGAAACCACATGGCATGGTCAAGCGAAGCAGATTGCACCTTGCCGTCCATCCAACTCACGCCATGCGGCATGATGCAGGTATCAAGAAGGGTCATGTCAGACGCATACGCGAGCACACACTGGTTTTGCGCCACGTCATCCCCAATGGGTGAGACGGCACGGAACCACACATGGCTCAGAGGGTCACGCTTCTCAGCATCAAAATAGCTTGGAGGCTCGACGAAACGCTGCTCGCTCGGCCGTGGCCGCAGGAAACGGTCACGCATAGACTTGGGAACTTTGTCGACGACCGCAGCACGCATATCAAGTTCAGACGGCAGGTCCTCAGGACCCGGCACATCAGGCATTGCGAACTGGTGGTCAAACCCTTCTTCAAAGGCGTGGAACGACGCTGCCATGTTGAATATCTGCTTGCCATGCTGAATGGCAATGACACGGCGTGTTGTAAAGCTGCGCCCGTCCCGTGACCGGTCCACTTCATATACGATGGGTACCTTGGGGTCTCCGGGGCGGATGAAATAGGCATGCAGCGAGTGGCAGTGCCTGTCATCTTCAACTGTGCGCTGAGCGGCCATCAACGCCTGGCCAATTACCTGTCCCCCAAAAACCCGCTGCCAAGAGTCAGCCGGGCTCTCGCCCCGAAAGAGATTGACTTCAATTGGCTCTAGATCGAGCAGGCTCAACAGGTTTTCGACCTGATCCGGCATAGCTTCACTCACTGTCATGATTGAACGCGAAAACGCAGGCGGGCACAAATAAGTGCGCGGCGCCTGCGGAGGTTGAAGTCTTGCCTCATGTGAAGGTATAGCGTCAACAGGCGGAGGCCGCCCGCTGCCATGCTGCAACAGATAGCTAAAGCAGCATGCCTAGGCGTGTGACGCCATCCATTCGCGTGCCTGCCGCTGTGCTTCAGCAATTTCTGCCGGTGACATCAAATCGGAAAGCTCTTTGCGCTGATCCTTGGCTTCCTGAGAGCCGCGCAGGGCTGCCAGATTGAACCATTTATGCGCTGTCACGAGATCAGGCTCGACGCCTTTCCCCACTGAAAAAATCAGCCCCAAATTGTAAAGCGCCCCACTGGTGCCCTTCTCGGCTGCCAGTTCAAACCGCTTCAGGTCGTCAAGTTCTACGCGAGCCATGAAATCCTCCTGCCATCGCTCCTGGTTCCACAAAGCCCGTATTTCCATTTCTTGGAGACGGACCGGCAGTGCCCCCCGGCACTGCGCGCACAACCTTCTGTACGCTTGCATGAGGAATCTCGCGTGCTCGTCTAAACAATGAGTTAAACGATTCAAATACGATGAAAGAGTCGGCTCTTTTTGGGACGCGGGGGCGACTCAAAAGCCACACCCTGCTTCTCGATTCTCAAAAAACCCCTGATTTCTGAGCTTTTAAGACCGCGCACATATCTGGATGAAAGGCGTTCAGGACTGCGCGGGAGGAACCGCCATACCTTTCTCAACTCCCGGGCGAGCCGCCATAGCGGCAAGCCAGCGCCGGCAATGGGTCCCGTCACCCACCACGTCAGGCTTTGCGCCGCTGATGATCTCGAAACCAACCGACACCCAGGGATAGATGGCCATATCGGCAATCGAATAATCACCTGCCACAAACTCGTTGTCCGCCAACTGCTTGTCCAGGATGCCGATGAGCCGCGCACTTTCGCTGATGTAGCGATCGATCGCATAGGGAATTTGCTCAGGCGCAGAGTTCGCAAAATGGCTGGCCTGCCCCATCATCGGGCCAATTCCGCCCATCTGCCACATGAGCCATTCCAGCGCCTTTGCGCGCGCGGAGCCGGACGCCGGCAGAAACTGACCGGTCTTCTCGGCCAGGTAGATGAGAATGGCACCGGATTCAAAAACCGACACCGGCCCGTCAGACCCATTCTGGTCCACAATGGCTGGGATGC
>JBHJJF010000181.1:0-8742 GCA_050042885.1 Candidatus Phaeomarinibacter sp.
GTCACCGGCATGGAAAACTTGTCCCACACGGCTAGATTGTGTTCCGCCTTGTACCACTGGGGGATCCAGTAGTGCCCGGCCCGCAGTACCCGGTCGAGGCTGCGGGCGGCGGTCACCAATTCGTCGCGGGACTGCGCTTCCGTCACCTTGTCTATGAGGGCGTCAACCGCCGGGCTGGAAATGCCGGCCAGATTGCGACTGCCCTCCTCGGCGGCCGCTTCCGAGCCCATGAAGGCCCGCAACTCCACGCCTGGTGTGGCGCGCATGGAAAAGCGCCGCGTGATGATGTCGAAATCAAAGTCCTTTAGTCGTTCTTCAAACTGCGCCGCATCGACCTGGCGAATTTTTGCGTCGATGCCCAAAAGGCTGAGGTTCTTGATGAAAGGCTGCAGCACCCTTTCAAAGGTCGGCGTATCACTCAGGAATTCGAGTGTGAATACCTTGTCATCTGCATTCTTGAGAACGCCATCGCGCACTTCCCACCCAGCGTTCGCCAGTATGTCGCGCGCGGTCTTGAGCTGGCGGCGGTCCTGCCCAGACCCGTTGGAGATCGGCGGCAAATAGACATCCTCAAATACGCCGTCCGGCACGTCACCGCGAAAAGGTTCAAGCAGAGCAAGCTCGGCAACTCCCGGAGCCCCGATTGCCTTCATCTCTGAGTTCTCGAAATAGCTGTGCGTACGCTTGTAGAGATCATGAAAATGCTGGCGGATGGTCCATTCGAAATCAAACGCATGGCTCAAAGCCTGCCGCACCTGCGGATCAGACAGATGGGCACGGCGCGTATTGATGAACCAGCCCTGCGTGCCGGAGGGGCGATTGTCCTTGGTTACAAGCGTCACCACGCGGCCATCAACCACGGCGGGAAAGTCGTACTTGGTGGCCCAGAAGCGGGAGGTAAACTCTTCGCGGAATTCATATTCTCCGGACTTGAATGCTTCAAACCCTGCCGTCCGGTCGCGGAAATACTCGAACCGGATTGACCCGAATTTGAAATGCCCCGTGTTGACGGGCAGATCCTTACCCCAATAGTCCGTGTTCAGACTATGTGTGACAGTTCGCCCTTGCTTGACGTCGCTGACCTTGTAGGGGCCACTGCCAAGGGGTGGCTCAAGGGTCGATGCCGAAAAATCAGTCTGCGTGTAGAAGGCCTTGGACAGAATTGGCAGTTCTGCGACCGTAAAGGGGAGATCACGCACAAGATCGCCTTCAAACGTGTACAGCACCGTGCGCTCATCCAATGCTTCGGCTGAAACCACATCGCGAATGGCGGTGGTCAGGTGCGGATGACCTTCTTCTTTCAAAAGGCCAAACGTGAAGGCGACATCTTCGGCAGTCGCCGCGCTGCCGTCATGAAAAGTGACATTGTCGCGCAGACGAAATGCGACAGACATCTTGTCGGGCGCAATAGCTGCCGCTTCTGCGGCGAGCCCGTACATGGAGTCCGGCTCATCCCAGGCGCGCGTCATCAATGTATCAAAGTTGAGCCGCATACCGTGGGCGCCCGAGCCCCTCAGCACAAAGATGTTGAGCGTATCGAAGGTTAGGAAGCCTTGATTGAGATAGGCCTCTGATGGTGACAGTCGCAGCTCGCCGCCCTTTGGCGCGTCCGGATTGGCGTATTCAAAGTGCTGAAAGTCAGCCGGATATTTGAGGTCGCCAAAGATCGAAATGCCGTGCCGCCACTCGCCCCCATTGGGGGCAAGGTTCTGTGCTTCATCCTGTGCACTGGCCGGGAAGGCTGCACTCAGACTGAGGGCCGCTGCGAAAACAGACGCTCGGGCGATCATTCCGCCACCTCGCCTGCTGCCTGATTGGCTGCCTGCTTCGCGACGAACCCTTCCTCATACCACCAGACATCCGGGAAACCGCCGGCGGGTGCAAAGTTCGGCAATGTGTCCGGCAGACCAAACCGATCCCACCGGGCGGTGCGCAGCGGGCTCCACCATTGCGGCAGCACGTAGTGGTTCCACAGCAACACGCGATCCAGTGCCCGCGTGGCTGCAATCAGCGTTTCGCGATCCGGTGCAAAAATGATGGCGTCGATCAGCTTGTCGATGGCCGGGTCCTTGATGCCGATGGTGTTGCGGCTGCCTTCAATATCCGCGCTCTCAGAGCCCCAGAAGTCCCGCTGCTCATTGCCCGGCGAAAGGGACTGCGCGAACCCGTCCACAATAACGTCGTAATCGAACTCTTCCTCGCGGGCCTGGTACTGAGCTGAATCCACAACGCGGATCGTCGAGACAACGCCCAGACGTTCAAGACTTTGCTTGTAAGGCAGCACGACGCGTTCAAATGTTGGCGTCCTGAGAAGGAACTCAAACTCCATCTTCTCACCGCTCTCGTTGTTCGTCAGTACACCGTCCTGAATGGACCATCCGGCTTCTTCAAGAAGTGCCGTAGCCTTGCGCAGATTAGTCCGGACGGTGCGTGTGTCGCCGTTGACGGGGTTCTCATAATCCGCGGTGAAGACTTCGTCTGGAATCTGTCCGCGCAGCGGTTCCAGGATTTCCAGTTCCTTGGGTCCCGGCAAGCCGGTGGCTTCGAGTTCGGACCCTTCAAAGAAAGAGTCCGTGCGCGTGTACTGGTCAAAGAAGATATTCTTGTTCATCCACTCAAAGTCAAAGGCCAGGTTGAAGGCCTGACGCACACGTGGATCAGAAAATTTGTCCCGCCGCGTATTGAAGACGAAGGCCTGCATGGGTGCGGCCTGATCTGTCTTGAAGGTCTGCAGGACAACACGGCCATCCTGCACGGCGGGGAAGTCGTACTCCGTCGCCCACCGCTTGGCGCTGTTTTCTGCGCGGAAGTCGTAACGGTCGCCTTTGAAGGCTTCGACCATGGCGGTCTCATCGCGATAGTACTCGATGATCAACCGGTCAAAATTGTGCTTGCCGACATTCACCGGAAGATCGTTGCCCCAGTAGTCCTCCACTCGCTCAAGCACAATGCGGCGGCCTGGATCAACGTCAGCAATCTTGTATGGACCCGAGCCAAGCGGCGGCACCAGGGTGGACGAGGCGATGTCGCGCCCCTCAGACCCATCCCAGTAATGCGCGGGCAAGACATAGAGCTGGCCCATGATGAGAGGCAATTCGCGGTTGCCGGTTTCATCAAAATCAAAGCGCACGCGATGGTCGCCCAACGCTTCCACCTTGGCCACATTCTTGTAGTAAGACGCGAAATGCGGATGGTTGGCTGTCAGCGCATTGAAGCTGAAGATGACGTCTTCCGACGTGAGCGGTTCGCCGTCATGCCAGCGGGCGGTGTCGTGCAGTTCAAACTCCACCCAGCCAAAATCATCCGGATACGTCACGGACCTGGCGATGAGACCATATTCGGCGCTGGGCTCGTCCATCGAATCAGCCATGAGCTGCTCATAGATGGCGGTGACGGCACCCGGCTTTCCCTTGATGATGAACGGATTGAGACTATCAAACGTCCCCGGTGTTGCCTGGCGCAGACGGCCACCCTTTGGGGCATCCGGGTTCACATAGTCAAAATGCGCATAGTCGCTGGCATATTTGGGATCGCCAATCAGCGACAGACCATTGGTTGTAAATGTCTCCTGAGCCTGCAAGGCGACCGGGGCTGCGAGCAGAAGCGCAGACACGGTTAGGCCTTTGAAAACATGATGGGCGGCGGTTGGCCACATGCGCATTGTGCTGAACCCGGACTGTTGGATGGATGATCGATAGTCGATACGCACATTGTGACGAAACTGCGCCGGATATGCGAGAGGCGGACCCTCGGTAAAGGGCCCGCCTCATCAAATTTCGGTGTTGTTACAGGAACGTAATGCGGCCCAGACGCAGTCCTACTGGGACGTCTCCGTACCCGGGCGACCGTTGCGCTCTGGCTCATCGCCCCCACCTGATGACGTTGCCGGGGCTGCTTCAGCGGGAATAGCTTCCTCCGCCGTCGCCTCAGCTGCAGCCTCTTCAGGGGCCGCCGGAGCCGCAGGAACTGCCGGGCGGGCAAATGGCGTCGGGGCCTGCGCTGCCAGATAGACCATGATGGCTGCCCGGTCTTCAGGCTTGTTCAGGCCTGCAAAGGACATAATGGTGCCGGGCACATACTCGCTGGGCTTCTTGAGAAACGCATCCATCGTGTCCCAGTCCCAGATACCATCCATGCCGGCAAGCGCCCCGGAGTAATTGAAGTTGTCCAGGTGAGCCTTCTTGTCCCCCATGATGTTCCACAGGTTGGGCCCAATCTTGTTTTCGCCGCCGTCGCTAAAGGTATGGCAGGCAACGCAGCGGCGTGCGACGCGCTCACCACGGTCCACCGTTGCCATCGCAATCAAAGCCTCAATCGGCTGCTCAACCGGGGCTTCAGCTGCTGCGCCGCCCGTTGCGCCTTCTTCTTCCACGCCTTCGACAATAAAGGCCTTTTGTTCCGGTACCGTCGGTGCATAAAGCGTCGGGACCAGGAACATGCCGACACCCAGCAGCATCAGGAGCGATGCCAGGACGGCGCCTGCAACCTTGTTGAATTCAAAACTGTCCATGATGCTGCGTGTCCGGTGCTTATCTTGTTTGACGTATGAGGCGCGTGACGCTCAGGCGGGATATAGAAGCCGCGCACATGAAAAAAGCACCATGGCGCGGAGAGCCGCAGACTACCCGCTTCCGGTTTTGCCGGGCAAGACGTATAAGCGCCGGAAACAAGGGTCAGATGCGCGCATTTGGCCGTTCATGGCCCCAAAAGCGCGGCGAAGCGTCGCATTGGGGGCAAGGCCGGTCGATTTCGTCAGTTCCGCACGATCTGGCACCCTGTCCGCCTACAAGGATTGCTGCCGATTCAATGACAACCTCGCATGACACCCTCCGCCCGCTTCTGGTGATTCCCGCCCGCATGGCCGCCGCACGGCTGCCGGGTAAACCGCTCCTGGACATTGGCGGCAAGCCGATGATCGTCCGGGTATGGGAGATCGCCATGAACTGGGCAGATGGTTTCGCGGGCGCACAGGTCCTGGTGGCGGCAGGCGATCAGGAAATCGTTGATGCCATTCATGCTGCAGGCGGCGAAGCGGTTCTGACCGATCCGGACCTTCCATCCGGCACGGACCGGTGCTGGGCGGCTGCCGAGAAAGTGGACCCGGAGCAAAACTTCAATGTCGTGGTCAACCTTCAGGGTGACCAGCCGGTATTCGACCAAGAGATTCTCACAGCCGTCCTGACGCCGATGGGTGATCCTGACGTGGACATCGCCACGCTGGCGTCTGTCATCATTGATGACCGTGAGCGGGACAACCCCAACGTCGTGAAGCTGGTGCCGAGTTTCACTGTGCCGGACGTCCCTATCGCCCGGGCGCTCTATTTCACCCGTGCTACGGCACCCACCGGCGATGGGCCGCTCTACCATCATGTGGGCATCTATGCGTTCCGCCGGGATGCGCTGAAACAGTTTGTTGCGCTGCCGCCATCCCCTCTTGAAGTGCGCGAGAAGCTGGAACAGCTACGCGCCCTTGAACATGGTATGCGTATGGATGCCGCCATCGTTCCGCAAGGCACGCGAATCGGCGTCGACAGCCCGGAGGATCTTGAGCGGGTGCGTGCCTACTTCAACAACGAGAAGAACTCATGAGCGCCGACACCACAATCGTCTATCAGGGCGAACCAGGAGCCAACTCGCAGATCGCCTGCAATGAAGTGTTTCCGGATATGACGCCGCGCGCCTGCGCTACCTTTGAGGAAGCCTTCGCCGCCATTGCTGATGGCGAGGCGCGCCTTGGCATGATCCCTATCGAGAATTCGCTCGCCGGCCGCGTCGCGGACATTCATCACCTGTTGCCGGATTCCGGCCTCTACATCATTGGCGAGCACTTCCTGCGTATCCGCTTTGCCCTGATGGCGCCCAAGGGCGCGAAGCTGCAGCACATCAAGACCGCGCAAAGCCACGTCATGGCGCTGGGCCAATGCCGCCAGACGCTGAACTCCCTTGGCATTTTGGGGCAGGTTGCCGCCGACACCGCAGGCTCCGCCCGCCAGGTCGCGGAGCTCGGCGACATGACCCATGCCGCGCTGGCAACGCCAGAGGCCGCCGACATTTACGGCCTCGATATTCTCAAGACCGACATGGAAGACGCGGACCACAACACGACGCGCTTCTTGATCATGGCGGCGGAGCCCGACGACGCCACGCCGGAAGAAGAACCGGTGATTACCAGCTTTATTTTCCGTGTACGGAACGTCCCGGCGGCACTCTACAAGGCTATGGGCGGTTTTGCGACGAACGGCGTCAACATGACGAAGCTGGAGAGCTATCAGGTTGCGGGCTCCTTCAACGCCACGCAGTTCTACGCGGACATTGAAGGCCACCCGGACCGCCGCAATGTGCGGCTGGCGCTGGAAGAACTGCAGTTCTTCTGCAGCGAACTCAAGATACTGGGCATCTACCCGGCCAGCGAGTACCGCGCGCAGATCGCGGACAGCTAACCTTCGTCAACCCAGCTCTTGATGAGCTGGTGCGCAATGGCAAAAGGCGGCGGGACCCAGAAACCCTTGTCCTGCCCGGCCAGCACGGCGCGCAGGTCGTCACGGGAGAACCAGCGGGCTTCTTCCAGTTCGACACCGTCCACGGTGATTTGTTCTGTCTCGGCTTCCGCGTGGCAGCCGATCATCAGCTGTGACGGGTATGGCCAGGGCTGGGTCGAGTGATAGCGCACATTGTGAACCGCGACACCGGCCTCTTCCATCATCTCGCGGGCCACCGCTTCTTCAATGGACTCGCCAGGCTCAATGAAGCCAGCAAGCGATGAGAACATGCCCTTGGGGAACATAGGCTGGCGGCCCAGCAGCGCCATGTCGCCACGGGTCGCGAGCATGATCGCGACAGGGTCCGTCCGCGGAAAATGCTCGGCCCCGCAATTCGGGCAGACCCGCTTGTAGCCCGCTTCGGCCATACGGCTGGGATGGCCGCAGGCGGAGCAATAGCCGTGGCGCAGGTGCCAGTCGATCATGCTCTTGCCCTGAGCCATGATGGCCAGTTCGCCGGAGGTGATTTCACCCTTCATGGCGAGGCCGCGTAAATCTTCAAATTCGCCCATGCCGTTGAGGGGGCCATTCTCGGGATTTTCACCGAAGGTCACGTCTGTGGCGAAGAGCGCCCGGCCGCGCTTGTTGATGCCGAGCAGGACTGTTGTCGACGCCGGGTTCATTAGCGGTTTCACCATTTCAGGCGGCATCCAGGCAATGTCCTTGCCTTCGCTGGGCGCTGCTTCCGGCAGCACGAACGGCATCAGCTTGTAGAAAGGCACATAGCGGCTTTCCGGGTCCTCCATCTTGCCTTTCAGCCAATCCTCGTCGTTGCGCTTGTCGCTCACACGATCCAGGGGGTTGTTGGCAAAGATGTTGGGGTTGGGTTCAAGCGCCATTTTCGGCCGCTTTTGGATGGAAAGTGTCTGTTTCGGGCGGAAACCTGCCACGGCTGAGATTTGCGGGCAAACTTTGCGATTTGCCGGGGCTGATTGCTGTTGTGCGGCTTGCCTTAGGCCCCCTTGGGTCTGATATAGTGCGTCCGGGAGGTTGGCGGCGGACAAGTCCCTCGCCAACCCGGTCAGATCCGGAAGGAAGCAGCCGTAACGAGTTCGGCTTGGGTCGTCTGTCCAGCCTCCCACTTTTCTGCCCCTCCTCACAGGATTGCCGCCACCGCTCATGACGCCCCCCTCCGACACACATGTTGACGATACGGGGCGGGAGAGCGAAGAGCCGAATCTGGGGATGAACGCCGACGACGCGGGGTTTGATCTGATGGGCGGCGAGGCCAAGGAGCCTGCCAAGCCTGCTGAGTATCAGGTTCTTGCCCGTAAATACCGTCCCCAGACCTTCGATGACCTGGTCGGCCAGGAAGCGATGGTGCGCACCCTGGGCAACGCCTTTGCAACCAACCGCATTGCGCACGCCTTCATTCTCACCGGCGTGCGCGGCATCGGCAAAACCACGACTGCCCGCATTCTGGCGCGTGCCCTGAACTATGAAGGTGACGGCATAGATGGTCCGACCATCGACATGCCGACGCTTGGTATCAACTGCCAGGCCATCATGGAATCACGCCATCAGGACGTGATGGAGATGGACGCAGCGTCGCGCACGGGTATCGGCGACATTCGTGAGATCATCGAAAGCGTGCGCTACGCGCCAACGTCGGCGCGCTACAAGGTCTACATCATTGACGAAGTCCACATGCTGTCGAACGCAGCCTTCAACGGGCTGCTGAAGACGCTGGAAGAGCCGCCGGCGCATGTGAAGTTCATTTTTGCGACGACGGAAATTCGCAAGGTGCCGGTGACGGTGCTGTCGCGCTGCCAGCGCTTTGATCTTAGGCGGCTTGATGCAGACGCCATGAGCACGCATCTGTCGAACATCGCGGGCAAGGAAGGCGGCAGCGTTGACGAAGGCGCGCTGGCCCTGATTGGCCGTGCCGCTGAAGGCTCGGTGCGTGACGGCCTGTCGCTGCTGGACCAAGCCATTGCCCACGGCACACAAGGCGAGACGATTTCAGCGGACAGCGTGCGCACCATGCTCGGCCTTGCAGATCGTGGCCGCGTCTTTGATCTCTACGAGCATGTGATGAAAGGCGATGTGGCGACTGCGCTTGGCGAGCTTGCAGCCCAGTATCAGGATGGCGCCGACCCGGCTGTTGTCATTTCAGACATGGCAGAGCTGACCCACTGGCTCACGCGGCTGAAGCTTGTTGAGAAAGCTGCAGACGACAAGACGGTCTCCGACATGGACCGTT
>JBHJJF010000182.1:0-7053 GCA_050042885.1 Candidatus Phaeomarinibacter sp.
CCAGCCAGACAAGTTCCGTTGACCCGCCGCCAATGTCGAACACAAGCGCTCTCTTGGCCTTACGGTCCAGAAGAGGCGCGCACCCCAGCACTGCCAGATGCGCTTCGTCCTTTGGGCTCAGCACTTCGAGTTCAAGGCCTGTTTCCTTCGCAACACGCTGCATAAAAACGTCCGCATTGTCGGCGTGTCGGCATGCCTGTGTGGTGACGACACGTGCGCCCACAACATTGCGGCGACGCATCTTGGAGGCGCATATCCTAAGCGCAGCAATGGCGCGATCCATCGCTTCTTCTGTGAGCATGTTGTGAGTACCGAGCCCTTCGCCCAATCGCACAATGCGCGAGAAGGCATCGACAACTTCAAAGCCGGACTTGGATGGCTTGGCGATCAGCAAACGGCAGTTGTTCGTTCCAAGATCAATCGCGGCGTAACATCGCTGCTGCGCGTTTCTGTTCTTGCCACGGCGGCGGCTATCTTTTCCGTGATTGTCCTTACCGCCGCGCTGCGCCTTTTCGGCATTGCGGTTGGTAGGCTTGCCGTTTGAGGACTGGTTGGCCTGGGTGCCGAACGCACCAGCCTCGTCACCGGGATTGCGAACGCCCGGCGTCGCTTTGCCGTCCGGCAAAGAGTGCTGCTTTTCCACGCGTGTGGCGCCAGGCACTCCGGCGTCAATCCGGGGCGATTGCCCGGCGCCGCCAGGGGAAGCCGGGGCCACCCGCACGGTGTCGTGCGAGTCGTCCACCCGTTCCACTCCTCGCGCCGCCACGCACCAAAAAAGCCGGATGCAGCGCGGATATATGTTGAACTTGCGACAAGCCTAGCACTGCCCGCTTGCACAAGGCCAGCGCGCTCACTGTCGTGCTTCAGAATTTGGGAAATCCAAGGCTCTGCCATCCCCAAACTGCCGGGTTGGCTTAGTCAGCCATCATCGAATCGATTTCGTTCTGGGTCAGCGGACCATCACCACGCTTCTCACCGCCGTCGAAGGATGATTTCCGGTGACGGCGATCTGGACCAACGAAGCCCTCAGCAACCACAAAGTTTCGTGGTGCAAAGATTGACGCCTCGATTTTTCGTCGTAACTCCGTCGCCGAAAAAGGTTTGGTCACGTAGACATTGGACCCATTGTCCCGAGCCAGCTCGACAGACTCACGGGACGGTAGCGCTGCCATGCAAACAATGCCCATCTCGGGTGACTGGCAACCAGTATCGCGGCGAATATACTTGAGGACTTTGGGGCCTATTCCGTCTTCAGGACGCCAGTCAATGAGAATGCAGTCGGTAGGCGCAAACGCCAGACGCGCGATTGCGGTCTGCTCGTCTGCGAAAATATCGAACGTACGGGGTTCAAATGACTTAACCAGCTGCGTCAAAATCGACCGCAGGTAGGATGATTCCTCAATCATCACCACGTGGGACTTTGACAGATCCCGCTTCGCTACTGCCGACATCTCGGTCACTGGCGCTCTCCACCATGATTGAAGACGGGCCCACTCAGGAATCCGCCTAGAAACATGCATTATTCTGGACCTGGCCAAGTAAATGGGGGCTTAAGCAACTGGGGAAAAGTCGCCTTGCTAACCCAATATTCAATTGCTGATGCCAAAGGGCGCCGGATATGTAGGTAAATTGAGCATTTCTGCTGCCACTGACGGTGTGGCGATCGTGCGGCCGCAGTCGTTTGCCAGAGACACAACCTCCTGAACCAACTCGACATTTGTGGGGCATCGATCGCCGCCATAAGGTTCGAGACCGACCTGTATATGACCTCCCCTGCGTATCGCTTCTTCGGCAATACCGCATCTGACGCAGTCATCTCCAAAACTGGAAACCAGCCATGGCATGTCACAGTCTCCTAACATCGCCAGATAGGCCTCCAGGCTGGTGGCTGTTGGCGGCAGACCGAACGGGAGGTCTTCGGAAGCGAAATAGAATTTCAGCATACCGCCCGGCGGCATCTTGCCGGCTCGGTGATAGGCCAGAATGAACTTCAGGAATCCCGGCTCGAAAATGGAGATACTGAGGCCGATGTTGAGGCGCCTGCAGGTTTCCACGTAGTAGCGGGAATCTCGCACGTCGTTGCGATATAGGTAGGTGCTTGGGGCAAACAAACCATCGTCGCCCATGACCGATGCATTGAACGTGCCTGGATCGCACAGGCCCTGGGTGAGGAGCCCTTCTGTCGCCATCTGCTCCACATGCCGATACCGAACCTCGACGGGAACACCCTCCTGCCCCACCGGCATTGTCGGTGTCAGAATGGCGTCCGGACGGGCTTTGAGCAGCTCACGCCAAGGCCGGGCATAGCGCTCCACGTCCAGCTCACCGGTGCCACCAACAATTGGCTCATCTGAATGAGTGTGGAGCAGGGCAGCGCCCGCTTCCATACAGGCGATCGCATCGCGGACAATTTCCTCATCACTGAAGGGAACGGAAGGATTCTGCTGCTTGCTTGTGGAACCGTTCAGCGAGGCCTCAATGATGAGCGGCGTTTGAGCTGAATTAGATTTCGTCATTGGGTTGTCCTGTCTGGCATTGTGCGGATGTCCTGTATGCTGCCGACATGGCTACTTGCCAACGGATAGTGATCTCGTTAGAAACGCCAATTCCAAGCCGGACGGCCCCCAGATTTGGTATGGTCTCCTGCTCGACACCTCAGCTAAGCCTCTGTTCCAGAAGGCTTTCTGATGGGGGATCGTCTAATGGTAGGACAGCGGACTCTGACTCCGCCAGTCTAGGTTCGAATCCTAGTCCCCCAGCCAACCGCTCCTGAGAGACAGGTTTCCAATTCGGCCAAGTTCACGCCGCTTTCGCGTGAACGCCTTCGAGCTGCTTAAGCAGGTCGTCCCACGCGCTGTCCATGTCGGGAGTCCAGTCTCCGGCCACCACCTCCTTGCAGGTGTCGCGGATGGTTGTGAAGAAGCTGATGAACAAATCCGCCTCCACCCCATACTCGACGTGACGTTGGCTTTCTGAGGGCAGGACACTGCTGCACAGAATTCCTTCCCCTGCAGCATCAAATAGGCAATCGAAGCACTGCTGTAACATGGACCCACGCACGCCCCCATCGGAGTCCATGAAGAACATTTCTTCAAGGTCCGGGCGCTGCTTGAACAGCCGCTCATAGACCAGCGGCGCCGGATCGCCAACTTTTTCACCGACCATTTCCAACGTCTGGTTGATGGCATCGGAATTGGTCATGATTTGCTCCTCGTCGGTTCCCGCCCAGCTCGGCTTGCACAACAAGCTGGTAACCGCCCGGTGAAGCAGCAACACTGTGCCGAATGCTCTCGGCGAGGGAAAGCCTTGATGTGTCGCTTACTGAATATCCTTCGATGGGCAATACCTTGCCTCCTTTATCCCCTTTGTGTTGCACCGGCGTCAGCAACGCAGGGCCAGCCGGACCTGATTGAGGTCGTTGTTGTTGGAGATGCCGGATTCAATGGAGCAGCCGCGCGCGTTTCAGCGGAGGGTGGTTACAAGCACGGGCAGCTCCTTGATGTGCGTGGAGCCATCTCGGGAATTCGTCATGAACTTGAGGCAGACATTTCCTTAGCGAACCTTGAGACGGTCGTTACGGCAAACAACTCTCTTGGCGCTTCATCGAAACGTTTTTCATTCCGCACGCATCCCAATGCCATCAGGGGATTTCTAGATGCCGGGTTGAATGCGTTTTCGCTGGCAAACAACCATGCGCTTGATTATCGACAAGCGGGGGCGGCTGACACACTCCGCCATCTCAAGGATATGCAGTCAGAAGGCCTGTTGGCCTTTCCAGGCCTGGGCACCAGTATCCAAAAGGCAGCGGCGCCTCACAACGTGGACGTTGGGCAGACGTCGATCGCACTATCCTCCATCGGCATCGGCGGATTGGGTGCGTCCATGTCATCCGGCAAAGTTGGGATGCTCAAATATCCAGCTGATCTTGATCGCGTCACAACAGCACTTGGCAACACGGACGCCGACTTAAAGATCCTCTCCGTCCATTACGGGCGCGAGTTTGAGCCCGAGCCGCCGATGACCACACGCGTTCGCTTTCGGGAAATGGTTAGTCAGGAAGGTTTCACGCTCGTTGCAGGACACCACAAACATGTGGCGAACGGGGTAGAGATTGTAGACACCGCATCTGGTGCGAACGGGCTGATCTTTTACGGTCTTGGAAACTTCCTGCATCTGGGTATGCAGAACATGGGGCGGCAGGATCTATGCCACGACTTTGGCCTGCTGGGCCGTGTGGTCTTTAGCAGAGACATTGATGGATCAGTGTCCATTGTGTCAGTTCGGATAGTTCCGTTGACCGACATGCACATCGCCACCAAGCCTCTTCCGCCCGAGAAAGCCGTGACAAGAATTCATGTCATCAACCACCTGTCAAACCAGTTGACAGATCAAAAAGCGGGTGCCCAGGGACTGTCCTTTACACCACAGCCGGATGGTTCCGGATTGTGGTGCAATCCTGAACATTCTAGAGGCAGCTGCATGTCGACGCCTTACGCCGCACCGGCTCCGGGCAGCCTTTCCAGTCAGATTTCCCAGGCATGTAAGCGTGTTCTGGTACGATAGGTCATGCTGCCGCGCGGGTCTTTGAACCAAGATACCCTGCGTACTCGGAAAGCAACTCCCTGACATCACCGGTCCCGAAGATGATCTTGTCGGGCCGCGCAAGAAGGGCCTGGGCATTGGCCAACTGGTCTCGGACAAAGCCGTCAGGGTCAGCGATTGCGCCCTCGCCCTCCAGCCACGCGATGTGCAATCCGCGAACAATGGCGGTTTCAGCTGCCGGCGGCAGGTCATCCTTCGAGCGGACAACCAGAACGGGTTGGTAGACTGCTGCGGAGTCCAGACCCTTGTCCCTGCTGAACGGTACCCCCGCGTTGGGGAAGTCTCTTCCGCCTGACGACACCGGCGGGAGGGGGGGTATTTCACCGATGCGGTCTTCTCGCTTGCCAACGCACATCTCTTTGTCGCGTGCGGCGGCCTGCTCAACATCGTGGGTACACACGACCTGTCCCATTCCAATGGCCGTCTCGGTGATGAACCTGATCTGAGGTTCACGTTCGGGCTGGATGGTATCAAGCAGTGACTCGGATGCGTCACCGGCGAGGACCGCATCCAACTTCCAGGCAAGATTTGTAGCGTCGCGCACGCCAGAACACAGGCCCTGTCCCATAAACGGCGGCATTTGGTGTGCGGCATCGCCAGCGATTAACACACGACCTTCACGCCACTTTTTGGCAAACACACCATGAAATGTGTAGACCGCGCTGCGCTCTACTTCGATCTGAGCTGTCGTGACGCCGTCTGGCAGTTGCGGTGCAATTAGTTTTTCTAGGTTTTCCGGCTTTGTCATGTCGCGTTCGACTTCGTCGTCCAGCAGCATGAACTCCCAACGATGACGCCCATGACCAATAGGTATTGACGTGACCGGTCGGCGCGGATCACAGATCTGTCGGCTGGCTTCATGGAGTATGTCCATCCCTTCTGCCAGCAGGACATCCACGACGACCCAGGGTGCGTTGAAGTCGAGATCATCCATGCCGATGCCGGCCTGACGTCGCACAGGTGAGCGACCTCCGTCGCATCCGACGAGGTATCTCGTTTCCACTGGATTGTCCGGGTCGTCAGACAGGGTGACCTTCACATGGTCCGCGTATGAAGCGTCGTAAGACATGAACTCAATCCCAAGACGTACGTCCACACTCGGGTGGCATTCCACATCGGCCCGGATCGCTTTTTCAAGGGTCGGCTGGTGGAAGATATTGCTCCAGGGATAACCGGTGGGCGCCCGCTCCTTGGGAGGGGCGAACCCCATCAACAGGTCACCATCCGCCGTCTCAAAGTCATAGGTAGCCGTTGGGCGGCTGATATCCATGACGGCTTTGTCTGCGTTGACAAGACTGATGAGGCGGAACACTTCGTGATCCATATGCACGGCGCGGGGAAGTGGATACACATCCGTATCGCGCTCCACCACAAGGACCTTTCGACCCTTGGCTCCCAAAAGGGCTGCAAGCATTGCCCCAACCGGCCCGTAGCCGATGATGGTCACGTCATACATGGCCGTCCCTACCGGATGATTGTTGTTGTGTCTTCAGCCACCAATGTGTTGGTGATCGAACCGAGTTTGCTGATCTCGATGGTGACCTCGTCGCCGACCTTCATGAACTGGGGCGGCTGCATGGCAATGCCGACGCCACCTGGAGTACCCGTGAAGATGATGTCGCCAGGCTCGAGGGTCATGACCTGAGTGAGCTCCGCGATCTGCTCGAAGCAGTCAAAGATCAGGTGCTTGGTGTTGGAGTTTTGTTTTTCTTCACCGTTGACAAGGCACTTGATGTCCAGATCGTGAGGATCACCGACTTCGTCCGAGGTCGTAAGCCAGGGGCCTATCGGGCCGTGGGTGTCAAAACTCTTGCCGATCGTGAACTGCGGCGAGTGGAACTGCCAGTCACGCACGGAGATGTCGTTGCCGCAGCAATAGCCGGCGACAATCTCATGGGCGCGCTCGCGCGGCACGTTGCGGGCTCGCTTGCCGATGACCAGGACAAGTTCGGCTTCCCAATCCACCATGTCAGAGACGGCGGGTTTAAGGACACCGGCGCCCTCACCAACACAGCCTGTTGGAGATTTGGTGAACCAGATCTGATTTTCCGGCGTGTCGAGTCCAGACTCTTTGACATGGTCGCCATAGTTGAGGCCAATGGCCATGACCTTGCCTGGCTTCATCACCGGCGCTTCGAGCGTTACCTCCGAAAGCGCAACTGCGGACCCGGTCGCTTTGTCAGCCGCTGCCATTGCGGCATCACCGGCCTCAAGAAAGGCAGTCATCTCGGTGGTCACCGATTCATATACAAAAAAGAGATCAACAATCCCGTCACTAGCCACTTTGCCAATGCGCGTCGGCCCACCATGAGTAAATGTTGCGAGCTTCGTGCTGCGTTTCCTTTGTTTTCCTTGATTTGATGTTGGTTTCGGCTAGGAGCCTAGAGTCGCTGGAGGATTGGGACCCCACTGCACACCAAGCAATGTATCGATCCCCTGGACATTGGGGGG
>JBHJJF010000183.1:0-7118 GCA_050042885.1 Candidatus Phaeomarinibacter sp.
GGGCCCTGGCTATAGAAAGAGTCTGAGTAAGCTTGCTCGGCATAAAGTGCATCTGCGCGGTCAAGGCTCTGACCGGCGGACCCGCCAACGGCCGCGCCGAGCAAAGTGCCGACGCCCGTCGCGATCAGTTGGCCGTCACCAGACCCGAATTGGGAGCCTAATAGACCGCCGGCAACACCGCCGATGACCGCGCCGCCTACCGTCTTTGGACCGTAGCCGTAACCGCCGCCGGTCTGGCAGGCGCCAAGCGCAAGCGCTGCTGCAACCACCGCTGCAATCTTGAAAACACGCATGAGTATCGCCTTCCCGTTTCTGCGGTGCCTCGTTGCGGGCACCTGGAATGTATTTCGAATGGCGTGAGACAACGGTTTTGGGCATGAGGGGCAAAGAGGAGGAGCCCGAGCCATCCGATGAACAAAGGTTAGGAAAGATGAATTGAGGCTAGGCTGCACCAGACATTCACGTTTGGTTCATTTACGCGCTCAGGCCGCACGAGGCAGATAAAGCCTGGCTTTTACGCCCCCTAAAGGCGACGCATCGAGTTCAAAAGCGCCCTGATACAGGCCCGCTATGTCTTCAACAATCGACAGACCAAGACCCGATCCAGGGACCGATTCGTCCAGGCGAGCACCGCGTTTGAGAACGCGAGCACGTTCTTCTGCAGACAACCCAGGCCCATCATCATCCACTGTGATAACAACTTGGCCGTCGATGCCTTCAGCTTTGACTGCAATCCGACCGTTTGCCCATTTGAACGCATTGTCGAGCAGATTGCCCAAAAGCTCCTCCAGATCCTGACGCTCGCCGCGGAAATCGAGGCCATCGGGGCAGTCAACAGAGACGTCGTATTCCAGATCGCGGTGAATGCGCTTGAGGGTACGGACAAGATCATCCGTCACCGACAAGACCGATGCCCGAGCGCCCAGAACACTCCCAGACGCCGCCGCCCGGGCACGAACGAGGTAGTGATCGACCTGACGGCGCATGAGGTCAGTTTGTCTACGAACCGTATCCGAGAGAACAGCCGGATCGGCTGCCTGTGCTGAACTTGAGGACCCGGCTTCGTTCGTCAGGACGCTGAGCGGCGTTTTAAGAGCGTGTGCAAGATTTCCTACATGGGTACGGGCGCGCTCGACGATCTGTGCGTTGTGATCAAGGAGCTTGTTCATTTCATCTGCAAGTGGAGCAATTTCCGATGGCAGTTCTTCGGTAAGGCGCTCTGCTCTGCCGGAGCGGATGTCGGTCAGCCCTTCCTCCACAGAGCGCAGCGGGCGCAGACCGAACCGAACCTGGATAAGCAAAGCCCCAACAAGACCAATCAGCAACACACCAACGGCTATTGCAATGGTTCCGTTGAAAGCCTCTGTTTCGCGCTCAATATCGTCAACAGCTCCTGCAACGACGAATGTGAATTCACGCGGGGCACCGGGAAGCGTGACGTCACGAGCAACTATTCGAAGGGTTTGCCCTTCGGGCCCGGTTGCTTGTCCGCGGCGTGGGCCGGGCTCTTCACTCCGTTCGGGGATTGGTAGTTCCTGATCCCAGATACTGCGCGACCTAAGTACTACCTGGCCGCTGGACACTTCGGTCACCTGCCAGTAAAGGCCTGAAAAGGGGCGCTCAAAGCGTGCTTGCGTAAAGCGCCGCCGCAGAACGAGTCGGCCCTCCGGCCCGATTTCAGCATCTGCTATGAGACCGCCAAGCAGTACGTCCATGCGGGCGTCGAAGCTGCTTTCGACGGTTTCACGAAACGCTGATGCTAGTAGCAGACCACCGCCAACCAGAATAACGAGGCTCCAAACGGCCGCGCCTGCCACCAGCCGGAAGGCGAGTGAGTTAGGCCGCATCTTCCGGTTGAGCGAGGCAATAGCCAAGGCCTCTGACAGTCTGGATAAGATTGACGCCAAGCTTTTTCCGCACCCGTCCAACGAACACTTCAATCGTGTTGGAATCACGATCAAAGTCCTGATCGTAAAGATGCTCCACCAGCTCGGTGCGAGATACAACCCGCCCCTTATGCATCATCAAATACGCAAGGAGACGATACTCAAGGGCAGTCAGCTTGATTGGATTTCCGTCGATGGAAACACGGGCAGCGCGTGTATCAAGCCTTAGTGGCCCGCATTCCAGCTCGGATGTCGCGTGGCCGGCCGCACGACGAACAAGGGCCCGCAGGCGTGCAAGAACCTCCTCCACATAGAAAGGTTTCGCGACATAGTCATCGGCTCCCGCATCGAAGCCAGCCACCTTGTCGCTCCAGCGATCACGCGCTGTGAGGATCAGAACGGGAGTCTTAATGCCCGCGCGGCGCCAGCGTTCCAGGACTGTGACTCCGTCGAGAGCCGGCAGTCCAAGGTCGAGGAGGATCGCATCATACGGCTCCGTCTCTCCCAGAAAGTGGCCTTCTTCGCCATCAGCAGCCGCATCCACCGCATAGCCTGCGTCTGTGAGGACCGTTACCAACTGCCGGGAGATATCCACATCGTCTTCAACCACTAGAACGCGCATAACCTGCCTCGTCTTCTATCTGCCGCGTACCCGAAGGACACGGCCTGACTTTCCATCAACAATCACATGAACCACGGAGTCATTCGAACGGATCATCTTGAGACGATAAACGCCGGTGCGATTGTTCAAATCGACCTCCAGCAATTCGCCACCGCCGATCTCCCGCCGTGCAATTCCCAGAACCGTCTCAAGTGGCAGTACATCGGCATTCTGAACAACGCGCCATGTGCTTGTGGCGCGCTCCTCAGACTGAGCACCATCATTGAGCGGAAGAAAGCCATCACGACTGTCTGCGTGCGCGGGCACAGCCGCGACCAAAAACAGTGTGAGCAGGGCTGCTTGCCCTAACCCAAGGAGCGCGATGGCGGATTTATTTGTGATCGTTGTCCACATGATGTGGAGTCCTAAAGAGGTCAGCGTGAACCCGGCATGAACATGAACAAATGGCCAGCTTCACCAACTAACACCTAGAAAATCAGCCATTTCCTAGCTGAACAAGTCTCAAATGCCCTTAAAACTAACGAACTCGTCCAAGGAGGCGCGTTCAGTTCTGAGGGAATTGATCGGAGCATCCTCATCTCGATAGCCGATTCCAAGCCCGCAAAAGAGCATCTGTTCCTCCGGCATACACACGGACTCCCCGACCGTCTTGTACCAGATAGCCCAGGCCTCTTGAGGGCAGGTATCAAGACCATGCTCGCGAGCAAGCAACATGATGGATTGGATAAACATGCCAAGGTCCGACCACTGCCCTTCCTGCATGGTGCGATCAATGGCGAAGACGAGAGCGACGGGCGCTCCGAAGAACTCAAAATTCTTCGCGAATTGAGAGAGGCGGCCAGCCTTGTCCTCACGCGTTACATTAATCGAGGCATACATGTCCTCGCCGACTTTGAACCGTCGTGCCTTGTACGGCTCTCTCAGTGAGGGTGGGTAAATCTCATACTCCGTGCCTTCACCGAATGGGTTGTCTGGGAGTTTATCGGCAATGATCTTTTTGAACCTGGTTAGTTCGTCGCCGCCAACCACATAGACATGCCATGGCTGCAAGTTTCCGCCAGATGGAGCGCGCTTTGCGGTTTCCAGCAGCTTTTCAATCGTTTCGCGCGGGACCGGCGTGTCTTTGAAGGCGCGGCAGGTAAAGCGAGTGTCGAGGGCTTCTGAGACCTTCATAGGGGTGTTTCCTCAAGATTGAAAAATCGTTCGCCCTTGTTTTAGCGCGCTGTGACTGTGGACCAAAGATGATGTGGCCCGCCCTCAATCGCCTTTTTTCCAAGTATCTGGGCCCAGTGCGATGCGCCGCCATATTCTGGTCCCCAGGACCAAAGCCTGCGCGTCCAGAAGTGCAGGCCGTGTTCATAAGTGAACCCGATAGCACCATGTGTCTGATGCGCGATCGATGCGCCGATTTGCGCCGCGTCGGCGGCGCGCACTTTCGCCGCTGCAATGTCGAACTCTGCGTTGTTGGGGTCCGCGAGGACTGCGCGGGCTGCTGTATCTGAGGCGACACCGACCGAAGCGGCCTGCGTCGCAAGTTCTGCCAGTTGATGCTGAATTGCCTGAAACTTGGAGATCGGGCGCCCAAACTGCACACGCTCACCGGCATATTGTACTGCCTGAAGCAGGATGGACTGCAACGCGCCTGCAATGGCTGCGGAACGTACCAACGCCCCGAATAGTTGCGCAGAGTTCCCGGGCAAAGACGCCGTGCTGGACGCAATGGCTGGTGCAGAAAACGACACTTTGGAAACGGGGTCCCGGGCGATTGTCGAAACCTGACTCTCCACTTGCGGATCTGCAAACAGCGCAACCCTCAAGCCATCCTCCTCAGGCATCAACGCAACTACGTGCCCGCACACGCCAGCAAATGGCACGTCCGACATTGGCCTGGACAGCGATGTGCCATCGCCATTTACCGTAAGGTCGGCGGGCCCAAAGGTTAGCGGTCCCTGCGGCACCTCGATACCTGCCTGATCCAGAAACCAGGCAGCAAGAATCGTCTCAGCCAGAGGCAACGGCACGGCATGGATACCGCAGGCTTTCAGCAAGACCAGCGCGTCAGGCCACAGTGCACCTGCACCCCCGCATGCTTCACTCACGAGCACCAGCGGAAAACCGTTTTCCTCGACGCTTGCCCATAACTCTCCGGGCCACTCGCCCTCTTCTGCCGAGATGCGAATACTCTTGGTAATTTTGTCTGTGAACAGACGATTTGCCGTGTCCGCCAGCATGGTTTGAAGGTCGTTCATGATCCGCTACCTCAGACCCAAGCCACGCGCAATGATGCCACGCAGAATTTCACGTGTGCCGCCGCGCAGGGAGAATGAAGGTGCATTCTGGACGAGGTAAGCAGCAGCCTCATCCAAACCGCCGGATCCGACAAGGAAGGGGCGCTCGAGCAGATCTGTCGCAAGTCCGGGCATTCTTTGCTCCAGCACCGCACCCAGGTCTTTCACGACAGATGCTTCCAGAGCCGGGTTCTGCCCTGCTTCCAACATACCTGCTACAGATACCGACATCTGGCGCAAGGTGGAGATCTCCGCGACGACTCGTCCAATCTCTATCTCTTCACGCTCACCAACCGAGTTTTTTTGAGAGAGCTCTTCGACCAGCTCGGCCATCAAGGGATAGCAAGAAAGGTAGCGCTCGGGGCCAGAGCGTTCATAGGCCAGCTCAGCAGTGACCTGTTTCCATGCGCCATGCGTGTCGCCTACGCGTTGAGTGTCGGCGACCTGCACGTCTTCAAAAATGACCTCGTTAAAATGGGCGTTGCCGGACAGGTCTTTGATGGGCCGCACGGTGATACCTGGCGTATCAAGGTCAACGAGGAACTGCGTAAGGCCGCCGTGCCGGTTGCCTTCTTCTGTGGCGGTGCGAAACAGGGCGATCATTACGTGGGCCTTATGAGCCCCGGACGTCCAGAGTTTGGTCCCGTTGATGCGCCACCCGCCGTCGGCGTGTTCGGCTTTCGTGCGGACGGACGCAAGGTCAGACCCAGAATCCGGTTCACTCATGCCAATGCAGAAGAAGCTTTCGCCACTTGCAATGTTGGGAAGGTATTTTTGCCGTTGCTCCTCAGTACCGTAATTTAGAAGCAACGGGCCGGACTGACGGTCACCAATCCAATGAGCTGCTACCGGCGCACCGGCAGACAGCATCTCCTCGAGCACAACATAGCGGTCAAGCGCGGACCGTTCATGGCCACCATACTGCTTTGGCCATGTCATTCCGATCCAACCCTGCTCACCAAGCTTTCGGCTGAAATCCGCGTCCCACCCCATCCAGGTTTCCGCACGCTTGCGGGTTGGGTAGCCATCCAATTCTGTGGATAGGAACTCCCTGATCTCGCTGCGCAGCGCTATGGCACTTGGCGGCAAATCGCATGGGTCAAATCGAAATGTCTGCATGGCGGGTGCAACCGGCTCTTTCGCTAGGATTCAGGAGCCAGGACTCTGCCCCGGCTCTTACTGAAAGAGCAAGCTAGAGCGAAAGACCCGACGCGCCACCATCCACCCGGAGGTTGATGCCTGAGATATGACTCGCAGGTTCGCCGGCAAGAAAAACGACTGCGGCAGCGACCTCTTCACGCGTCGACATGCGCCCTGAAGGGTTGTCACCCCGCATCTCTTCCATGGCACGCGTTTCAATTTCGCCCCAGTTTGACCCCCAACCTTTGCGCTCAGCGCGCGCACGAAAGTGTGCTTCCACCTCAGCGGTCTTGATCAGTCCCGGGCTCACGAGATTGACGGTGATGCCATAAGGTCCCAGCTCGCGAGCTAGGCTTGCTGACGCAGCGGCCAGGGCGCTTTTTGCAGCGTAGTAGTGAGGTGTGCGCGCAGCCGGTTGGACGGTCCCCAGCGTGCCAAGATTTATGATACGACCCGCTCCTGTTTCTTTCATGTAGCTGGCCGCCCTCGACGACAATCTCACCATCGACAGAACGTTCCGCTCATAGTCTGCATGCCATGTGTCAGCATCCGCATTCTCCCAGCGCCCTGGAGCCACACCACCCCAATTGTTTACAAGCACAAGGGGTGGCGCACTTTCTTTGCTGACCGCATGGATTGCTAAATCAGCGCCTTCATTTGTTGTCAGATCACCGTGCACGGCAATCGCAGAATGGCCTGATTTTTCAATTTCGCGCACGACATCATCCGAATCGCCCCTGTCAGGGCCATGCACAGCGACAACGGCGCCTTCACGGGCAAGTTGCTGCGCAATGACCGATCCGGTTCCTCGATGTGCCCCTGACACCAATGCGGTTTTGCCTGTTAAGCCCAGATCCACGCTCGCCCCTTCCTTGAGAGAACGCGCGGCGCGGCACTTACTGGACCTGCGGCATGTCGTAGTTTCGTTCTCGACGAATGCGAGCCCTGCGACGATGGGACAACCACGCCCGCAGCCCGAAACCCAGTGCGAAACCGGTGCTGAATAAAATGGCAGCTACAAAAAGACCTTGCATCATGAGACGCAATCCGTGTGTGCGGCCTGGACACCAATATGTTATGCGCCTTTTGTCGCGGGATACATGATCTATCCTCCCACGAATGGCGTTCAATCACCGGTGCCCATGCCGGGGTGAAACTGTTCCCGCGGTCCCAGAAAGGTTG
>JBHJJF010000184.1:0-2824 GCA_050042885.1 Candidatus Phaeomarinibacter sp.
ATCTGCATCCCGATCAGGTCCAGTCCATCGCCACCAAGCTCGGCGTGCCCGAGCAGGATGTGGTCAACATGAACCGCCGTATGTCAAACGGTGGCGACCAGTCTTTGAATGCTCCTCTGCGCGCTGCCGCAGACGGCGGCGAGTGGCAGGACTGGCTGGTGGATGAAAGCGAAAGCGCCGAACAGGTCGTTTCCGAGACGGAAGAACTGCCCCGCCGCCGCGAAATGCTGGGCGCTGCCATGGAAACGCTCAACGAGCGCGAGATGCACATCCTCACCGAGCGCCGCCTCAAGGATGAGCCCTCGACGCTGGAAGCGCTGAGCCAGGAATACGGCATCAGCCGCGAGCGCGTCCGCCAGATTGAAGTCCGCGCCTTTGAAAAGCTGCAAAAAGCCATGAAAGCCGCCCACAAGGACGAAATCCGCGCCACCCGTGAAAAGGCGGAAGAATACGCGAGCTAGACAACACCGCCGCTCCCCTAACGGGCGGCGGTGTCGCTTTCGGCCCGGCAGGACCGGCACCGCAGTTGAATGGTAGACCCGTCCGTCCCCTTGAACTGCATCTTCACCCAACGGCCGTTGGCGTCGTACCAGACCTCATTGTCGATGGCGCCTGAATACTGGTAGCGGGTCGCCGCAAGCGTCCCGTGTGCGGTGCACACCTGCTCGAAACACTTTGACGCCAGCGTCACATCCGCAATGCGCCCGGTGAACGTGTCCAGCACCCGCGTGGACCCGATCACACCCGCATTCCAGTGATTGGTGGGGTAAATCCCGACGGGCCCATCATCAGTCCCGCTGGGGCCCTCAACCGTGAGAACGCCGTCGATCGACTCAGCCTTGATCTCACTCACCTGACCGCCGTCTTTGGTAACTGCCGTGATAGACGCAAGCGCGCCATCACGCCAAAGCGCTTCTGACTCATATTCAAACCGATACACCGTGATGAAGAGCGCCGAGACGGCAAGCTCCGTGGACGTCAACACCCGCAGGCCGTCATCCACCTGCTCAAACCGGACAGTGTGCTCCCCGACCGGCGCGCCATTGCGGTACACACCAACCTCAAGTCCGTCGCCATAAAGCGCCCGTACGTCCTCGATGGTGGCCGCAGATGCCGAAAGCGCACCAACGCCAGCAGAAAGGACGGCAACAATGAAATTTATGAACAGACCTCGCCGCATGACTGACCTCACATGATGCGTCAACACCCAAGAGTTGTACGCTTCACGGCCCCAAACAGATTTACGGTGCGGCACTCACAGGCAGGTGAAACTCAGCCTCGATCAGAACCTCGACCCGGTCACCAACCCCCATGGAAGTGCCTTCCGGCGGCAGTCCATTTGTCAGGCCGAACGCAGACCGGTTGAACGCGCCCGTCGCGGAAAATCCGATGACTGCCTCAAGGTCCCCGAAGGGCTTGTCGCCATAGCCCCCATTGAACGTCACATCCAGCACCACCGGCCGCGTGACGCCCATCAACGTCAGATCACCGGTCACCTCTGCTGTCTTCGGGCTGGTCATGGTGATGGTCGTCGAGACGTAGCGAATGTCAGGATACTGCTCCGCATTCAGCCACTCCGGCCCCGTCAGCGTCGCGTTGAAGTCCGGCTGCGGCAATGGGAACTGTGTTTCAAGCGACGCCGCATCCACGGTCACGGACAGCGCTGCTGCGTCCGGCTCTGCTGGATCAATAGCCAGTGTCGCGTCCATCCGTGTGAACCGCGCCCGGTAGGTGGACAGTCCCAGATGATCGACACCCAGAATGAGGCTCGCATGGGTCAAGTCCAGATGATAGTCGCCCGCTGGAAGATCTGCCCCCGGCATCATGGAGGCATCAGGTGAATGGTCATGACCTTCATGGGCGGGCAGAGGCAAGGCGAGCCCTGCCACCAGCAGCCAGCAAGTGCCGACAACAGCCATCGCGCCAGCCCATCTGTTGAACCGGATCACGCGCACGTCCTCACCCGATGCTACTCAGCCGCCACACCCGTTCCGATGGGGCATATCACCCCGGTGCCGCCAAGGCCGCAATAGCCGTTGGGGTTCTTGGCGAGATATTGCTGGTGATAGTCCTCAGCGAAGTAAAATTCCGGCGCGGACCCGACTTCAGTTGTGATCGCGTCATAGCCGCGCGCACCAAGCTCTGAGTCATACATAGCCTTGGAGGCCTTGGCGGCCGCCAGCTGCTCATCCGTATACGTATAGATCGATGACCTGTACTGCGTGCCCACATCATTGCCCTGGCGCATGCCCTGCGTCGGATCATGGGATTCCCAGAAGGTCTTCAGCAACGTGTCGAAGCTCACTTTATTGGGGTCATACACAACCAGCACCACCTCCGTGTGGCCGGTCTGCCCAGAGCACACTTCTTCGTAGGTCGCGTTCGGCGTGTAACCGCCCGCATAGCCCACAGCCGTCACATGCACGCCGTCCAGCTCCCAGAATTTTCGTTCTGCCCCCCAGAAACACCCAAGACCGAACTGCACCTGCTCCATGCCCTCAGGGTATGGCCCCTTGAGAGCCGCCCCCTTCACGAAGTGGGTATCAGCGGTCGGAATGTCGAAATCGCGGCCCGGCAACGCAGCTGTCTCAGCCACCATCTCGGCCTTTTTGCGCAGAAACATGGGAATGCCTCCAAATTGCGGATTGTGTTGCCCCTAATGTAGGCGCTCCAGCCCCCGACGACCAGCAGCCCCGTCGTCACAAGAACGCTAACGCGGGACCAGCTTCGCCACCCCCGTGGCCCAGTCCGCAGCCGGTGCCCAGCTCAAGCATCTGACCACCCGGCTTGGACGCTGCCAGAGTGGCCAGCACCTGACCACCCC
>JBHJJF010000185.1:0-24880 GCA_050042885.1 Candidatus Phaeomarinibacter sp.
GTGGGTTGTAACGCCCCGTTTGACACGTGCCATGTCAGGGTCTCCTCGCACGGATGTCTAAATAAGGGGCGTGTTAGCCGTAAGGCAGGAACTTCTTCACGACCTTCGCATCCTGCGGCGACAGGATGGTGGTGCCGCGCAGATTACGAATCTGGGTCTGGCTCCGCTTGATCATGCCGTGGCGCTTGCCGGCCTGGCCTGCGCGCACTTTCCCTTTAGCCGTCAGAGAGAAACGCTTCTTGGCGCCGCTCTTTGTCTTCAGTTTGGGCATTTCGCGTCTTCCTTCAAATCAAAGCGCCGGACGTATGTGCGTCCAGCGCTGGAACAGCAAAAAAGCCGCCATGGCATGCCCTACAGGCCAGGCGGCACTAAGAGGCGGGGTTATAGAGGGGGACAAGGGGCGATGCAAGGGGCCGCAAGACCTTGTTGCTTTATGCCTGCTGCCCTTTTTGGTTGCCTGGCCGAGCCATGATCCAATAGCCTGAGTTCAATAAACAAACTCAGGACGGCGCCCCATGACCACCAAAAACCTGTTTGAAGATGATCCCCTTGATGATTTTGAGCACCGGGAGATCACGCTGGATGGCGTGACGCCGGGGATTACCAAGATGGTACATGTCATGGGATCTGGCCCGGCGGTCATCGTGATGACGGAAATGCCCAATATCAGCCCCCATGTGGCACGATTTGCCCGCTGGGTGCGGGATGCCGGATTTACCGTCTACATGCCGTCGCTGTTTGGCCGCGACGGGGCGATACTTGCGGAGGCGGAAGCGGTTGAAAGTTTCCAGCATGCCTGCGTGAGCGCTGAGTTCCGGGCCTTCGCCAACAGCAATTCAGGGGGCAACCCGGACGGCAAGGCCAGCCCGGTCACGGTCTGGCTGCGGGCGTTGGCGCGTCTGGCACACGAAGAGTGTGGCGGGCCAGGGGTCGGCGCCATCGGCATGTGCTTCACCGGCAATTTTGCGCTGTCCATGACGCTGGAAAAGGCCGTGCTGGCGCCGGTGCTGTCCCAGCCGTCACTGCCGCTGGATGACAAGGCGGCGGTAGAGAGTCCGCCGGACGAACTCGCCGCGGTGCGCGCCCGCATGGAACGCGATGATCTCACAGTGCTCGCCTATCGCTTCGAGGGAGACAGCTTCTGCCAGGCAGAGCGGTTCGCCCGGTATGCGGAAGCCCTGGGAGACAGGTTTGAAGGTCACGTCCTGCCGGATAGTGCCGCCAACACGCAGGATCTGCCGGAATTTGCTGCAAAGCATGTGACCACCCCTCACAGCGTGGTGACCACCCACCTCATTGATGAGGAAGGGGAACCCACAGCCATGGCCCGCGACAACATCCTGGCCTTCTTCAAGCAGCGGCTGGCGTCGTAGGGCATTGCCGGAAGCACTGGGGCCGGACTCAAATTCACATGGACCCTCCGGTCAAGCCGGAGGGAGGGCGGCCCTGAAAAGCTGATCACCCCACCACCGCTTGCCCTCCGGCGTGACCGGAGGGTCCAGCAGAGTTGATGGCTACTCAGCGGCGGTCTGCCCCGATGTCTGATTGACCTGCGGCTTGGAAACGGCCGCAGGCACAATCGGAATGTCGTCATCAGCGATGGCCGGCATAGCGTGTTTGCGGGCGATGGCGGCCTCTATGTAGGGCGCAAGCTCTTCAGCCTTTTGTGCTTCCCGCCTGGCCACATCCGCCTTGAAGTCCGGCATGACCTCGGATGCGAACAGCTCCAGGCTCTCGCAAATATGTTGGTGCGAGTTGTTGCCCGCCTGCTGCATGAAGATGACCTGATCGACGCCAGCTGCCTGCATGGCCTTGAGGTGCGCGTGCATGTCGTCCGGCGTGCCGATACCGCCAAGCCCACCCGGCGCTTGTGATGCCGCTTGTTTGATCACATGTTCTGTGCGGTCGCCGCGCTGCGCGATGTATTCCGCCCACATATCCGTCCGGCCCGGCACGAAGTCCTGCGTCACCATGCGTCCCAGCGCATAGCCAAAGAACTCAAAGCCCTCATGGCCGCGGCGGATCGCTTCCTCGCGATCCTGGTGGATCGAGAATGACGACACCATGGCGATGTTGGCGTTGACCCGGTGTCCCAGCGGCACGCACTGGTCCGACTTGATGATGCCGTAATAGATGTCTGACCAAGCCTTGGCTTCGTCGGGATCGACAAAAGAAAAGGCGAGCGCGCCGAGGCCCAATGAGGCCGCCACCTTGATGGTATCGCGGTTGGTACATGCCATCCACATGGGCGGATGCGGCTTTTGCAGCGGTTTGGGAATGACGTTGCGGCACGGCATCGAGAATGTCTTGCCCTCAAACCCGGGATACGGATCCATCACCATCATGTTGGCGATCTGCTCAGCGGATTCGAGCGACATCGCCCGCTTTTCCTTTGCCGGGATGTCAAAGCCACCAAGCTCAAGACGGGTGGCGCCTTCGCCGATGCCGAAGTCGACGCGACCGTCAGAAATAAGGTCCAGCGTGCCGATGCACTCAGCCGTGCGGGCGGGGTGATTGTAATTGGCAATCACCTGCCGGATGCCGTGGCCAAGACGAATGGTTGAGGTCTGCCCGGCGGCAGCAGCCAGAAACACTTCCGGCGCGGCCGAGTGGGAATATTCTTCAAGGAAATGGTGCTCCACCTCCCACGCATAGTCATAGCCCAGCTTGTCCGCGAGAATGATCTGGTCCAGCGCCTCCTTGAACAGGCGGTGTTCTCCATCCTCACCCCACGGGCGCGGCAACTGAAGCTCGTAAAAGACCCCAAAGCGCATGGGTATCCCCTCCCATTTGTTTTAGTCGTTTTCGCCGAGAAGTATGACGCTGATTGGCGCAAATGCAAAAAGGCCGGATCGCGAGAGCGACCCGGCCTTTTATGTGGAAGCGGTGGTGCCTGGCGGTGCGCCAGCGCTTTAGCGCGGTGCTAGCACCATGATCATCTGGCGGCCTTCGAGCTTGGGGTGAAGCTCGACCTTGGCGATTTCATCCACCTGGTCACGGACCTTGTGGAGCAGCTTCATGCCGAGTTCCTGGTGGGCCATTTCACGGCCCCGGAAGCGCAGGGTGACCTTCACCTTGTCGCCCTCGTCAAAGAAGCGCAGCATGTTGCGCATCTTCACGTCGTAGTCGTGCGTGTCGATGTTCGGACGCATCTTGATTTCTTTTACGTCGACCGTTTTCTGGTTCTTGCGCGCTTCAGCGGCTTTCTTCTGGGCCTGATATTTGTATTTGCCCAGATCCATGATCTTGGCGACGGGCGGCTTGGCTGTGGGAGAGACCTCCACCAGATCAAGGCCCGCATCTGCGGCCATTTCCATGGCGCGGTCTGTGGCCACAACGCCTACATTTTCGCCTTCGGCATCAATCAGCCGAACATCTGGAACATTAATCTGGTCATTGGCGCGCGGCCCTTCCTGTTTCGGAGGGGGCGCCATATTGGGGCGGCGTGCGATGTCGTTAGTCTCCCGTCAGAACGGCGCGGGAGATAGGTTCGATCATTCGTGTCCCGCAAGCCCCGCTCAGTTAAACACAAGGTGGTGTGGCGCCTATATTTCGCGAATCCACCGACAATTCAAGCTTTTCCCACATAATTCGCCAAGGCCGCCTTAACGTCCGCCGCAGAATGCGCGGAAATCTCCGGCCCTGAGAGAATATGCACCTTGGGTCCACGCGGCGCGCACAGGGCGGGATCGCTGTCCGCGCCAAACAAAGCCACACTCGGCGTGCTGCTCAGGGAAATGAGATGCATGGGCCCTGTATCGTTGCCCACAGCCATTTTTGCACTCAGTGCCAGCGTCACAATGTCGTTGAGGCCGGTCTGGCCTGTGAGGTCGATGGCTGAGGATTCGCCCGCCGCGATCTCCTCCGCCAGTGGTTTTTCGCCCGTCGAGCCGAGGACGACGGGTCGAATGCCGTTTGCGGCCCAGTCGCGTGCAATTTCGACAAAATGATCCGTCGGCCAGCGCTTGGCAGGCCGGTGCGGCGCCGCGCCCGGCACGAGCAATCCATAAGGCGCATCGGACCCGGTCAGCTCTGTAGCGGATTTCTGCCCAGCAAGCCGTGTCACATCCGGCAGCGGCGTGTCCGGGATGCCGGCATCCCGCAACTGCTCTGCCTGCCGGTTAATCGTGTGCATGAAGTCCCGTCGCGGATTTGTATGAGGATGCGAACAGCCCCGCGCGATGCCCGACCATTCAGTGCGCGGCCACAGCAGATGGAAATACATGGATGAGCGTGACGACGTCTGAAGGTCATAGACGCGGGTGCACTTCGCCCAGCTCATCCGCCGCACGAGAGACAGCAGCGCCCCAAAGCCCTTGGCGCGGCCATCGTCCCAGACCTCGTCGAAATAGCCCGAGTCGCGGGCGAGACCTGCAAAGGCCGGGGTGGTCAGCAGGGCGATGTGGGCGCGGTTCTCACCATCCAGTGCATCATGGTGCGCGCGGATGGCGGCAAAGGGCCCGAGCGCCTGCACGAAGTCTCCAAGCGCGCCCAGCTTGATGACCAGGATACGTTGTCTGCTCATCAGGTCTTGCCGCTCAACACATTGCGATAGACGTCGAGCGTCGACGTGCACATGGCGGCCGAGGTAAAGGCGCTGAGCGCATGCTTGCGGGCACGGGCACCCATCTGGGTTACGTCTTCTGCCGACATCGCCAGCGCGTCATCCAGCACGGCGGCCAGCGCATCCGCATTGCCGGGCTCAAACAGCCAGCCGGTGCGTTCATGCGCCGGGTCGGTAACGAATTGTTCGCGCGCCCCCCCATGGTCCGGCGCAATCATCCGCCTGCCCATGGCCTGCGCTTCAACGCCGATGCGCCCGAAGGGCTCCGGGTCCAGTGAGGCAGAGACAACGATGTCGGCCGCCTTATAGGCCGCCGCCATGTCCGTGATGTGACCGGCCAGCGTCACCTGATCCATCAGGCCGAGTTCGGAAATCCGGTCCCGAACTTCCGCTTCAAAGTCATCGCGCCCCTGCGCGTCTCCTGCAATGACGAAGCGGGCCGGCAGCTTTGTTTTTGCGGCAGCTTCGATGAGAAGGAGTGGTCCCTTCCAGCGGGTCAACCGGGCTGGCAGCAGCACCAGCGGACGGTTGTCACCACTGACACCCCACTCGGCCTTGAGGGCATCAACACGGGATTGATCCACCGTATCCGGATCAAATGTCTCAAGGTCAAAGCCGCGCGGAATAGGGTGCACGCACCCAACCGGGGTACCATGAGCCATCATGATGCGGTCGGCGGTGAATTGTGAATTGGCGATCACCGCCTCACCGCGCGCCATCACTGAGTTGTAAAAGACTTTCCAGCGCGGCCTGTCATGCACCTTGCTGTGATAGGTCGTCACGAAATGGCGGTGCTCGGCATTTGCTGCTGCCATGGCGCTCCACGCAGGCGCGCGGCTGCGGGCATGCACGATGGAAATGTCGCGGGCGCGGATGATGCGGCGCAGCTTGCCGATATTCTCCAGCATCACCATCGGGTTTTTCGAGGCCGCATCCATATGAAAGACCGTGACCCCGGCCTTCATCAGTTCGCTTTCCAGCCGCCCGCCATTGGTGGCCACGAAGGAGCGCCAGCCATTGGCCGCAACAGCGCTGGCAATCTCCACGCAGGAGCGTTCCGCGCCGCCTGCGTCAAGCTGAGGGATTACCTGCAGTACGCCGGGCTTGGTAGGCTGGCTGTTCCCGTGTTCCAAGAGCTCTTGTGCTCCTAAGTCGCAAAAGAATTCAGGCCATATGACCCAATCAGATATCGCAGTCCAGAACCTTACCCGCCCCGATGGGGAAACGCTCGCTTTTCAGGCACGAGCGGGACATGGCCCGACGGTGGTCTGGTTTGGGGGCTTTAAGTCCGACATGACGGGGACAAAAGCAACCGCGCTGGATGACTGGGCCAAGGAGCGTGGTCAGGCCTTTGTCCGATTTGACTATTTCGGCCATGGCGCGTCGTCCGGAGACTTCGCCGACGGCACCATCAGCCGCTGGCTGGAGGACGGGCTGCAGGTGTTGCGCGACCTGGCACCGGGGCCTGTGGTGCTGGTGGGCTCCAGCATGGGCGGCTGGCTGTCACTTCTCGCCGCAAAGTCCCTGCACGAAGCAGGCGAGGGGGGCCGCCTCAAGGGCATGGTGCTGATTGCCCCGGCCCCGGACTTTACTGAAAAGCTGATGTGGGCCGGCTTCTCTGACGCGATCCGCCGCCAGATCATGGAAGAAGGTCAGTACAACCAGCCATCTGACTACGACGACGAGCCCTACATCATCACCCGGCAGCTGATCGAAGACGGACGAAACCAACTCATCCTCGACACACCCATCCCGGTCGCCTGCCCGGTGCGCATACTGCAGGGGATGCAGGACGATGATGTGCCCTGGCAACACGCCTTGATGCTGGTGGAAGCGCTTGAAAGCGACGATGTTGCTTATTCGCTCGTAAAGGCGGGCGACCACCGGCTGTCCGAGCCTGCGGACATTATGCGCCTGCATCAGGCATTGGATGATGTTGTGGCAGGCTAGGCCTGTCCGTCTCCGGCTTCCGCAAGCGCCTTCACACCCTCGCGATACGTCGGATATGTCAAGGATACACCAAGCTCTTCCTTGATGCGGTCATTCTTCACCCGCTTTGATTCCGCGTAAAAGCTGCGGCCCATGGGGCTCATCTCGGCATCCTCAAAGGGCATCAGCGGCGGCGGGTCCATGCCCAACAGGTCTGCTGCATAGGCGACCACGTCCTGCGGTGGCGCAGCTTCATCGTCGCAGACATTGAAGGGCTGTGTTGGCAGACCGCTGGTCGCGGCAGCGGCGAGTATCCGGGCGATGTCGTCCACATGGATGCGCGAAAAGACCTGCCCTGGCTTGTCGACGCGACGGGCCTTGCCCTTGCGCAGGCTCACCAGTTGATTGCGTCCGGGGCCGTAGATGCCCGCAAGCCGGAACATGTGCAGCGGCACATCCATGGCCGCGGCAAGGTCCTGCCAGATCAGTTCGGCCCGCACACGTTTCTTGCCGCGATCGGTCGTGGGCAGCAGCATGCTTGTTTCATTCACATACCCGCCCCGGCGGTCGCCATAGACACCCGTGGTCGACAGATAGCTGATCCACTCAAGGCCGGTGACCGCTTTAATGTCCTCGCGGTGGGCTTTCAGAACGGGATCGCCATCATCCCCCGGTGGCACCGAGGCCAACAGATGCGTGGTGCCCGCCAGCGCACTCGCCGGGTCAGCCAGGGGCGCATCCCCGAAGAGGAAAGCCTCAATACCATCCGCTCTGAGTGTCGCTTCCTTTTCTTCGGTGCGGCAGGTGCCTGCAACCTGCCAGCCCTGCTGTTGCATCTGTCTGGCAAACACAGTTGCGGAAAACCCAAGGCCGAAACAAAACAGACGGGGCATGGATGGCAGATTCCTTTTTGTTGCCAAGCGTGCGCCTTGAAAAGGCCACGGGAGCGCGCGACGGTAGCGCTCATGAGAGAGATGATAAATGCCGTGCGCCTATTTTTTCTGTGGGTCGGTCTGCTGATCCTCGGCGTGGTCGCGCTGATGGTTCTCGTGTTTCCGACACATGGTCACACACAGGACCTGGATTCAGCCGCGCGCTATCGCGACTGCCTCCGGCTCGTGACGGCAGATCCGGATCAGGCGTTCGACCAGGCGATGGAATGGCGCAGCAATGGCGGCGGTGCCGCGGCTCGCCACTGCGAAGCGTTGGCGCTTGTGGAGCTGAAACTCTATGGCGACGCCGCGGTACGGCTGGGCGACCTGGCCGATGCACCTGACGCTGGTGAGTCGGAAGACCGTGCGGCTTTGTTGGCACAAGCTGGCAATGCCTGGCTTCTGGCAGGTAGTGGGGAGAATGCCGCGATCGCGCTCACGGCGGCTCTTGAACTGACGCCGGGCGACAGTGGGTTTCTGATGGACCGTGCCCGTGCCCATGCAGCGGCGCAAGACTACGCCGCCGCTGAGCAGGACCTGTCGCAAGCCCTTGCATTGAAGCCTGATGAGGTCGATGCACTCGTCTTACGCGCAGGCGCCCGGCGCGCACAGGACAATGTGACCGGCGCTAGCGAAGATATTTCCCGCGCCGTTGCGCTCAGGCCAGACGGGCCGTTTGTGTTGGTTGAGCGGGGGGCCATACGTCTCGCGCAAGGCGACGACGCCGGCGCGCGGGCAGACTGGGTTGCCGTGGCCCGCATTGTTGGCGGAGTGGAGCCCGATCACCCGGACGCCCCGGCGCTTTTGGACGCTCAGCGCAGTCTGGAAGCACTGGACGTAGACAAGTGAGACTGCTCAGAAGTCCAGATTGGCGTAGTGCCGCGCGGCGGGCATTCCCGCCACATTGTCAGCCAGCAATGCACGGAACGATGGGCGTGATTTAATGCGTGCATACCAGTCTTTCGACTGCGGGAAATCCGCCCACGGAACATTTCCAAGATAGTCCACGGCGGAAAGGTGCGCAGCTGCTGCAAGATCCGCTATTGAGAGGTCGTCTCCCGCCAGCCAGTTGCGGCGCTCGATCAGGAACGAGATGTAGTCGAGGTGATAGCTGACATTGTGCATGCCGATGCGAACGGTTTCGGTGTCAGGAGGTCCTCCGCCCAGATCACGGGGCAAAAAGCGCTTGAGAATTTTCTCATCGACCAGTGTGCGGGTGACTTCTTCGGCAAACTTGTCATCAAACCACTCAGCGATCCGTCGAGCCTCGGCACGTTCGATCGGGTTGCCGGGCAAAAGCACCAGCCCACCATCAGGATCCCGATAGAACTCGTCGAGATATTCCCCGATGGCACGATGATCTGAAAAGACGGAGCCGTCCTGCTCAACAAGCACCGGCACGGTGCCGGCCGGGTTAAGCGCCAGAAATGCCTCGCGCCGGTCCCATGGCTTTTCGACTTCCAGCTCGAACGCAAGCTTCTTTTCTGCAAGCGCAAGACGGATCTTGCGGCAGAAAGGGTCTAACGGCTGGTGGATGAGGCGTCTCATGTGAGGCGCACTTTAGCTTATTCGCGTGCGCGCGCGATGCCTCAATTGGAGAAACACCCTAATTGTTTTGCGGCCATGATTGCGTAATGAATGGACCCTATAGTGCCCGCATCTTGATTCCTCCGGACCCCTCACATGCCTCTTAGCCAATTGATCGTCCTGGCCATCATTCAGGGCCTCACCGAGTTCCTGCCGATCTCATCATCGGGTCACCTCGCTTTGGTCGACGAGATGACTGGCTGGGCGGATCAAGGCGTGCTCATTGATGTGGCGTTCCATGTGGGCTCGCTCTTCGCGGTGTTGATCTACTTCCGCAAGGACGTGGGGGAGCTCCTGGGGGGAAGCGTGGCCCTTGCGCGCGGGGAGATGACGGAGCCAGGCCGGCTGGCGCTTTACCTGATCTTGGCGAGTGTGCCGATTTTTGTGGTCGGCTATGTGGTCGTCAGCGCCGGTCTGGTGGACAGCGTGCGTGGTGCCGCCACGATTGCCTGGGCCAACATGATTTTCGCTGGGCTTCTCTATTGGGGGGACAAGGCGGGAGGCACAACCAAAAAGCTGAGCGAGATGAGCCTCGGGCAGGCACTGATCGTGGGCATGTCGCAGATAGCGGCGATCATTCCGGGCGCCAGCCGCTCGGGTGTCACCATGATGGCCGCGCGCTTTTTGGGGTTTGACCGGCGCGAAGCGGCGCGCTTCTCCATGCTTCTGGCAATCCCCACCATTCTGGGAGCCGGTGCCGCCGCGACACGTGAGCTTGCTCAGACAGCCGACATCGCATTGCAGAGTGATGCGATCATTGCGGCATTTCTCTCGTTCCTGGCGGCCTGGGCGTCTATCGCCGTCTTCATGCGATTGATGGAGACGATGTCATTGACGCCCTTCGTGATCTATCGCGTTGTACTGGGTGCCGCTTTGCTGGTCTGGCTGTATCTCTAACAGACTGCTTCAGCTGTCTTAGATGGATTCGCGCTTTATATCGTCCGCATACTGACCCTGGCGGCGGTACATCCACAGATAGCCCGGCACAATGGCTTCGACGGATTTTGGCGTGATGCCGAGATCTTCAATGGTGCGGTTGTCCGCGGTGGCGGTCTCGCTCACCACATTGTCGGTTTCAAGCATGCGCACCTGATCCAGCGTCAGCAAAGGCGCGGGCAGCAGGCCCAGAATGCTGCCCTGAAGCCGAGCCAGTGACCATGGCAGCGGCGCAAGAATGCGCTTGCGCTGGGTTTCATCCAGGACAATCTGCATCAATTCCTTGAAGCTGTAACTGCGCGGACCGCCAAGTTCATAGGTCTTGCCCCCGGCTGATGTATCTTCCAGCGCGGCGCACACGGCGTCAGCCACATCATCCACATAGACAGGCTGCATCTTCGTGTGGCCGCCCCCGATCAGCGGCAGGGCGGGCAGGAACTTGGCCATGGCCGCAAAGCGATTGAAGAAGCCGTCGCCGTTTCCAAAGATGATGGACGGGCGCAGGATGACTGCTTCCGGGAAGCCATCAAGTACGGCTGCTTCACCTTCGGCCTTGGAGGCGGCGTATTTCGCCGGGCTGTCCGCGTCAGCGCCGATCGCAGACACATGGACAAGCCGGTCAACGCCCTTGGCCTTGGCAGTCCACGCAATGCGGCCCGCGGCTTCCGCCTGCAGCGCATCGAATTTCTGTTTGCCGGTTTCATACAGTATGCCGACGAGATTGACCGCCATACCGGCGCCTGACAGCGCCCGGGCGACGGACTCGTCATCATTGATGTCGGCATAGACCGCCTCGACCTGACCCGGCAGACCCATGGTCCGCACAAACCCGGCCCGTGAGGGGTGACGGCTGGCCGCGCGCACCCGATAGCCACGCTTGGCCAGTTCGCGCACCACGTGGCGGCCTACAAAACCGGTGCCACCGAAGACTGTCACGATTGTCGCGCTCACGTCATCTCCATTCAAGGTCGGGCCGATCGAAGCGAAACGCAAATCAGGGCCGAAGCGTTGCCAAGCCTCTAAATAGCGCAGCTATCCATATGCGCCTAGGGGACTTTGTGTCGCCGTGCCAATTTGGCCCGATTGCCGTTCGTAACAGACGGGTGCTGTGCTCAAGCAGGCACAACGCTGAAGGTAGCACTTACAAACGCGCAGTCACGGCCATCTGCGGTGACCATTCCCTGCGCCATGTCCATCTGACGCCCGGTCTTGATGGCGGTGGTCACGAACTCCAGCCATTGGCCCTGTTTGACGGGCCGCAGAAAATCTACATGCAGGGTGACGGTCACAGCGCCCAGCACTTCTTTGCCCGCCTGTTTGTGCGCATGTACGCAGCTCAGGCCCATGGCATTGTCCGCAAGCGCCGAGATGAGGCCGCCATGGACAAGACCGCGTGAGTTGCAATGGCCCTCGCTAGTCAGAACGCCGAGCACAACGGCATCACCGGTAATGCGCGAGTACAAAGGTTCCCATGGGTCCGTCAGCGGACTCTTGCGAAAATGCGGCGCAAATCCTTCAGGCACTCCAGCTGCTTGGGGTTGGACATCGGTCATTCATCGATCCCGTATCAAAAAGAAACGATATAGACCAATAAGTCTAATTATGCGCTTTGCAATTGTCAGATGACGGTTTGCGTGCTGCCGACCTGAGACAGGATGTGGGAAACCGCCACTTCGACCGGCATTGTGGACGTATCAACGGTGATGTGGGGCTCCGGCCAGGGGTGATAGTCCCGCTCTTCGACGTCCTGCCAGCTTGGCAGGGTGAAGTCCCTGAGGTCGGTCTCCCGGGTCTCAACCCGCGCGCGGTGAGATACAGCGTCACTGCAGATCAGCTCAATCTCATATGGCGTTGCACTGGCATCGATGGCCGTCTGCCGCCACGCCTCCCGGGTCAATGTCCACGGATTGACGCTTTCAGCCACCACATCGAGCCCGAGTGCCAGATTGTCTGCGGCCACCGCCATGGCCACCCGGTAGCCATGATCGACTACCTCCACCGGTGCCATTTCCGACGTGCGGATAGCGTGTTCGATGCTGTCGACCCGCAGATAGGCAGCGTTCAGAGCTTCGGCCACCGGCCGGGCGAGGGTTGTTTTGCCAGTGCCCGGCAGGCCGGACAGGATGAGCAGACGGGGCATTTGGGCGTTCCTTGAGCGGGTTGGAGACAGACAGAGGCGGCAAAAGCCCGCGAATCCGGGCGCAAGGCGACATTCTATGCTTGATCCGGAAAGGCCGCAGCGCTATCACTCGCCCCCTCCTGCCGCCCATGACTTGGTTATAGGCGACCGCAGTGAGCCCAGGTGGCGGAATTGGTAGACGCGCTAGCTTCAGGTGCTAGTGTCCGAAAGGACGTGGAAGTTCGAGTCTTCTCCTGGGCACCATTTACAGACAGTCACGGTCGTGCCGGACGCTTGCCTTTGGTAGTGGGAAACTCTGTGTTGACCCTCGATGAGGGCTAGTCACAACCCAAAATTGTATCCCCATATCGCATAAGTTGAAAATGGTCCGAATACGGACGAAAAATAGTTTGATGTTATCTAAACGTTAGCGTGTATCCGGTAGCAAGGGGGTAGTTCGGGCGCTAGGGGAACTACATCATGCGTGTCAGCCTAAAGAACAAACTGATCTTTCTGGTGCTCTTTCCGCACCTCGCGATTGTTGGCCTTGCGGGCGAAGCCGTACTTGAGCGGTTTAAGGGCAAGCAGGAACTGGAAGCCCTCGTCCCGATCGAGATTGTGGCAATTGAAGCCACCGCGGTTATTCATGAGCTTCAAAAAGAGCGCGGTCTGTCAGTTGGTGTGATCAACAGCCGCTACGCGGCAGATCAACGCAGCAAGTTGAGCGAGCAACGCGGGATTAGCGATGGTGCTTTGGAAAGCTACAGCGCAAGTGTTGCTGCCTTGGAAGCGGGCACCACACCAAAGAAGATGAGCCATCTCATGGAGCTGGTGGCGACGGAAAAAACGCTGATTGCGGAACATCGACGGGTAATAGACCGGCGCCAAATGACCATCCCCAGAAATGTGGAGTTCTATTCGGAGATCATCGACCAGTTGGTTGAGATCATCGCCGTAAGTTCTGAGCAGAGCCCTGCTCAGGAAGTCACGTCATTGCTCTTGCCTTTCCTGGCCCTTGTTGAGGCCAAGGAGAACTCAGGCCTGGAACGCGCCCTTGGGGCCGCGCTTCTCGACAGTGCCAAGCGGGGCGTCGTCGATCCCGCCCAGTATCAGGCCTACCGGTCACGCCTTGTCGGCGAGCACCTTTTTCTCGAGGAGTTCGCTCGTTTTGCGACCGAGGAAGAGACGGCACGTCTGCATGAAGCACTGGACAGCCCGGAGCTGAGCAAGGTCGAAGAATGGCGCAAGGTCATTGCAACATTGCCACAGACGCGTGATCCACAGGGCATTTCCGGCGCTGAGTGGTTTGCTTTGGCAACAAAGCGCATCGACAAGATCAAGGAAATCGAGGACCGGACTGCGCATGAGATCAAGGACGTCACGCAGCGGCTGATTGACGAAGCCGAGCAAAGCATTTGGACCATCGTGGTCATCAATGCGTTGGTGGTTCTGGCTTTCGCAACGGTAGGTCTCCTCGGCGCTTTGCCGATCGCACGCCGAATTGGTGTGTTTGTGGAAAACCTCAAACAGCTTGCGGGCGGCAATATCCAGCTATCTCTCGTCAAGGACACAAAAGAGGACGACATCGGCGAGATGAACAAGGCCCTGGTGAGTTTTCGCGACAACATCGTCAAAGCTGAAAAAGAACAGCAGGTGGCGATGGAACTGGAGGCGGCCTCGGCGGCGGAAAAAGTGGAAGCATTAAGGTCGCTGGCGGATGCCGTTGAAGGTGAATTGCAGACCACTGTCAGCACCATCTCCGAGAACGGTGTGGCTCTGGCAGACCAGTCTGCACAGCTCTCCAGAATTAGCGCCGAAGCCTCGTCGGGCCGCGAAGCGGTGGCAAATGCGGCAGGCCAGGCAACCCAGAATGCGGAAGCCGTTTCAAGCCTGCTGGATGAAGTGAACCAGTCGCTTCAGTCTGTTGCGGACCAGGTGGCGGAAACCCGTGCGGCAGCAGACAAGGCGTCTGACACCACCGGCAATACGGAAAGCGTGGTGACCAAGCTTCAGGAGGCCGCCAATGAAGTGGGCTCCGTTATTGGTCTGATCAGCGAAATTGCGGAGCAGACAAATCTCCTGGCGCTGAATGCAACCATTGAAGCGGCGCGTGCCGGCGACGCCGGCAAGGGCTTTGCAGTTGTCGCCAGCGAAGTGAAGTCGCTGGCCACGCAGACACAAAAATCTGTGGCGGAAATCACCACCCATGTGAACCTCATGCAGGGCACGACCGATGAAGTTGCAACCGCCATGGGCGACATCACCGATGTGATCGGCCAGATCAACTCTGCAGCTGCCCAGATCGACGCCGCCGTTCAACAGCAACGTGCATCGACATCCGAGATCGCCAGCAATGCGATGGAATCGACACAGGGAGCGAAGGAGGTCTCCCGTCAGATCGAGCACATCGCCGAAAGCCTCTCCCAGGTGGATGGGGTTGCGAACGGACTTTCGGAGGTCTCCGGCGTGCTCAAGGATGACATAGACGGGCTTCAGAACACGGTGCGGCGCATCGTGCGGACGTCTGCGCCGGAGGTTGATCCGCGGGATTCGTCTGACAGGCGTGTTCGCAATGTAGCGGTCGAGGTCGACAACCGATCCAGTGGTGACCGCCGCGACAACGTCAAACTTGGTGTCGCCGCAGATTGAGATCACGGCCTGAAGCCGATTGCCGGACGGGGCATCTGACAGTGCATTGGGAGCATTCCCCACTTCACCTGCGCGGCAAATGGGGGCATTGTCGCCCCCATGACAACGACACTTCACAAGGGCGATCTGCCCGACGGTCTGAACCTCGGCGCTGTTGTTGCGGTCGACACGGAAACCATGGGGCTCAATCCACATCGTGATGAGCTGTGCGTGGTGCAGCTATCGTCCGGTGACGGCACCGCCCATGTGGTGCAGATGAACCGCGCCACATACGACTGCCCCAATCTGAAGGCGCTGTTTGCCGACACCGGCAGCGTGAAGCTGTTTCACTTCGCACGGTTTGATGTGGGGATGGTCAAAAAATATCTCGGTGTCGAGTGCGCGCCGGTCTATTGCACCAAGATCGCCTCCAAGCTCGTGCGCACATACCCGGATCGCCACGGGCTGAAGGATCTGAGCCGGGAATTGCTGGGGCTCGACATGTCCAAGCAGCAGCAAAGCTCTGACTGGGGGGCCGACACGCTCAGTGACGCCCAGCTGGCCTATGCAGCCTCCGACGTGCTGCACCTGCACAAGCTGAAGGACCGTCTGGACATGATGTTGGCGCGCGAAGGTCGGACGGAACTGGCCCAGGCGTGTTTCGACATCCTGCCGACCCGCGCCGATCTTGATATGGCCGGGTGGCCGGACGTCGATATTTTTGCGCATTAGGGTCCGGCTTGGTTCTGGCAGCCTGCCTCCAAAACGCCTGATTTTTGGGCATTTATGTTGACCCCACAGCGTCACCGGACCCATACTCCGGCGCAGGGTCTTGCTTCTGGCAAGGTTTTTGCTTAAACGCGCCGCTTGCGCTCGTCCTTCTACCGGCAAGCGCGCCCTCCAGATCGCAAGATCCGTCGCAACAGTCCTGGGAAAACGGCACTCTACAAGATGGCGAAAAGAGAAAACCCAGTGCCCGCAGACCCTGTCCTTGATCCCGCGGACCGCGAAGCTGCAGGCCGTGTGCTGACCCTGGCCGCTGACGCATTGGGCAAGCTGCGCGACACGCTGGACGCCCGGTTCTCCGAAGCAGCCGACGCCATGCAGAGCACCGAGGGCCGGATCATCGTCAGTGGCATGGGCAAGAGCGGCCATGTCGCGCGCAAGATTGCCGCGACCCTGGCCTCCACCGGCACCCCGGCGCATTACGTGCATCCTGGCGAAGCCAGCCATGGTGACCTTGGCATGGTCACGCGCGGCGACTGCCTGCTGGTCCTGTCCAATTCGGGCGAGAACCAGGAACTTGGTGACATCATTGCCCATGGCAAACGCATCAATACGCCGCTGATTGCAATCACCAGCAAGCCGGAGTCAACGCTGGCGCGCGCCGCTTCCGTGCTGCTTCACCTGCCCGCCGCCGAAGAGGCCTGCCCCATGGGCATGGCCCCGACGACGTCCTCAACGATGATGATTGCCCTGGGCGATGCACTTGCAGTTGCCCTGATGGAGCGGCGCGGCTTTACCAAGGACAAATATCGCGAGCTGCACCCGGGTGGCCGCCTCGGCCAGATGCTGGTGCGCGTTTCGGATGTCATGCATCCGCCTCACAAGGTGCCCATGGTCAAGCGCGACACCGCTGTCCCGGAGGCGGTTGATCAGATCACGGCCAATGGCTTTGGCTGTACTGGTGTGGCTGATGTGGCCGGGCGGCTTATTGGCGTCATCACCGACGGGGATTTGCGTCGCCATCTGGGCGCTGACATTGTCGGTAAGACCGCGGCCGAAGTCATGACTGCATCACCGCGCACCATCGCCAAGGATGCGCTGGCGGGTGAAGCCATTGCGCATATGAACGAAGTCAGTCCACCTGTCACAGTCCTGTTCGTCGTGGACACGGCGTCTCCTGATCCGCAGGCGCCTGTGGGCATCTTGCATATGCATGACCTGTTGCGGGCGGGCTTTGCGTGAGCGCGAGCAACACATCTGATTTGCCGCCGCGCAGGCTGCGTCCGTCGAGGGTGCGCAAACAGGCAAATGCCGCCCAGGCCCGGGCCTATAGCCGCTTTGTGTGGGCCATGAAGCTGGGGCTCGCGCTGACAGCTGTTGTCCTCATTGTGTCCCTGTTGTTTCTGTCCGGCACTTTTGACGGACCGGATGAACTCGACATCACCTTCTCTGAAGTGACATCCAGAACGGATGATCTGCGCATGGTGAGCCCGCGTATTTCAGACATAGATGACGAAGGCCAGCCTTACACCATCACGGCCACAAGCGCCGTTCAGGATGCGGACAATCCGGCACTCATTCATTTGGATGACGTGCAGGGTGATCTGGAAAGCGCCAGCCAGACATCATGGACGTCGGTGACATCCAAGACGGGTCTTCTGAATACGGACGAAGAGTGGATTGATCTGGAAACAGATGTGATGCTGTTTACGGATGGCGGCTTCCAGTTTCAGGGGGAACTGGTGAGGGTCAATCTGGCATCCGGGGACATCTCGAGCGATAAGCCTGTGGTCAGTCAGGGTCCGGACGGAACGGCTGTAGGCGGTGGCCTGCGTGTGACCGAGTCGGGCCAGACGATCACGCTGACCAACCGGGCCAAGGTCGTGATTTTTGATGCAGGCGGCGACGGGGGATCGTCAAGCCTGTTTGGCATCGCAGGAGAGTAAGTATCGGTGCGCCGGGGCGGCATGTTGGGGCACAAGCGAAGAAGCAAATGGACTGATTGAAGATGACAGCTGAACTGAAGTGGGGCTTCCCCGCCATGCGCCTGCCCACCACATGCCTCGCCCTCGGGTTGCTTGCTGTGCCCGCAACCCTGATGGCGCAGGAAACAGATGGCGGTTTCACCGATGATCCCGGTGAACCTATTGAGGTAGTGTCTGACACGGCTGAATGGAAGCGGCTGGAAAATCTGGCGATCTTTACCGGCAAGGTCGATGCCGTGCAGGGCACCATGCGCCTGCGCGCCGACAAGGTGTTTGTCCACTACGTCCAGAAGGAAGATGCAAAACAGGCACCGGCCGAAGACGTGCCGGAAGGGTTTGAAGCAGATCCATCGCCCGGCCCGGCCCCGGGCCAGAGCATCACCAAGATTGATGCCAAGGGAAATGTCATCATCACCGACATCGACGGCCAGACCGCCGTGGGCGACTGGGCGCTCTACGATATGCGCAAACGGGAAATCTATATGGGCGACACCGTCGTGCTCACGCAGGGTGAAAATGTCATCCGCGGGCAGAAGCTGGTCATGAATCTGGACACCGGCCAGACCGTAGTGGATGCGGGCACCGCAGGGGCAGGCGGCAGCCAGGGGGGACGCGTCCGGTCCGTTTTCGTGCCGGCAGATGAAGATGAGGGGGCGGGGGGAAACTAGCCCGGAACAGACAATCCGGCAGCAAATACGACTCTCAATTGCTGCTATTCACGTCGGGAGAGGCAAAAATCATGCCTTTTTTGGTGCCGGACCAATATGGTTCACAGAATTTTAAGCGCGCAGGCTAACTAATGACTGGTATGGATGGGGAAACCACAGGTGAAATGGCGACCATGACGGGTACGGAGAAATCCGGCGGCCCGCGGCTCGTTGCGGCTACGTCCGGCCTGGTGGTGGAAGGCATTGGCAAGAGCTTCAACAAACGACCGGTGGTGCGTGGCGTTTCCATGAATGTGGAACGCGGCGAGGCCGTTGGCCTGCTTGGCCCCAATGGTGCTGGCAAGACCACCTGCTTCTACATGATTGCGGGCCTTATTGAGGCTGACTACGGCGCCGTCGAGTTGGACGGTGTCGATATCTCAAATCTGCCGATGTATCGCCGCGCCCGCATGGGCATCGGGTACCTCCCTCAGGAAGCGTCAATCTTCCGTGGTCTGACGGTTGAGGAAAACATCCGGGCTGTCATCGAGCTGGTTGAAAGCGATCACGGCAGCCGCGAGAATATGCTGGACGAGTTGCTGGCGGAGTTTTCCATCACTCACCTGCGCCGCACGCCCTCTGTTGCCCTGTCTGGCGGCGAGCGCCGTCGCGTGGAAATCGCGCGCGCCATGGCGGCTCAACCCAACTACATGCTTCTCGATGAGCCGTTTGCCGGCATTGACCCGATTGCGACGGGCGATATCCATGAGCTGGTTAGCCACCTCAAAGACCGTGGCATCGGTGTGTTGATCACCGACCACAATGTGCGTGAGACGCTGGAACTGATCGACCGCGCATACATCTTTCACGATGGGCGCCTTCTGCTGGAAGGCCTGCCCTCCGAGATTGTCGGCAACGAAGACGTACGCCGGCTTTATCTCGGCGAGCGCTTTTCGCTGTAGGCGGGGAAGCGGGGCGCGATGGCACTAGCACCACGTCTGGAAATGCGCCAGGGCCAGTCCCTGGTCATGACGCCCCAGCTGCAGCAGGCCATCAAGCTCCTGCAGCTTTCCAACATCGAACTTGCCTCTTTCGTTGAGCAGGAGCTGGAAAAAAACCCGCTTCTGGATCGCGATGAGCGTGCCGAAATTCCAGACCTCGCCGGCGAAAGCGCTGAGCGCGAACGGGCCGACATAGCCAACACGGATAGGGCCAACACTGATACAGCCAACACGGATACGAACGCGCAAAGCGGGTCAATCGACATAGCCACCAGTGATGCGGGCGAGAGCAACCTGGCCGAGCCTGATCCCGCACCTGTGTCTTTGGACGATGCGGCTCCGACAACGGAAATAGACTCCGGCTTTGAGGATATGTATCCGGAAGATGTGGGGTCGGACCGGTCCGGCACCGAAGCAGACACAACACCGGCGGCCCTTGGTGGGTCCGACTGGTCATCCTCCGCGGGTGGATCAGGGGGCGGCGTTGGCGGTGACAGCGAGCTTGACCTTGAAAGCCGTCTCACCCGTGATCTGACCCTGCCTGAACATCTGACAGAGCAGCTGGATGTGGCGATCTTTGACCCCGCCAAAAGAATGATTGGGCGCTTCCTCATCGACTGCATGGATGATGCCGGCTATCTGCGGTTTGACGATCTTGAAGATGGTGTTGACGGTCTTGACGACATTGCGGCGCGTCTGGGTACACCGCGCACGGATGTGGAAGATGTGCTCACAACGATGCAGAGCTTCGAGCCGACAGGCGTGATGGCGCGCTCGCTCAAGGAATGCATGGCGCTGCAACTGGCTGAGATGGACCGGCTGGACCCTGCCATGCAGTGCTTCCTCGATAATCTCGAACTTGTCGCCCGGCGCGACCTTGGGCAGCTCTGCAAGCTGTGCAGTGTGGATGAAGAAGACATCCGCGACATGATTGCGGAGATCCGCGCGCTGGACCCGCGTCCCGGCCTGATGTTTGGCGGTGAGACCGCGGCCCCGGTTGTGCCGGATGTGTTTGTCCGCGCAGCGCAAGGCGGCGGGTGGACAGTGGAACTCAACACCGAGACCCTGCCGCGCGTGCTGGTCAATCAGCAATACTACGCGACGGTCTCAGGTGCGACGCAGAAGAAAGACGATAAGCTTTATCTGTCGGACTGCCTGCAGAGCGCCAATTGGCTGGTCAAAAGCCTCGACCAGCGCGCTCGGACGATCCTGAAGGTAAGCCGCGAGATTGTGCGTCAGCAGGATGGGTTCTTTGCCCACGGCATTTCCCATCTGCGCCCGCTTAATCTCAAGACGATTGCCGATGCCATCGAAATGCATGAGGCGACTGTGAGCCGAGTCACATCCAACAAGTTCATGGCAACCTCCCGCGGCGTTTTTGAACTGAAGTATTTCTTCACGTCGGCCATCTCCTCTACCGACGGAGGGGACGCCCACTCAGCTGAAGCCGTCCGTCATCGCATCCGCGAACTTGTGGACGCGGAAAGCGCCAGCAAGATTCTTTCCGATGACAAGATCGTTGAAATTCTGAAGGTCAGCGGCATTGATATCGCCCGGCGCACGGTGGCGAAATACCGTGAAGCCATGCACATTCCATCGTCTGTTGAACGCCGCCGGGCGAAACGCCTAAGCGCTTGACAAATAAGGATTGTTTGCCCTGATTTTGGTGTGGAATCAGGGGGTAAAACACCGTGTTGACACCCCCCTGTGACCTCACTAGGGTCCGGCGCTCGTAAGTAAGGGGCCTGCCGATGAGGACGCCTTTTTCGCAAAGTCAGGCGGACCGCCGCCAACGCCCCAAACGGGCAGCGTTTTGCACTTCAACGACTGATTATTGAGGCTCCATGCAGGTTCAGGTTACCGGCAAGCATATTGATGTTGGGGACGCGCTGCGCACCCATGTCACGGATCGTCTTGAGGCTTCGGCGGAAAAGTTTCTGGGCCGCGCCACCGACGCCCACGTGGTGTTCTCCAAGGAAGGCCATGAGTTCCAGGCCGACTGCACTCTGCGTCTTGGACACGGAGTTGTGCTGCAAAGTAAGGACCGTGCGGGGGACATCTATGCCTCCTTTGATGGCGCCGCTGAGAAGATGGAAAAGCGCCTGCGCCGCCACAAGCGCCGGCTGAAAGACCATCATGCGGAAGGCCGTCAGGCACCCGTAGAGATCGAACTGCCTGCGCGCGTTCTGTCCGGGGAGCCTGAAGAGAGCGAAAGTGATGCAGCGGCAGCAGATGATCAGCCGATCATCATTGCCGAGACGACAACCAAACTGCAGCATCTGTCTGTAGGTGAAGCGGTGATGCGCATGGATCTTGCGGATGCACCATTCCTGCTTTTCAAGGCGGGAGATACAGAGGCGGTGAACATGGTCTACCGCCGCGACGATGGAAACATTGGATGGGTGGAACTGGGCAGCAAAGGCTGACCGTCACCAGGATCTGGATCGGAATGTGCACCGCCTGAGATCAGGCGACAGCACAGCAATTTGATTTTTTACATGCGGTGGCTGCATCTGGTGTAAGCACGCATGACAAGCAAGGACGTGACATGGATCTTTCTGATCTCTTGGCGGCCGATCGTGTGTTTGCAAGCCTGCACGCAGGCAGCAAGAAGCAGGTGCTTCAGGACCTCGCCACACGCGCAAGCGATGCCAGCGGCATCGACGCGCGGGTGATATTCGAGGCACTGATTGAACGTGAACGTCTGGGTTCAACAGGCGTCGGACATGGCATCGCCATCCCCCATGCGCGCCTGCCGGAGATGACAAAGCTCGAAGGCTTTTTCGCACGGCTTGAAACGCCGATTGAGTTTGATGCTGTGGATGACGAGCCCGTAGACCTGGTGTTCCTGCTGCTGGTACCCGAAGAATCCGGTGCGGATCACTTGAAGGCTCTGGCACGCATCTCGCGCCTGCTGCGCAATGAAGGCGTCACCAACGCGCTGCGCAACGCGAGCTCAGCAGCAGAGATTTACGAAACGCTGACCCGATCGCCGGAAAGCCACGCGGCGTAAAGCGGCCCACACATTGTTAGAGAAATGACGCGCCGGTCAGTGAACGCTGACCGGGTCGAGGTCGTATTGGCGCGCGCCTGCAAAGGCGGCATCGCGGTCATCGACGATGGCCATGCGCGTGCCGTCGGCGGCGTGCACCGCGAAGAAGCGGGCATCAGTCGGAATGTCGGTTTCATCCCCGATGACTTCGCGCACGGCATCCGGCCCCACTTCACGGACATAGACCGTCTTGGGCGCGCCGAAGGCGGCAAAGTCCTGAGAGTTCATGGGCCCCGAGGGGCTGGGTGAAAAAGCATCATTGTTCATTGGTCGTACTCCTTACTCCTGCCTCTATCTAGACGGCAGTCTTCTTGGGCACAGGAACTTCTTGGGCGTCGACTTCCTTTGCATCACGGGCGCGGTTGTCTTCGACCGATGCGCCGATCTCGATGCGCCGGGCGGTCTGGCTTGGTTCCGGCTTTACGAGGTCGATGCTCAACAGGCCGTTCTCAAGATCGGCTGTCTCCACATCAAGCCCGTCCGCCAGGACAAAGACCCTCACAAACTGCCGGGCGGCGATGCCACGGTGCAGAAAGGCGCGATCTTCATCGTCAGCCTGCTTGCCTTTGATGATGAGCTCATTGCCTTCAACAGTGACCGACAGCTCGTCGCGAGTGAAACCGGCGACAGCCAGCGTGATGCGAAAGCGGTGGACGCCACCATCTTCGCCCTCATCGGGACTCGTCTGCTCGATGTTGAAAGGGGGATAACCGTCATTCGACAGCCGTCCGACCCGGTCCAGAAGCTGCTCGAGCCCGTCAAAGCCCAGCAGCAGTGGATGGGTAAAAGGGGTAACCCGTGCCATATCCTAAAGCCCTCATCAAAAGCGGCTTTCTCTCGGGTTGGTGCGGTTTCTGGCCACAAACCAACCCATCCGGCCCCAGTATGGGCACCGAACGCTTAATAAATGGGGCTGAAGCTGGCGAAGATCAAGATACGCAGACCGTATTGCAGAGTGCGAATTTCCTTTGGAGAAACGTGTGTATTGCCATAAAGTTCTAAAAATGAACTGACAATTGGGAGCACGGTGACATGGCCAACGCAGCAGGGTCTAAAAAAGCAGACAGCGAATGGATGAGCACGGCGTGCAACCTCTGCTATGCCAATTGCGGCATTCAGGTGCAGGTGGGCGGTGACGATGATCGCCACATCACCCGGGTGAAGGGCGATAAGAACCATCCGGCGTCACGCGGCTATACCTGCAACAAGGCGCTGCAGATCGACTACTACGTCAATGGCAAGGACCGACTGACGTCCCCCCTGCGCCGCCGGCCCGATGGCACCTTCGAAGAGATCGACTGGGATACCGCCATCTCGGAGGTCGCCTCCAAGATGGCTGCGATCCGCGACGAGCATGGCGGCGACAAGATTTTCCGCTATGGCGGTGGTGGCCAGGGCAACCACTTAGGCGGCGCCTATTTCTCAAGTGTTCGCGCGGCGTTGGGCATGAAGTACCACACCAACGCGCTGGCACAGGAAAAGACCGGCATGGCCTGGATCATGGGCCGTATGTACGGCGCCAATGTGCATGGCGAAGTGCATGACGCCCAGGCCGTCATGATCATCGGCAAGAACCCCTGGCAGTCCAACGGCTACCAGCGCGCCCGCGTAATGATCCGCCAGATTGCCAAGGATGAGAACCGCTCCCTGATCGTCATCGACCCGCGCCGTTCGGAAACCGCCGAATTCGCCGACTACCATCTGGCCGTAAAGCCCGGTCGCGACGCCTGGTGCCTCTCGGCCATGGTGGCGCATGTCGTTCAGCAGGACTTGATACCGCATGACTGGCACGAAGCGCACACCACCGGCCTTGATGCTGTGATCGAACGATTCAAGTCGATCGATGTTGATGCGTATGCAGAATATTCGGGCGTTGAACCCTCACTGTTGAAAGCTGCGGCTGAAGCCGTTGGCCGCGCGGAGACGGCAGCGACATATGAAGATGTGGGCCTGGAGATGGCGCCTCACTCGACGCTCAATACCTACCTTCACTACATGCTGATGACCCTGACCGGTAACTTCGGCAAGCCACATACCATGTCGCCCCTGACACAGCTCGTCGGCCCATTTTTCGGCTTTGACGATGTAGGCGACGGCGACGAGAACGGCTATGAGGCCGACTTCCGAAAATCGCCGGTGGCTGGTGCGCGCATCGTCTCCGGGCTTGTGCCGTGCAACACAGTGCCGGACGAAATCCTCACCGATCACCCCAACCGCTACCGGGCCATGTGGATTGAAAGCGGCAACCCAGCGCATTCCATGGCCGACAGCACCAAATGGCGCGAGGCCTTGCGGGCGCATGAACTGGTAGTCGTGATTGATGTGGCCATGACGGAGCCGGCGCGTGAGGCGGACTATGTCCTCCCTGCGCCCAGCCAGTACGAGAAGTGGGAAGCCACATTCTTCAATTTCGAGTTTCCCAAGAACGTGCATCACCTGCGTCCGCCCGTCCTCAAGCCGCGCGGCAATGTGCTGCCGGAACCTGAAATCCATGCCCGTATCATGGACGCGCTGGGCGTTATCGATCCGGCGGAACTGGCACCGCTGCGCGCGGCTGCGGAAGAGGGCCTGGAGGCCTATACAGCTGCGGCCATGGAGTATTTCGGCGCCAATCCGGGCCGCTTCTCCTATCTGAGCTACATCCTTTACCGCACCATGGGCCCGGCACTGCCAAAAGGCGCTGACTCAGCCGCCCTTTACTGGGGCGCCACCCAGCGTTTTGCCATGGGCAACGAGGCGTCCATCCGACGCGCGGGCTTTGAAGGCGAGGGACC
>JBHJJF010000186.1:0-13409 GCA_050042885.1 Candidatus Phaeomarinibacter sp.
CTCCTCTTTGCCGCCGCTTTGCGTTATGGCCTTGAGGGAACGCATACGCACACTTCCCACGAGGACAAAAAACTCATGAAAAACCTCTTTGACGTCTCCGGCAAAGTCACCGTCATCACCGGCGGCCGCCGCGGCATCGGCGAAATGATCGCCAAGGGCTTCGTAGAAAACGGCGCCACGGTCTACATCACCGCCCGCAAGGCGGAAGCCTGCGACGCCACCGCCGCCCGCCTGTCTGAAATCGGCACCTGCATCTCGCTCCCCTATGACCTGTCCACTGTTGAAGGCGTCACCGCCTTCGCCAAGGAAATCGAGGACCGTGAGGAAAAACTCGACGTCCTCATCAACAATGCGGGCGCTGCCTGGGGTGAGCCCATTGATGACTACTCCGAAAAAGGCTGGGACAAGGTTTTTGACATCAACATCAAAGGCCCCTTCTTCCTGACCCAGAAGCTGCTGCCACTGCTGCGCAAGGCTGCCACCTATGAAGAGCCCGCCCGCATCATCAACACGGCCTCCATCAACGGCATCGAGCCCCCGATCCTCGATACCTTCGCCTACTCCTCCTCCAAGGCCGGCATGATCATGCTGACCCGCCACCTGGCCGGTCGCCTCGCGGACGACAACATCCTCGTCAACGCCATCGCGCCGGGCCCCTTCCCCTCCAACATGATGGCCGCAACCCTTGCCACCATGGGCGACGCCATCAAGGCGGATAACCCGCGCAAGCGCATCGGCGAGCCTGAAGACATCGCCGGTGTCGCCATCTTCCTGGCGTCCCGCGCCTCCGCCTACACAACGGGTGCCACGGTGCCGTGTGACGGCGGCGCCAGCCAGGTCTAAGCGCCCAAACTCGCACCCCCAAAACCCCCTCTCCCCTCGCGGGAGAGGGAGGGGCCCGCGCCTGCAGGGCGTGGGAGGGTGAGGGGGTGACCCTCAAGGCAGTCTCACACCTCGCCGCTGTCACCCTCACACGGCGCTGCGCGCCGACTTCTCCCATCAAGGAAGAGGTGACTTGCCGGTCCTCAGCACAAAACGCTCAGCAGGCAGACTGGCTCCATCCCCGTATCCCCGACTTGATCCGGGGTCCACTCTTAGCGAGCCCCAGCCGCAGCGCCTCGGTCAATCCACCAGCGCTGCGGCAAGCGGGTTTGCGAGTAGGCCCCGGATCAAGTCCGGGGACACGGGGACCTATTGCGCAGCACCAAAAGCTCCGCCGGGCCAACGCCCGCGAAAGCATGAGGGAGAACGGGAGCGCTGCCGTGGCAGCGTGGCCGTTGCGATCAAATAGTGTCGAGTGCCGCTCATGAGCAGCGCTCCCGTTACGGATGGTCTTCGGCTCAGGCACTAGCGATGGCACGAGGCGTTATCTCGTGAATTTCCACCTCAGCCCTGCTACCGGTCACGCTCGCGTTCAGGCGCGGGATCAGTCCGCACGTCCTGCCACGCAGGCGTCCACCGGGGCGATCTTATTCCATGCGCCGGGCCGAGCCTTCGCCGCCTGCCGGAGGTCACGTCCGTTACCCGTGATCCACCCGTCAGGCCATCCGCCCCAGCGCCCAAGCCCGGCCGGTCCGGGATGCCCTCAAGCGCGAGGCACACTCAGTATGAGGGCCCCGGAAAGACCGGGGATAGATTCTCAAAAAAAATCATCGTAGCCCCGGACTTGATCCGGGGCCTACTCGCAAACCCGCTTGCCGCAGCGCTCGAAAACCCCATGCAGGCTTTGCCCGGCCACTCAAGCGAGTGGACCCCGGATCAAGTCCGGGGATAAGCAGAAGTCTGGCACCGCACCCCGCCCCTTGCTGTCATCCCGGACTTGATCCGGGACTCAGGGTAGTCCGCTGAAGCCCATTGGTGTTGCTCTAGACTTCCAAACAAGTCCGCGGTGATATCTTGGTTGGAAAGACTCAGGACCGAAAAGCAGACCTACAAGTGAGATGCCAAATCACCAAAACCCCGGTTCTCCGAATCCCAGTATGAAAGCTCATATCTGCTAGCCGTGTCTGACTTGCCAAGACTGTCCGGCCATGAATCATCGCCGCAGGTGTAGCACTCCAGTTCGTCTAAAACGCCGTGCTCAAGGAACAGCACGAAGCCTGCACCATTTTCAAGCAGACTACTCGTCAGTTGGACATCGCCAATCGCAGCCCCGCCCAAATAGTTAAGCCGCGGCGCATCTTCGGGTATTGCAAGTGTGGAAAAGAAACCGCGCCCTGTGAATTCCCGTCGCGTGACTTGCGCAAGGTCAAGTTGCTTTCGAAGGACATCAAGTCCGTGCACTTCCCCATCAAGGATGAGTGTGAGGACGCGCATTTCCAACTCGGTCAGATTCACATGGCACCAAACGATATTGAGCGCAGGAAAGGTATTCCCTGCCTCCCAGCAGAGTCAGCTAGGAGGCAGGGCAACAAGTTTATTCAGCCGCCGCCGCCCGCCCTTCAGCCGCGAAGCAATGCGCCGCGATTTCATCAATCAGCTGCGGCTGCACTTCCTTGGGAAGATCATGCCCCCAGCCGGCGATTTCCACGAGCTTGGAGCCGGGAATGTTCGCTGCCGTGTCCCGGCCGCCTTCAACCCGCACCAGCGGGTCATCCGTGCCGTGCAGCACCAGCACCGGGCAGGTGATCTTCTTCAGGCGCTCGCGCCGGTCACCATCGGCAATGATCGCCGCGTACTGACGTGTCGTGCCTTCGGGATAGTAAGAACGGTCAAAGCTCTCCGCCGCCCTCTCACGGGCCTCATCATCCGGCGTTGGAAACCCGGGTGAGCCGATTGCGGCCCGCACACCCATCGAGTGCTTGATGACCGTCTCACGCTCTTCATTGGCGGGACGACCCAGCAGCGCAGCCATGGCTTCATCTGTCGCTGCGGGTACTTCCTGATTGCCCGTGGTCGAGAAGATCGACGTCATGGACTTGAACCGGTCCGGCCATTCAGCCGCGGCCAGCTGCACGATCATGCCGCCCATGGAGCCGCCCACGATGTGCGCCTTGTCGATGCCCAGCGTGTCCAGCACCCCCACCGCATCCGCTGCCATGTCGGTCAGGGTGTAGGGCACCTCCGGCGTTTCACCTGCCAGCATCTTGCCCATCACTGCACCGGCGTCCGGTGTGCCATGTTCCGGGAATTTTTGGGACAGGCCCACATCGCGATTGTCGAACCGCACCACGTGGAAGCCACGGTCCACAAGTCCGGACATCATCTCCGGCGGCCAGTTGATGCGCTGCGCCCCAAACCCCATCACGAAGATGATGGTCGGGTTGGCCTTGTCGCCAAATGTCTCGACTTCGATGTCGATACCGGTGGCCTTGAGCTGCATATGTCGCCTCCCAGCGATTTTGGTGTGTTGTGTGCTTTGAAAAACTATTCGGCAGCCGCGCGGCCGCTCTCGACCTCGCGCACGAAGCCGCCCACCTTGTCCAGATAGACCGGCACCAGCGCTTCGGTGAAGTCGTGGCCCATGCCTTCGACGATTTCCAGCCGGGCACCGGGAATGGCGTCTGCGGTATCCTTGCCGCCTTCAACCGGCACAAGCGGGTCTTCCGCTCCGTGCAACACCATGGTTGGTGCGGTGACTTTAGCCAGCGCCTCATTGCGGGCCGGCGCTGCCAGAATGGCCAGCACCTGACGGCCAAAACCTTCCGGGCAGACCATGCGGTCAACGCTAGCTGTTGCAACAGCCCGAAGCTCTTCTTCCGTACCCGGATATTTCGGGCTGCCGATGACCTTCCACATATCAACACCCTGCTGGATCATGCCCTCACGGCTGGTATCAGCCGGCGGCGTCAGCAGTGCGGCCATGGCTTCGGGCTTGGCCGGCGGCACCTCGGGATTGCCGGTCGTCGACATGATCGACACCATGCTCTTGACTTTGCCGGGATGCCGGATCGCCACGAGCTGCGCGATCATGCCGCCCATGGAGGCCCCCACCACGTGAGCTGTGTCAATGCCAAGTGCATCCATCAGACCTGCGGCATCATCTGCCATGTCGTCGAGTGAGTAAGGAGACGTCACTGGCTGACCGGTCAGCTGCGCCGTAACGGCCGCCATGATGTCCGGCGCCCCCGCCTCATCAATCTTGCTGGAGAGACCCACATCGCGGTTGTCATACCGAATGACGTGGAAACCGAGATCCGCCAGACCGTTGCAGAAACTCTCCGGCCACATCACCAGCTGGCAGCCGACGCCCATGATGAGCAGAAGCGGCGGATTGGCCGTGTCTCCGAAGGTCTCATATTCAAAGGTCAGCCCATTGGCATTGGCCTGAGGCATGGTGTTTCTCCCGATTGAAGGCTTGTTCTGATGTTTTGTCAGGGTTGAGCCTAGCAAGTCATCTGGTGCGTTGAAAGCACCGGGCAAATCCGCCCGAATACGTCCGATTTCGCTTGGGCTCGCCCGCTCCCGCGCGGTAGCGTGCGCCTAAGAAAAACACCGCCAAAGGACACCATTTATGGCTGCCGACCTCTCATTTGACCTCTTCTGGTCGTTCCGCTCGCCCTATTCCTATCTGGCGACCCCACGCCTGAAGAAGATCGTTGAAACCCACAACGTGACGGTCAATGTGCGGCCGGTCTATCCCATCGCCGTGCGTATTCCCGGCTTCTTCAAGACCGTGAACCCGCAATGGCCGCCCTATCTGCTGATGGACACGGCGCGTATCGCGCAGATGGAACAGCTACCCTATGCCTGGCCCAAGCCGGATCCCATCGTCATGGACATCGCGTCCGGCGAAGTGCCTGAAGACCAGCCCTACATTCAGCGGCTCACCCGGCTCGGCGTGGCCGCTGCCGAAGCTGGCCACGGCATAGACTTCCTCAATGAGGTCAGCAGCATCATCTTCGGCGGCGTCCCGGGCTGGAACGAGGGCGACCATCTGGAAAAAGCCACGGCCAGGGCAGGTCTTGATCTGGCAGAGCTGGACACCCGCATTGAAGCGGACCCGGATCATTTTGAAAAAGTGATCGAGGACAACGAAGCCGCCCAGAAAGCGTCCGGCCACTGGGGCGTGCCGCTCATGGTCTTCAACGGCGAACCCTTCTTTGGGCAGGACCGTATCGACATGCTGGTCTGGCGCATGTCCCAGCATGGCCTTGTGCACAATGACAAAGACAGCAACTTGGATAGTGAGGACTAGGCGCACATGCAGCGCGATCTGGAACGCATGGCGGCCACCCGCCACGACCTTCTCATCATCGGCGGCGGCATCACCGGTGCCTGCATCGCCCGCGACGCCGCCATGCGCGGCCTATCGGTCGCGTTGGTGGAAAAGAAGGACTTTTCTTCTGCCACAAGCGCCGGCTCGTCAAAGCTGGTTCATGGCGGCCTGCGCTACCTTGCAAACTTTGAACTGAGCCTCGTACGCGAAAGCCTCCGCGAGCGCCGCACCTGGGAGGCCATCGCCCCCCACATGGTGACCCCCGTCCCCTTCCTCGTGCCGCTCTACGGCATGGCCTCCACGATCCAGCTGAAGATCGGCCTCACTCTCTATGACATGCTGTCCTACGATCGCAATCGCCTGGACGACCCCGACAAGCACATGCCCGGCCACAAGCGCCTCTCGCGCGAAGAAGCGCTGGCGCATGCGCCCTACCTGAAGAAGGAAGGGCTGACCGGCGCCATGATCTACTATGACTGCCAGACCTACGCACCTGAGCGTGTCGGTGTGGAGTGCATCGGTGACGCCGCCGACAACGGTGCCCATGTCGCCAACTATGCGCAGGTCGATGAAATCCTCACAGATGTTGAGGGCGCAAAGCGCAAAGTCATCGGCGCGCGCGTCACCGACCTTCTGGATGGTAGCAGTCACGAGATCACAGCCGATCTCACCATCAACGCCACCGGCCCGTGGGGCGACATCGTCATGGCACTGGCCGAAAAAGGCGGCACGCCCTCGCGCAGCCTGATCCGCTCCAAGGGCATCCACCTCATCACCCGCAAGCTGACAGACAACATGGCGCTGGCCGTTCTGCCAAAGGGCGGCGGCCACTTCTTCGTCATTCCCAGGCGCAACCACACCATCATCGGCACCACGGATACCGTGTTCAATGGCAAGCCGGACCAACTGGGCGTGAGCGAACAGGATATCGCGGACTTCATCAAGATCATCAATACCGGCCTTCCCGGCTTGAACCTTGTCCGCGACGACGTCGAGCATTTCTATGCGGGCCTACGGCCTCTGGTGGACACCAACCCGAATGACGATGACAAGGACAGCTATAGCGCCTCGCGTGCTGCGGAAGTCTTTGATCACGGTACGGAAGGTCTCGACGGTCTGCTGTCGGCCCTTGGCGGCAAATGGACCACGTCCCGCCACCTGGCTGAACAGGTCACCGACATGGCCTATGACAAGCTCGGCAAGCCAAAAGCCAGATGTGTGACCGCTGAAACCCCCGTCCAGGGCGGCGAGATCACCCGCTTCAGCGAGTTTGAATCGGCCGCCCTGTCACGCCTGCCGAACATGCCAAAGGACGTGGTGTGCAATCTCGCCCGCAATTATGGCAGCCGCTTGGACGATGTGGTGGACGTGGCCGAGCATGAAGGCAAGCCGGAGCTGCTGGAGCCGCTCTCCAACATCTCGCCAACCATCGGCGCCCAGGTGCTCTATTCCATCCGCACAGAGATGGCCCGCTCCCTGGACGACATTCTCCAGCGCCGCACGGGTCTTGGCACATTGGGCCATCCCGGCCACGATACGCTGAGACGAATCGCCGACATTGCGGGCGATGAACTGGGATGGGATCCGGGTGAACGAGAACGCCAGATTGCTGAAGCTGAACAACGCTTCATCACGCGCGATGATGCGGCCTAGCACCGCGCTGTTTGAACCAGCTCTTTGGGTCAGCGAGGCGGCGTCATGAGCGAAGCCCCCGCACCCACGCCGGCCCCCAAGCCTTTTGCGCTGACTGATGGGGCCAAGGTGCATGTCATTGCCAATCCGCAATCAGCCGGCGGGGCCACATCCAAGCGCTGGGACGAATTGCTGGCGACAATCAACCGCGCCGTGACCCCCATCACCGGCCTGCCGGTTGAAACCTCACTCACGACCGGCCCGTGGGATGCGGCGCGTCTCACCTCCCAGGCTCTCAAGAACGGCGCCGGCCAGATCATCGCCGTCGGCGGCGACGGCACGATCCATGAATGCATCAACGGCTTTTTTGAAAACGCACAGCTGATCAATCCGGATGCGGTTCTGGGCCTGATGCCCGCCGGCACAGGCGGCGACTATCGGCGCACCTTCGGCATTCCAACCGACCTCGAGCAGGCAGCAGACATCTGTGCACGCGGTGACGCCCGCACGGTTGACCTTGGCCGCGGCTCCTACGTTGCCGATGACGGCTCCAAGGAGACCCGCTACTTCAACAACATCGCAAGCTTCGGCCTCTCCGGCATCGTTGACCGCGCGGTCAACAACGCCACCTGGCCAAAACTGCTGGGCGGCAAATTCACCTTCGCCTGGTGCACGTTTTGGGCCGCCCTGCGCTACACACCGCAATCCGTTCGCGTCAAAATGGATGAGCGTTACGCCGAAATCTTCAATGTCGGCCCGGCTGCTGTCGCCATCGGACAATATTTTGGCGGCGGCATGCACATGGCGCCCATGGCCGAGCCCGATGATGGTGTGTTCGACGTGGTCATCATGACTGATACGACATTGAAGGATCTCGTGGCCGGCGACGGTGATCTCTACAAGGGCTCCCACATTCAAAGTCCCAAGGTTGTCGCAACCCGGTCGTCCACGCTTCTGGCGCTGCCGATCGACGATAGTGCCGAGGTCCTGCTCGATATAGACGGTGAGGCACCCGGTCGCCTTCCCGCGAGCTTTGAAATTCTGCCAAATGCCATCAGACTGCGGACGTAAGACCAACTGAAGGGCACAGAAGATGACAATCGACCGTCAAAGCCTGCGCTGGAACGGCTGGGGACCTACCGCCCAGCCAGATGCCCTGCCCGATGGCTCTCCCGCCTGGGACTGGATCGCGGACGCTCTGGGCCTCAGTACGCCGTTGCCCAAGACGCCGGCAAAGGATCTGGGCAGCTGCACCATGCCAGCATCCGGCCTCGATGGCGAAACCCGCCTGGAGCTTGAGCGCATTGTCGGTGCCAATCAGGTGCATGTTGGCGACTACGAACGGGCCTTCCATGCGCGCGGCAAGAGTTATCATGATCTTCTCTGGCTGCGCGCCGGCAACATCTCCAACGCGCCAGACGCCGTTGTCTATCCGCGCAGCGCTGAAGAAGTGCAAAGGCTAGTGGAGTTCTCCGCCGCCCAAAACATCGTGCTGGTGCCCTATGGGGGCGGCTCGAGTGTCGTCGGCGGCGTCACCGCCCGCGAGGACGGCGAAACCCGCCTGTGCATCACCGTCGACACAACGCTGATGGCATCTCTCCTCAGCGTCGACGAAACAGCCATGACCGCAACCGCCCAGGCAGGCATCTACGGCCCCGCACTCGACCGGGCGCTCGCCGCCCATGGCGTGCGCCTGGGTCACTATCCACAAAGCTTTGAGTATTCAACGCTTGGCGGCTGGATTGCCGCCCGCGGTGCCGGGCAGAACTCCATCCGCTACGGCCGCGCTGACAAATGGCTCGTCTCTGCTGAAGTCGCCACACCGTCCGGCCTGTGGCGCACTGAAGCCACACCGGGCTCCGCGGCCGCGCCCAATCTCAACCAGCTTGTGGCCGGTAGCGAAGGCACACTGGGTATCATCACCCAGGCGACCTTCAAGATTCACGATATTCCGGAGACGGAGGATTATCGCGGCTACCTCTTCCGATCCTTCGCGGAAGGCGCAGATGCCATCCGCCAGATCGTGCAGGCAGAAATCCCCACCGCGATGCTGCGCTTATCGGATGCAGACGAAACCTATTTCTTCCGCACGCTGTCCAGCGTCGGCAAGGAAAAGGGAGTGAAGGACAACCTGGCAGACGCCTATCTGCGCCTGCGTGGTTATGCCGACAGGCCCTGCGTGCTGCTCATCGGTCTGGAAGGTAGCGCTGTGAACGTTTCCTACGCCCGCGACCGTGCCGCGCGGCTCATCGGGGCCGCAGGCGGGCTTCATGCGGGCAAATCCCCCGGCACCAACTGGAAAGCCGGCCGCTTCCACGGCCCCATGGTACGCGACCCGATGATGGATCACGGGCTGGGCGTAGACACGCTGGAAACCTCCACCTTCTGGTCCAACATCGAGACGCTGCACAAGGCGGTAACCGAAGCCATCGCCACGTCCACAAGGGACACGATGGACGGACCGGGGAAGCAAGGCATCGTCATGGCCCATATCAGCCACGCCTATCCTGACGGTGCCAGCCTCTATTTCACCTTCGTCTTCCCCCGCCGCCACGATGGCGGGCTTGAAGGCGAGATAGAGCAATGGCTGACAATCAAGCGCGCCGCATCAGACGCCATCGCCGCCAATGGCGGCACCATCTCCCATCACCATGGCGTCGGCACGGACCACGCGCCCTGGCTCGGTCAGGAAAAAGGCCCCATCGGCATGCAGACGCTGGGTGCTGTCAAAAAGTCCATCGACCCGACAGGCGTCATGAACCCCGGCAAGGTCTTAGGCTGACCGCAGTCGGCTTAGTGCGCCAGCGCCGCCGCCAGCTTCTGCGCGGCCACCTTCACCGCGTCCCGGGATACATCAAGCGCCCCCTGCATGTTGAAGAAGCCGTGGATCATGCCGGGATAGTCATTGTATTCAGCCTTGGTGCCGGCCGCATTGAGCGCATCCGCATACGCCTTGCCTTCATCGCGCAACGGGTCAAACCCGGCTGTAATGACATAGGCGGGCGGCAGGCCTGAAAGGTCCTCTGAAGACAGAGGCGACGCAAACGGCTCGGACCGCGCCGCATCATTACCACCCATATACTGCGCCTCGAACCAGCGCATGGTTTCCTTTTCTAGGAAATAGCCTTCTGCAAATTCAGTGCGCGAGCCCCACTGCTCGGCATCGGTAAAATCCGTAGTCGGATAAATTAGCAACTGAAACGCAATCTGCGGGCCCTTCTTGGCCTTGGCCATCTGACACACCACTGCAGCAAGGTTCCCCCCGGCACTGTCGCCCGCCACCGCAATGGAGTTGGGGTCGATGTCCAGCGTGCCCGCATTGGCTTCAACCCAGCTTGCAGCGGCGTAGCAATCGTCTGCTGCCGCCGGATACGCATGTTCAGGTGCTAGCCGGTAATCGACCGCTACCACCCGCACGCTGGCTTCGTTCGCCAGAGTGCGGCACAGGGCATCATGGGTTGCGAGATTGCCGATGACGAACCCACCCCCATGAAAGAACACCAGACACGGCAACGCGGACCCGCCGCCCGCAATCGGCGAATAGACCCGCACCGGAATCTCACCGGCAGGACCAGGAATGGACATGTCGTCCGTTTTGCCAATTGGTGTATCCGTCGGGTCAAGCAGCGCCGCCATGGCGTCATAGGTGGCCCGGGCATCCGCAACCGGCATTTCCCACAGCTTCGGAGCCGGGTGTTCGGCAAGCTGCGCGAGCATCGCCTCCACCTGAGGATCAAGTGGCATGGAGTTTCCTCAAAATTGTTGTCGTATTTGTTGTTGCGCGCAGTCTAGCCGGAAAATGCCCCATCGCTAGAGAGGTAATTTTCTTCCTCTGCCGTGCTCGTGCGCCCAAACAGAGCGTTCCGGTGCGGAAACCGCCCGAACCGCGCGATCAAATCGCGGTGCACGATTGCAAATTTGAGCGTCTCTTCTGCATCCACCAGCCGTTCGCTCACCAGCGAAATGCATCTTTCCTGATCCACCAGCTCTTCTGAATGCATGAACGGCATGTAGAACCACGACCGGTCTTCCGCCTGTATGGCCATGTCATGACCATCCTCGATGGCCTTGCGTGTCACCGCCAGCGCCTGGGCGTCATAGGCAAAGGCATCGGCCGAGCCGCGGTGCAGATTACGCGGAAACTGGTCCAGCAAAATGATCAGCGCCAGCGCCCCTTCTGCAGTTGCGGCCCAGTTATCGTAGCGGCCGTCAGCTGCTGCAATCACCGCTTCCCCGAAGCGCGCCTTGATCTCTGCATCAAACGCATCGTCCTTGCTGAACCATTTGTCTTCCCCGGCAGCGAGCCAGAAACTCACAACATCTTTTGCAGTCACGTCACTCACGCCAGCACCGCCACATCGTCCCCCACACGAATGATGCCCGGTTTGTCCACCGTGCAGCAGGCGCCGCCGCGCCAGTCAGGCTTGAGCGCATCCTTCAGCCCGCTCTCAAACTCATCCATCAAAAAACACGGTTGCGTCTGCATGGCGATGGTGAAGTGCACCTCGCCAATGCGCAGCTTTTGGTGCTTGGTAAAGGCCAGATCCACCCCTTCCACCAGTACATTGGCGCGGCGCGTGGTCCAGTCCAGCTCCTTGCCCAATTCTGCGCACGCCGCCTCCCAGGCCTCCCGGGACATCACAGTCACCTGGCGTCCCTTCTTGTGCCCGCGCGGGTCTCCCTCAACTCCCTTGTCGAGACTTATGGCCGTTTCCGGCAGAAGCTGCATGGGCCCGCGCTTTACAAGACACCGGGCAATGGCAAGAACACGTCCGCTCATGCATTCTCTCTCCAAATCAGATAATGCCAGCCTGGCCAGCAGGGACGAAACCTGCCCGACCCTCAAGAGGAAAACAATTTGGAAACGCTCCTGCCGTACGCACAAAAGGTTGCAGACCTTCTCAAGTCCCGCGGCGAGGCCATCGCCATTGGGGAAAGCGCCGGGGGCGGGCTTGTGTCTGCCGCGCTCCTCGCCCAGCCGGGTGCCTCAGCCTTTTTCCTCGGCGGCACAGTGATCTACACCCCACAGGCCGGCCGCGCCATTCGCGACAGGGCAACCCTCAGCCTCAAGGGCCTCGAGCCTCTGACGCCCGATTTCGCGCAGGAACTCGCCGACGGATACCGCCGTCAGATGCAATGCGACTGGACAACCAGCGAAATGGGTGCCGCAGGACCAGCAGGCTCCCCCTACGGCCCCAGGCCCGGCACTGCGGTGGTCGCCGTCTCAGGTCCGGTCTCAAAGGCTCGCATGGTTGAAACCGGCACCGACATCCGCATCGACAACATGCGCGCCTTCGGAAAGGCACAGCTTGAGCTGTTGGTGGAATGCATTGAAGAAGCGCCCAAAGCCAGCTAGTTCCGCATCTCCGGGCTTGACCCGGAACCTACTCGCAACCGCTCCAGCCCGCGGCAATCGAGAGTGGACCCCGGATCAAGTCCGGGGATACGGCAGGGTGTTAGATCACAATCACACTGTCATCCGGGTCATCCGCATAGAGCACGTCCACCAGAGCGGCCCGGCGCTCAAGTGTCGCGCGCTGGTTGATATAGCCCTTGTCTGTGATTTCATGACCGTCAATAGACGGCGGCTCCGTCATCAGATGAACCCGCTTGATACGGCCCGATGACCCGCCCGCCACCTTGTTATGGGCAGCGATCTTCTCCTTCACCGCAGCCACAACAGCAGGATGCTTGACCATGTCATCCGGCGTTGGTGCGCCTTCCGCCAGCTCCGTGAGCGCACCCACATTCGGCCAGGCGAGCAACGCCACATAGGGCTTGTCAAGGCCGCACACCACAGCGTCCTGCAGCAGCGGCGAGGCGGCAGCCACCACATCCGCCCGCAGCGTGCCCGCAGAGACCCAGGTGCCGGACGAGAGCTTGAAGTCCTCCGTCACCCGGCCATCAAACACCAGGCCCTGCGCAGGGTCATCCGGGTCCACAAACTTGCCCGCATCTCCGAGCTTGTAGAATCCATCTTCGTCGAACGCATCCGCGGTCTTGTCAGGATCGTTGAGATAGCCGGGCGTCACGGTCGGGCCTTTAACGCGCACTTCCATCTTGGTGCCGTTGGGCACCAGCTTAAGCGTCAGCCCAGGCAACGGCAGGCCGATCAGCCCAACGCGCTCGGTAATCCAGTGCACCACGGTGATACCCTGCGTTTCCGTCGCGCCATACATGGTCGTCAGCGGCATCCGCATGCCTGTCTCGGCAATCGCCAGCGCCTGCATCCGGTCGTAGATATCGTTGGAGAGCGTTGCGCCGCCATAGGCCATGTATTTGAGCTTGGCGAAGAACGATTTGCGCAGCGCGTCATCCCGCTCCATCGCATCCGCCAGCATGGCAAAGGCAATGGGCGCAGAGCCAAACACCTGCGGCGAGATTTCGCGCAGATTGGCAATGGTCTGGTCAAACATGCCGGGGATCGGCTTGCCCGCGTCCAGATACAGCGTGCCCGCATTGATGAGTACGTTGTTGAAGCTGATATTGCCCGCCGAAATATGGTTCCACGGCATCCATTCCAGTGTCTGGGGGATTTCGTCCGGGTCCGGCTCGTCGTCCCGCAGCGCTTCCTGTCCGGCCACCACAGCGCACATCATGCCCTGGGTCTGCAGCACGC
>JBHJJF010000187.1:0-6207 GCA_050042885.1 Candidatus Phaeomarinibacter sp.
GAAATCACCTAAATTCGGGTGGCATTTCAGCCAAGCCAAGCCCCCACACCAACCGTATCCCTCCGGCTTGACCGGAGGGTCCACTCGCTTTGCCGGACAGCAAGGCGTTGCTCTGAGACGCTGAGGCTGGGCCAAGCGGCCACGCGAGTGGACCCCGGATCAAGTCCGGGGACACGGAAGGGAGGTGTTCCCATGCCCCTCCAGAGACAGGTGACGCTTCCACCCCTCACCGCTCAATCAATCGGCAGCCCCGCCTCTTTGAGCCGTTGCTCAAGCCGCGCCATGCGCGCCATGACGGGCGCGACGGCGGCATCTACCGCGTCCTGGGTGAAGCGTTGAGTAATGTGCGCGTTGCAGTTGGTCTCCCAGTACTCGATCTCGATCACGCTCGCCCGTTCCACCTGGGCATCATAATTGGGGTCTCTCAGCGAGCGGATAACGTCCGGATCCGTCACATTCCCCTCCTTCCCGCGAACTTTGACGCGCCGCTGGGCTGGATAGTCCATGAAGAACAAAAACACATTCTCGTTCTCGCCGAGATTTCCCACGGTGATATAGCGACGGTTGCCTGCGTAATCCGCAAAGCCCAGCGTGGTCGGCGACATGACCTTCAAAAACCCTTCAGGGCCGCCGCGATGCTGCACATAGGGCCTGCCATTTGCATCCGCTGTCGCCATATAGAAATGGGTCTGATGGGCGATGAACTCGGCAACCGCGTCATTGATCTCAGAAGGCATGGGCGTGTCCCGCGTCTTAGGGGTTTTGTAGGGGAAATGCTGTCATGTGACCCCGCATATGGCACCTTGGGCGCGAAGCTGCTAGACCGCGCCTCACACATGTTCTTGAAGCCCCGCCCGAGGCTCCGATTCCGGGGGTCGGGCCGGGCCCTGAAGGCAGACGAAAATGGACAGCGAAAGCGACGGCCGCATCGCCACTGTTGAGCGCAAGACCAAGGAGACGGAAGTCTTCGTGTCGCTCAATCTGGATGGCACCGGAGAGTATGACGTGGATACCGGCATCGGGTTCCTCGATCACATGCTTGAGCAGCTGTCCCGCCACTCGCTGATTGATCTCAAGGTGCGCGCCGAGGGCGACCTGCACATAGATTTCCACCACACGACGGAAGACTCAGGCATCGTCATCGGCGAAGCCGTGCTGCAGGCGCTTGGCGATCTCAAGGGCATTACGCGTTATGGCAATGCCATCATCCCCATGGATGAAACCTGCACGCGGGTGACACTTGATGTGTCCCAGCGGCCTTACCTGATCTGGAAGGTGGATTTCACCACGCCGAAGCTGGACCACATGGACACCGAGCAGATCAAGGAATGGATCCAGGCCTATGCCCAGGCCGCCGGCATCACGCTACACATCGAAAACATGTATGGCGAGAACAACCACCACATTGTGGAAAGCTGCTTCAAGGGCCTCGCCCGCGCCCTGCGCCAGGCGATCGAGATTGACCCGCGCAAGGCAGACGCCATTCCCTCCACCAAGGGTGTGCTTGGTAGCTAACCGGCAGATTCGGCCATGATAAGTGCCGCGTTCGAAATCTTTGTGGTCTTCCTGTTTCTGGTGGTCTTTGCCGTAAGCGTCGGTGCGTCTGCGTTTCAAATCTGGCGAGCAATAGCGGACCGCCTGCGCGGCAGCGCATGGCACATAGATTTCTACTTTGTCGCCATCGTCGCCTGCGTGCTGCAGTTCATACCAGTTGTCATCTGGCTGGACCCCGCCCTAGTGGGGCAGGTCCGTGATCTGGGGGCCGACGAACTGACCAGTGAACTGGCCGGTTTCGTTCCGGCGGTTATCTCCGCGGTGATTGCAACGGTAGGACCTATCGCTTTGCCGGTGGCCCGCGCGTTCGCCACCGCCCGCATCGACAAGCTGACTTACATCTTCAGCGCCGCATCAATCATCGCGCTACCCTTCGCGCTGGTTCTGGTGACGCTCTACCTGTCCTACCTCGCGGCGACCATCACCCAAACGCCGGCGGACTACCTCTTCATGTTCAGCCTGCAAACGGAATTTCCCGCCTGTCGGCAAACTTTGATTGATTTTATAGGTCTACCGGTGCCACAGACACTGGCGGCTGCTCCCTCGGAAGCAGCTGCTCTCTTGTGGTTCTGGGTGGACATGTCCCTCGCAGCCATACTCCTCGACTTTATGGAAATATACGGCTGCGGCGTGTCCTACCTTTCCCATAACAGTGACAGCTTTCTGGTCTCCACACTGGTCTTTGCCTATCGCACCTTTGCGTCGGTGATGTTTGTAACTGTGTTGCTGATGCCGGTCCGTCAGATGCTGGCCGCCCGGGCCGAAATGGGAGGGACCCACTGATGGCTGGCCAAAGCACTGTCGCCATCATCGACTACGGGTCCGGCAATCTGCGGTCCGCGGAAAAGTCGTTTGAGCGCGCGGCCCGGGAAATCGGTGCGGATGCGGATATCCGCGTGACCAGCGCGCCTGATGTGGTGGCGCAAGCAGACCGCATCGTGCTGCCCGGCGTCGGCGCTTTCGCCGATTGTCGCCGCGGGCTTCACGCAGTGGACGGCATGGTCGATGCTCTGCGCGAAGCCGTGGAGAAACGCGCGGTGCCGTTCTTCGGGATCTGCGTTGGCATGCAGCTGATGGCATCACGCGGCCTCGAACATGGCACCCATGAAGGCTTTGGCTGGATTCCCGGCGACGTGGCCCAAATCACGCCGGACGATGCGTCCCTCAAAATCCCCCATATGGGCTGGAACGCGCTGGAGCCGGTGGACGTGGCCGGCCACCCGCACCCGGTGTTTGAGGGGCTTGAGCATGGCGAGCACGCTTATTTCGTGCACTCCTACGCCATCCAACCGACGCAGCCGGAACATGTCCTCGCGAAAGTGCATTATGGCGGCGAGATCACAGCTGCCGTCGGACGTGACAACATGGTTGGCACTCAGTTCCACCCGGAAAAGAGCCAACTCGTTGGCCTGCGCCTGATCGCGAATTTCCTGCAATGGACGCCCCAATGAGCGGAAGTGCAAAATGATCCTGTTTCCCGCTATCGACCTCAAAGACGGCCAGTGCGTCCGGCTCGTGCAGGGTGATATGGACCGTGCCACGGTGTTTTCGGATACACCCGCGGAGCAGGCGAAAGTCTTCGAGTCCCAAGGCTTTGAATGGCTGCATCTGGTGGACCTCAATGGCGCCTTTGAAGGCAAACCGGTCAATGGCGCAGCAGTCGAGGATATTCTCAAAACCGTGTCCCTGCCTGCCCAATTGGGCGGAGGTATCCGGTCGCTGGCGCAGATCGAAGCCTGGCTCGATAAGGGCATTGCCCGCGTCATTCTGGGGACGGCGGCTTTGCGGGACCCGGACCTTGTCAAAGAGGCCTGCAAAAAGTGGCCGGGCAAGATCGCCGTCGGCATAGATGCACGGGACGGTTTCGTCGCCGTCGAGGGCTGGGCAGAAGTATCCGACATTCAGGCCCTTGATCTGGCAAAGCGGTTTGAGGACGCGGGCGTTGCTGCCATCATCTACACGGACATCGCCCGCGACGGGGCCATGCAGGGCATGAATGTCGAGGGCACGGCCCACCTTGCCAACTCAGTTGGCATTCCGGTCATTGCGTCGGGTGGTGTGACAAATCTCGATGACTTAACGGCGCTGAAAAAGGTTAACGCACCCGGGATAATCGGCGTCATTTCAGGCCGTGCCATCTATGATGGCCGCCTTGATCCTGCCAAAGCGCTGGCCTTGCTGAAGGAGGCCGCATGAGCCTTAAAGCCCGCGTCATTCCCTGCCTGGATGTGAAAGACGGTCGTGTCGTCAAGGGCGTGAACTTTGTCGATCTGCGCGATGCCGGCGATCCGGTGGAGGCGGCGACGGCCTATGACGCCGCCGGTGCGGATGAACTCTGCTTCCTCGATATCACCGCCAGCCACGAAAAACGTGGCACGCTGATCGATGTGGTGCGCCGCACCGCCGAGCGGTGTTTCATGCCGCTCACTGTTGGCGGTGGGGTGCGGACCGTTGAAGACGTGCGCCAGCTGCTGCTCGCAGGCGCCGACAAGGTGGCTGTCAACACGGCGGCTGTGACCAATCCGGAGTTCATCAAGGAGGCGGCCGAAAAATTCGGCTCCCAGTGCATTGTGGTCGCCATCGATGCGCGGCGCGTGTCCGCGGCGGGGGAGGCTGACCGGCGGGAAATCTTCACCCATGGGGGGCGTACGGAAACCGGCATTGACGCGGTGGAATTCGCGCAGAAAATGGTCAGTCTGGGGGCAGGGGAGTTGCTGATCACCTCCATGGACCGCGACGGCACCCGGTCCGGCTTCGATGTGGCCCTCACCAGCGCCATTGCCGACAAGGTACGTGTGCCCGTGATTGCGTCGGGCGGCGTCGGCAATCTGGATCATCTCGTGGAAGGCGTCCGCGACGGCCATGCAACGGGTGTGCTCGCGGCATCCATTTTCCACTTTGGCGATCACACCATCGGCGAAGCCAAGGCGCATATGGCCGAGCGCGGCGTCGAGGTGCGACCTTAGGGTCCTTCCAACGGCCCGGATTTTCTTCCGCTCGGCAGGGCATGCGCCTACTCTTGGCAGCATGACGACGGAACGCCCAAAGAAGACAATAAAATTGTCATCAAGGAGATCCGCGCCGCGGGAGCTTGAACTCAAGCTGTCCGTCACGCCTCAGACGCTTGCGCGCATCCGCACCGGTGGTGCGCTGGCACGACTGCCGGGTCTGAACCCAAAAGGCCGGGCCACGACCAAACGGCTGCGGTCGGTGTACTGGGATACGCCGGGTCATGATCTTGCCGCCGCCGGCCTTGGCCTGCGCATACGTGATGTCGGCGGCACGTACATCCAAACGCTCAAATCCGAAGATGAGGGCCATGGACTGCTGTCCGACCGTGGTGAGGACGAAGCCGTGCTCGCGCAAGCGCAAAAGCGCCCTGCGCCCGATCTGAGCCTGATTGCCGACAAGCTGCTGCGGCGCCGGGTGCGCACGGCGATGCGCGGCAGTGAGATCAGGCCGCTGTTTGAAAGTGTCATCGAGCGGACCCAGCGCATCTATGACACCAGCCAGGGTGACCGCCTGGCAGTGGTGTTTGACGAGGGATATGTGGCGCTCGCCGAGGCGCCTGATGTCCGTGAGCCGGTATGTGAAATCGAGATCGAACGGATCAGCGGGCCATCGACCGCCCTGTTTCTTGCAGCCTGTGCTCTCGCCGACCGGTATCCCATGTCACTGGGGACCCGGTCGAAGGCAGCCCGGGGCTATGCGCTTGGCGCTGATCACGCCTGCGGCGCTTTGCCTGTCACCGCGTCCGGCGCCATTGAGAAGGCAGGTAGATCCACAGTGCTACCCGGGATGACCCTGCCTGATGTCTACGCCGTGACCCTGTCGCGTGGTGTGAATCAGATCATCGGCAATCTGGAGGCTGTGACCGAGCACCGCTTTCCCCAAGGCATCCATCAAATGCGCGTGGCAATGCGCCGGTTTCGCGTCGCGTTTGGTGCCTTTCACAAGGTCATGCCCCTCGCCGAAGGCAAGCCGCTCATTGCAGACATCAAGGCCGTGTTCGCAGTGCTCGGAGAGGCGCGCGATATGGATGTTTTCTGTACCGAAACGATGCCGTCACTGGTCGAGGCCTGCGCCGAAGCAGGGCCCGGGGCCGCCCCTGACATGGCGCCGCTCGTGGCGGCCGCAGACGACCTGCGCACCGCCGCGTGGGAAAGCGTTCTCACGGCGATAAGCGGCCCGGAATTCACACAATTGCTGCTGCGGGCAGGCGCATTGGCCGTCGCCGCGGGCGACATGACGCTGGAGGACCGAGGGTCGAACCGCGGTATGTCCCTGCCCCGATTTGCCCGCACCCGGCTCGCGGCCCGCTGGCGCAACGCGGTGATCTCTCACCATGATCTGTCCGGCCTCGGCAACGAAGCCCGGCATGAGGTGCGCAAGCAGCTCAAGACCCTGCGATACGAGGCGGAATTCTTTGCGCCCCTGTGGCCGCGCGAAGAGACCAAGCCGTTCATGCGGCGGCTGAAGACGGTGCAGGATGAATTTGGTGTCATCAATGATGCCGCGACGGCTATGCAGGTGGCCCATCTGGCAGCCCAAGAAATTGGCGGTGATCGGGCGCACGAGGCCGCCGGATTTGTCGGCGGTTGGTATGCTGCCCGCAGCGCAGCAGCCTTCAAACAGGTCCTGCAGATGTGGCCG
>JBHJJF010000188.1:0-32913 GCA_050042885.1 Candidatus Phaeomarinibacter sp.
AGGAAAGCGAAGAACGGGTTTGGTGAATGCTTGATGTCGATGCGGCAGTCGCGGGTGAAGGGATGGTGGATCGTGCCCAGCACTGGCATCCCCATGTCGCGCATCTTAAGCAGGCCCCAGCACAGGGTCTGGTTGTCGTGGACGATGTCATAGTCGTTGACGCGCGTCTCGGCCCATTTGGCCATGCGCTCGCCGAAGGTGTAGGGCTCAGGGAAGCCGCCGGAGTTGTGCCACCACCATTCCTTTACATCGAGCCAGTCACGAATCTTGCCGGACCACAGCGCCTTGATGGGGTGCGGGTCCGCGTACAGGTCCAGCGATGGCAGCTTTATGAGGCGGCAGCGCGGGTCGAGCACGGGGTAGGGCTGGCCAGACACCACATCGATCTCATGGCCACGGTCTGCCAGGGCTTTGGTGATGAGTCGCATATAGACGCCCTGACCCCCGGTGGTGGGGTTGGAACGGTAGCTTGGCATCAGCATGCGAAGGGGGCGGTCGATGCCGGGGCGGGCACGAGCGTCTACAGGCTCGCGCGGCTCAAACTCCGGCATGTCAGCGCGAGATAGCGCCTGGCTCATATGGCCTTACTCCTGCGGGCGTTCCCGAGCGGTGCGCCTGCTTATAAATGGCGGGAAATCCCACAAAAAGAAAACATGCCTCAAGAAACGGCGTTGACCGCGGCGCATAGGGCCGCAGGTTCCGCCCGGCATGTTGCGGCGCGATCATAACGATGTGCACCGCACACGCCAAGGGAGCTTACAAATTAGTCAGGAAGGCCGAAATTCAAGGCCCCATAAGGGATTATGCGGCCTGATCACCCATGAAATAGCGGACCAGGTCTACGTAATCGAAGACCAGGGACACGAAATTGGTGATGAAAAGCACCCAGAGATACCGGCCTCCCCAGCTTGAACCATCGATCTCGCTTCTGCGGCGCCACAGATAGACCAGCAGCGGTGTCCACAGAACGATGTGAGACAGGCCGAGGATACGGGTGTAGCCATAGGTGTCGTAGAGGAAGCCCATCAAGAACAGGTTGGCGACCCAGGCGGCGAGCACCCAGCGGGCCTCGACGCGCTGGATGACAAACAGGATTGAGGCTGTGTTGATGATCATCATCCAGTAGACCCACCCCTGAAGGAGCGGCCCTTCGGCTGCGATATTGGCCATCATATCCATTGGTGTGTTCCCCCTGTTGGTGCGGCCTTTAGTTTATGGCGGCCGGCTTGGTTTCTTCTTCTTCATCGGGTGGCTCGTTGGCTGGTCCCGCCTGATGGTGGATCAGCCGCCAATTGCCACTTTCGTCCTTGCGGAAGATGTTTGTGGCAATCAGGTAATCAGGTCCGATCTGCTCGTAGCAAATCACAATGCCGACAGAGCCGTGCAGCGTGACATCAGCGGCGCTCGGCGTGATGGCAGGTGGGGCAGGCCCTTCGAAAATCGCCTGGAATGACGACAGCACATCTTCAAAGCCGCGCAGGGGCGCCCAGCCGGGGTGCAGGCAGGTGATGGCATCATCTGCTGCCCACAGGGCGGCGAGTGCCTGAATGTCGCTGTCGGCGAAGGCGCGATAGAACGCGTCATTGGCAATGAGGAGGGCGGCGCGATCAGTCATGGCATCCGGCCCTTTGTTGTTATGTGAATCGGCGTTTGAGCCAGTCCGTGATGAGTGCGTTCAGTTCATCCGGCTTTTCCGCCTGTGTCCAGTGACCGCAATCAGGGATGATGTGTTTCTCGAGGTCGGGGCAATAGTTTTCCATGCCTTCCGTCAGCTCAGGACGCAGCACAACATCATTGGCGGCGGAGATCATCAGGCACGGCACGTCAATGCGCTCGGGCAAGTCTGCCGAGCGCTCCCAGTTGCGGGTGAAGTTCCGGTACCAGTTGAGGCCGCCGGTGAAGCCCGTGTTGCTGAATGCTTCATGGTAGTAGGCGGCTTCTTCTTCACTGAGCAGCGGGCCGCCACCCCATTCTTTTTCCGGCACCTCAAACAGTTTTGCCAGGGCAAGGTTCTTTGCGGCGTCGGGTGCCACATTGTCGAAGTCTTCGAGAGTCACTGCACTCTTGCGGTACCAAAAGCGCAATGATTTTGCGATGTCCTTGCCGAAAAGCTCGTCAGCAGCGCCGGGCTTCTGGAAGAAGACGATGTACATGTCTTCGCCCATGGTGGCGCGCATGGCTTCAATCGGGTCGATGGGCCCGCGTGCGATGTAGGGTGTGTTGACGCCGCTGCCGCCGGCGACACGGTCCGGGTGGCGCAGAGGCATCTGCCAGACGACGAAACCGCCCCAGTCATGGCCGCAGAAGATGGCCTAGACGATGTCGAGTTCCTCCAGCATGGCCACCATGTCACCGGTCAGATGCTCCATGTCGTAGTCTTCGATTGCAGCGGGAAGCTTGCCTGTTGTGGCGTCAAGTGTGCGGCCATAGCCGCGCTGGTCTGCTGCGATGGCCCTGAAACCCGCATCTGCAACAGCGGGCATCTGATGGCGCCATGAATAGGCCAGTTCCGGAAAGCCGTGACACATGACAACCGGTACGCCGCTTCCTTGTTCATACACCGCGAGCTTCAGGCCATTTGCGTCAATGAGTTTTGGGTCGGGGAAGGACACGGGACACGGATCTTTCGTCTGGTGTGCTATGAACGGCGGCTGGATCTATGCAGTCGCTGGTGCGGTGGCGGGCGTCGCGTTGAGGTGCTGATGCATCTCTGTGCGTTTTGGACCCAACCGGGGCGGATAGAGATGCTTCTTGTTGGCTTTGGGCCGCAGCCACATGGCCAGTATCCGCAACAGGTTCGCGGGGCGTTGCAGCCAGTCCATAGGTGGCTCCAGCATGTGGAACCCCTTCATGGCCTCGCGCAGCAAATTGGTGTTGCCACGCACGGACGGTGTCACCGCATCTTCAGCAAAACTGGCCATGAGGCGGCCTTTAAGGCTCTGCGATTTGGTCCCGGCGACGCCACGCTCCGCCCGTCGCATCGAGCTAAGGTCCTGTTTTATCATGGCATCATAGTAGGGACGGATGGCCTGTTCCAGCCTGGCGGCGTAGTTGATCGCACGGTCATGAGGGTTGCGTGTCTCCTGCAGCGTGTCGGCCAGGGCATGCGCTTCCACAAACGCGCAGGAACATCCGCGACCATAGAGCGGGTTGGTTCGAATAGCGGCGTCGCCGACGGCGAAATAGTTTTTGACAAGCGCGCTCTGCGTGCCGTCTTCATCTGTCACCACATAAGATCGCCAGCGGCTGGCAAGCTTGCCCATGCCGAGCACCTTGCTGGCCGGGTCCGAGCGCTCTGGCGACACCCAGTCCGCTATGCCAGGGAGGGTCAGGCAGGCTGCATCAAACTTTGCCGGGTCCACCAGCGCCATGCGCAGACCGGTTTCAATTTCGGGCACCGCAAGCGTGATGGAGAAACAGCCATTGTCGGCGGGAAAGACGCCGTATTTCAGATATCCAAGGTCGCCGGCGCCAGGAACAAGACCTCGGGAAGGCTCTTCGAGGCCCGGTTTCAGTCTGTAGTGGCGGGTGAAATAGAGAATGCCGCAGGGTGCGGTCTCCTCCTCTGGAACAACGCCGTGCTGTGCGAGCCATTGTGGCGTCTGGGATGTCCGCCCAGTTGCATCAATCACGATGTCGGCAGGTCGCGGGGCGAGAGGCTTTGTGTCTGTCTCGGCCATGACGCCGGTCACCGCCGGCGGCTGGCTTCGAGCATCGACGGTTATGTCGCGCACGCGGACGCCGGTCTCCAGCGTCACATTGGGGAGCTCTGCAACATAGCTTCGTATGACGCATTCCAACGTCGTGCGCCGGGACGTCAGGATTGTCAGGTTCCTGTCGTCAGCTACGGGGCTGTAGCTGCCACGTAGGGATGCCGGCAAGGTGTCTTCAAACGTCAGCTCGCGGCAGCCCGCATCGAGCAATCGCTGAAGCAGGTCAGGATAGGTATCGCGCAGTAACTGATAGAGGACGGCCAGGAAGGCATGGCGGTGGCGCACGTGTCCAACGCCGCGGCGGTTCCATTCAGTGAAGGCTTCATCAGGGGACGTCGCGGGCGGGGGTGCGTCGCGATCTAACACGGTCACCTGGTGGCCATCGCGGCTGAGGGCGAGCGCGGATGCAAGACCGGCAATACCGGACCCGATGACCAGAATCGACTGGGATGTTTCGCGGGTGGGGTAGTTTCGGCCGGCTTGTGCCTCAGGCTGGGTCACTCTTGATCGTCCAAGCGTCGTTTGTTCGCCTGGACTCTAGCCGGGCCAGGCCACTGGGCAAAGCCTCACTCATGTTGACAGGGTTTTATCCGGACAAGACGCTCGCAACGCCATGCCCCAGACATGGAAAAACCGACGGCTCCCCAAAGGGCGCCGCCGGTTTGTCCAGTGCTTCGTCAGCCTATCTGGACTTGGCACTAATGGGTGCCAAGAGGTCCTTTCAGCCGCGACGTTTCGCTGCCTTACGCTTAGGAGCAGCTTTACGCTTAGCTGCAGGACGCTTCTTGGCTGCAGCTTTCTTCTTGGCGGCGGGCCGCTTCTTCTTGGCTGCTGCCTTCTTCTTAGCGGCGGGGCGCTTCTTGGCAGTAGCCTGCTTCTTCGTTGCTGCTTTCTTCTTCGCAGCAGGCCGCTTCTTAGCGGCTGTTTTCTTCTTCGCTGCGGCTTTCCGCTTCGGAGCCGCCTTCTTCACTGTTTTCTTCTTAGCGGTGGTTTTCCGCTTCGGTGCCGCTTTCTTCTTAGCGGCGGATTTCTTCTTGGTCGCGGCTTTCTTCTTTGCAGCAGCCATGTGGTCCTCTCCCAATCTGTCTCGAGTCACACCAGGTCAAAATCAGTTGCGGTGTGTCTTACGGTTACGTCATCACCGGTAAGTCCGGCCAATGGCCGACACCCTTCAAATGAAGACGCACGCCGGCTTGAGCTAATTACGCACAAGGACGGTTACGTTCTTGTGGTTAACAGAGTGTTATTCGATTGGACGTTGCCGCAAGTGTTTGCACGAGGACATCTGTATCTATGCAGAGTCTGGTCTGGTTTTGCCATTCGCATGTCGGCTGTACATGCAGGACCGGTCTTTCGATTGCAGTGAGGGAGCGGTGAGGTTTGCAGTTAAATCTGCATACGGAGCAAAATCGCTGAAACGCAGTAAAACACTTGTGTTTTTTGCATCCCCTACATCAGCTGTGTGACGCTACGAGGTGCGTTGCGTCCGCACAACAAGGCTAAGTCGTTCATGGCGTTGCGGCATTGCAAAGCTATGCACAGGCATGTTGCCAAGATGCATCACTGTTTTTGCGATTACTTTTTTCGGTTGCACGAATTGTGTCTGCAACGGGTGTTTTTTGCATTTTGCGTCCTTATTGATTCGCTTTGCATGCGTCGCAGATATGCGTGTGCGCCGTTGAAACCGCACAAACGAAAACGGCGTAGCAGGAATTGCTGCGCCGTTTGTCGTCGTAAAACTTGCAGGCAGTGGACTTACACAAGGCCCCATTCTTCGCGCAGCTGGCGCTTCAAAATTTTGCCGTTCGCATTGCGCGGCAATGGTTCTGTCCGCAGTTCAATCTTCACCGGCACTTTGAATGCTGCAAGGTGCTGGCGAACATATGTCTGCAAGTCGCCTTCGGTGACACTTGAACCAGGAGTGACCTGAATGACGGCACCGACTTCTTCGCCGAGTACCTTGTGCGGAATGCCGATGACGGCTGCATCCATCACGTCGTCATGGCTGTACAGCGCATCTTCGACTTCCACGCAGTAGACGTTTTCACCACCACGGATCAGCATGTCTTTTGCGCGGTCGAGAATGTAGATGAACCCTTCTTCATCGATGCGGGCGAGGTCGCCGGAATGAAGCCATCCGTCGGTGAAGGTTTCAGCCGTTGCTTCTGGCTTGTTCCAGTATTCCTTCACGACATTCGGGCCGAAGATCCACAGCTCACCGACTTCGCCCGTCGGCAGCGTGTTGCCCTTCTCGTCAACCACCTTCACGTCACAGACGGGAATGGCAGGACCACAGCTTTCAGGCTTTGCGATGTATTCAAGGCCCGCATTCTGGCTTGAGGCCGCGGATGTTTCGGTCAGCCCGTATCCGTTTGCGGCAGACGAGGTTGGGAACAGGGTCTTGATCTTTTCGACCAGCTCCGGGGCGGCAGGTGCGCCACCATAGCCGATGCCTTCAACGCAGGAGGTGTCGTATTTGTCGAAGTCCGGGTGTTCAACAACCTGCCAGACCATGGCGGGCACGCCGCCGAAGCTGTTGATCTTTTCACTCTCGATCAGTTCATGGGCACGGGTCGGTTCCCACTTGAACATCATGACGAGCTTGTTGCCGGCATTAAGTGTGCCGCACAGGATCGCGTGCAGACCTGTTGCATGGAACAGCGGCACGGAAATCAGCATGCATTTCTTGGGCATGTTGGCGACATCAGGAAGTGGCTGGCCGTACCGCAGCAACTGGCGAACCGGCGCGATGCCCAGGCCGACGACGTTGCCACAGATGTTGCGCTGGGTGCCCAGCGCGCCCTTCGGTCGGCCCGTGGTGCCGGATGTGTACATGATGGTCGCATCATCTTCCGGCACCAGGTCGACAACTGGCGGCTCCTGATCGGGCAGCGCCGCATAGTCTTCGTGCTTGCACAGAACGTCTGTGAAGTGTTCGACCTTTGCATCGCCGTCAGGAAGCTTTGTTGCACGGGCTGCGATCACCGACTTGATGCCAAGACGATTTGCAAAGGCGGAAATGGCGTGGGCGCGCTCTTCGTCAGCGAAGACGAGAGAGGTGCCTGAATCTTCCAGGCCATATTCCAGTTCCTCGCCGGTCCACCAGGAATTCAGCGGGACCATGATGGCGCCGATGCTGGCGCCCGCGAAGAAGGCGATGGGCCATTCAGGATAGTTGCGCATGGCAATGGCAACACGATCACCCTTCTGGACGCCGTATTCATCCTTCAGCTTGTGGGCGAGGGCGGCTGCAGCCGTGTGAAAGTCGCGGTAGGACAGGCGGTCATCCTCAAACACCACGAATTCGTGGTCGCCATGTTCCTTGGCCATGGCCAGCAGTTCACGAAGGCTGTTCTTGGCTTCCTTCCACACGCGCATCTTCAATCCGCGCACTTCTGCCTCGGTCACTTCGAACGGCGTGCCGGGGGACGTCATGAGTGCATGGGCGTCTGCAACGCTCATGATCGGCTCTGACGGGATTTCGGGTGTGGACGTGCTTGCGGCTTCACTCATGCCGTGTATCTCCCTGAAAAACGCTGGCTTTTTGCGCTTCAACGCAATTTTGCGCGGGACCATACAGGATGGGGAGGCGAGAGTCATGGGGCGTCTGAAATGCCCAAAAAAGGGGCGGAAATGGCGGAATTCCTGTTAATTCGAAATTAGCTCGAAATGCGCACACTACCTGCCGACCCTTATCGGAGCGCTTGGCTGCATCATGCTTATCAAGACAAAAATTCTCGCGCTGGTGGCCGCACTTGCCACGGCATTACTGGCTGTTACGTCCTGGGATGCTTGGCTCTCCTACGAACATCTGCGCGAGGAGGAACGTGCGCGTGACATAAACGTGGCTGCCACGCACCTTGTTGAGGCAGCCGGTGCATGGGCAGTGGAGCGAGGCACTACAGCGGGCATTCTTGGCAAGGGCGGCAGTGCATCGGTTGAGCAGCGCAATACAATTGCGGTGAAGCGGACCCAGGCGGACAACGCCATGGCGAAAGCTGTTGCGGAACTCAAGGCCGCCGATGCTCTCGACCATGCTGCCAAATACGCGGCGAACATGGAAAAGGCGCATGCGGAAGTTGTGCGCCTGCGTGCCCGTGTTGACGCGGTGATTGCCAATGGGCGCATGGGTGCAGACCGTGCGTTGGCAAAAGACTGGTTTCCTGCGATTACCAGTCTCATTGTTGAGTCGGCGCACCTGCGTGAAGACGTTGAGATCACCATGACCGAATACATGCCGGCGGACGCCGTGCATGCGGTGACGATGCGCGACCATGCATGGCGCTGGGCGGAGTATGCCGGGCGTGAACGCGGCAAGGTGGCGGGCATTGTCTCCAGCGGACGTCGCATCGCGCCCATGGAAGCGGCGGAAATCGTGTCCCTGGCAGCGGTTGTGGAAACATCCATGGAGGCGTTGGATCTTCTGGTGGGCTTTATGCCGTCCAACATTGCAGAAAAGATCGTGGCGGCTGAAGAAGAGGCCAAAGGGCCGATTGCAGACCTGCGCCACAAGATCGAAGAGGCCGGCCTGACAGGGACGCCCTATCCTGTTACCGGAGCGGAGTGGTTTGCCGCGGCGAGCCGCACCATCAATTCTGTTCTGGCGGCTGCCACAGAGATCCAGGGATTTATTGAGCAGTCAGTGTCGGAAGACATTGCAAAAGTCCGCTTTGAGCTGATGGTGAAAGCTGGCCTGGCCCTCGGTGCGCTGTTCGGCTTTGCCGCCTGCTGGTGGCTTGTCACCACGCAGATTGCCGGTCCGATGGATGCTGTTGTCCAGTCTATGGACCGGATGTCAAAGGGCGACATTGAAACCAAGGTTCCGGCCTATGCACGTCAGGATGAGATTGGCCTGATGTATGCTGCTCTGGGACGCTTCAGGGCGTCAGCGCTTGAGAATGAGGAATTCCGGGTGCGGCAGCGTGACAAACGCATTGAGGCTGAACGTGAAACCAGGAACCACCTTCTGAAGATGGCAGACGAGTTTGAAGGCGCGGTTGGCGGCGTGACATCGGGCATGGCCACGCGAGCGCCCCAGCATGCCACGACAGCGAGCGAGGTGAGCGGGACTGCGGAAGACACGGCGCAGGGATGCCGCCTGGTGCAGGATCAGGCATCGGAAGCAAGTGGTCAGGTGGACGAGGTTGTTGCTGCCGCAAACGAACTCAATTCCGCGATTGCAAAAGTTGCAACACAGATCGGCTCCGCGGCCGGGCAGGCAGAGACAAGTTCTGCCACTGCTGAGGCGGCTGCCACACGCGTGCAGGAACTCAATGACGCGTCGGCGCAGATTCAAGATGTGCTAGGGCTCATCTCCGACGTTGCTGATCAGACCAACATGCTGGCTCTGAACGCGACGATTGAGGCGGCACGCGCAGGCGAGCACGGCAAGGGCTTTGCGGTGGTTGCCAGCGAAGTGAAGGCGCTTGCCAACCAGACACAAAAAGCCACCGAGCAGATTTCCGGCCATGTGGAAAACATGCTGTCCGAAATTCGCTCTACTTCTGAGGATGTGCGCGCGATTGCTGATGCTACGCAGTCCGTCCAGCAGACGGTTGGCGGCGTTGCGGCTGCCACTGAAGAGCAGCGGGCCACCACGAACGAGATCACCCGCGCCATGGCAAATGCAGCTGAACGCATTCAGTCCGTACGGTCCGAGATCGAACGGATGTCCGAGCTTGCCGCAAACACCAGCCAGGCTGTTTCGGAAGTGTCGGATGGGGCCAGCGGCCTGTCTGAGGCCAGTGCGGAACTCCAGACTGAGTCCAGTGCCTTCCTCGAGCGGGTGCGCGCCTAGCTGCGGACTGCGACCCATAGCAGGGCCGCCCAGCCCGCAAGGAATGACAGACCACCCAAAGGTGTGATGAGCACCAGGGCGCGGCTCTCTGTCAGGCCATAGAAGTACAGCGATCCTGAGAACAGGATGATGCCTGTCAGGAAGGCCCAACCGGCGATTATGATTCCTGTGTGGGTGCTGATACTCGCCAGCCACGCGACGCCGAGCAGAGCGAGCGCGTGATACATGTGATATTGCGCGCCGGTTTCGAACGCGGCCAGGGCACGCGCTCCCACGCGCCCCTCAAGCCCATGAGCCCCGAATGCCCCTGCGGCAACTGCGATGAATCCGTTCAGGGCGGCGAGGGCAAGCCAGAGTTTCATGATCAGAATCCTTGTTTTCGATGGCGCATCTGCTTGACCCGCCGGGCACGGGCGGCTCTCATTCTACTCAAATAGAAATACAAGACGACAACAGGGAGTGGCCATGCTTACGAAGGCCGATGACTATCCGATCCATCAGGCGCCGGTGCCGATTGCCTATGCGACCACCGACCGCAATTTTTATGACCGCTATTTCTTCAATGGATATCCGCAGGACGCTGCCGAGGTAGACGGCGACGGACACTTTGCGTGCGCGTTTGGGGTTTATCCCGGTCACAACATCATGGACGCTGCGTTCTGCGTTATCGTGGATGGCGTCCAGAAGAATGTGCATGCCTCAAAGGTGATGCATATGGAACGGATGGACACGCAGGTTGGTCCCATCCGCGTGGAGATTGTTGAACCGCTACACGTGCTGCGGGTTGTCGTTGAGGACAATGAGCACGGCATCACAGCTGACCTGACCTTTACCGGCCGCACACAGGCACTGGAAGAACCGCGTTTCATTTCGCGGGTCGGGCCGCGCACGGTTCTGGATTACACCCGGCTAACCCAGAATGGAGAGTGGGAAGGCTGGATTGACGTGCAGGGCAAGCGCATTGAGGTGACGCGCCCGCGCTATCGCGGCACGCGTGACCGCTCCTGGGGTATCCGGCCCGTTGGTGCTGCTGACAGCCAGCCGGTTGCGCCACCGCCGGAGCCGCAATTCTACTGGCTGTGGTGCCCGCTCAATTTTGACGACCGGATTTCGCTCTATCACATCAACTCGGACCGGCAGGGTCATGCGTGGAACACCAATGGTGTTGTGTGTCCGGTTGGTGGTGAGCCTGTTGAGTACAAGGATTGTACGTCGGACGTGACATTCAAGCCCGGCACGCGCCATGCGGCGGGCGCGACGCTGACGCTGAACGGGGCGGACGGCGCAACAACGATCACGCTGGAACCGCACTACACCTTTTACATGCAGGGGCTTGGCTATGTGGGCTCTGAGTGGGGCCACGGCCACTACAAGGGCGAGAACGCGCTGGGCTATGACGAGATTGTTTTGGCCGACGCGCCAGCGCTCTCATTTGAGCATCTGCACATTCAGGCGTTTTCTTCAGCGACGATGACGACGCCGGACGGGAAAGTGCGCAAAGGACAGGGTGTGTTCGAGCAGTTGATTATCGGTGCGCATGACCCATCCGGCTTTGCCGACATGCTGGATGGCGCCAAATGAGCGAGACACTGCCAATAGAACCCGCGCTGGAAGATCTTGCTGGCCGCTTTTCTGACTATCTCGAAGCGCATATGCCGGATGTGACGACGGCGGATGTTGAAGCCATCGAGCGCATTCACGGTGGCGCGTCGCGTGAGACGTTCCGGGTGAAAGTGCATCTGCGCACGGACCCGACGAAGCCGGGCGAACATCGCGGGCTGCTCCTGCGACGGGACCCCGTCGGCAGCCTGATCGATACGGACCGGGACGTTGAGTTCAACGCCTATCGCGCGTTCTTCAATACGACGGTGCCGGTTCCCGAGGCGCTGTTTCTGGAGATGGATACCAAGTGGCTCGACCGGCCGTTCTTCGTGATGTCGGAAATTCCGACGGGCGAAGCGCAGTCACCTTTTGCGCCCGACCCCTATGGTGAGCTGGCACCAAAGCTGGGCGAACAGTTCTGGCGGCATCTGGGTACGATCTCCGGGGCGGACTCGCAGGCGAACGGTCTGGCGGACAAGATGGAGGCGCCCGCGCTCGACGCCTGCTGGCAGAAGGAACTCGACTACTGGGAAGGCGTGATCGACAACGACCAGCTCGAGCCGCACCCGATTGCGCGGGCGGCCATTCGCAAGCTGCGCCGATCTCCACCGCCGCCGGCGCAAAAACTCTCGGTCATTCACGGGGATTACCGTATCGGCAACTTCATGAGTGACGAGCGGGGCGACTTTACCGCCGTGCTCGACTGGGAGATGTGCCATCTGGGAGACCCGCTGGAGGATCTGGCGTGGGCACTTGATCCGATCTGGGCGGCGACGGACCCGAATGTGCCAGCGTCTCTTATTGCACGCGATGACGGTATCGCCATCTGGGAAAAGGAATCCGGTTTGCGTGCTGACCCGGCAGCGCTGGCGTGGTGGGAGCTGTTCTCGAACATCAAGGGACTCGGCATCTGGATATCGTCGAGCCATGAATATGCGACGGGCGACAACAAGGACCCGATCCTGGCGTTCTCCGGCCTGTTCTGCACCGCCAAGCATAATGAGATTGTGGCAGCCAAGCTGCTCACAAGTTTTGAGGAGGCGAACTGATGCGCCCGGAAGCAAATGATCTTCTCAATGGCGGCTTTGGCACGATGCTCATGGAGATCGCGCCCACCCTCAACGCGACCTACTCCACCGGCAGTGCATCTGTCGTCGGGCTGCTGATGTATTGCGCAGGCATTGAGTATGAGCGCGGGGCGGATGTGCGGGTGACGGAGAATGAAGCCTTCAGGTCCATTTTCCGAGATGCGACGCCGCATTTGTCGGGCGACCTGCAAAACCGTGTCGGGTCTGCCGGGCACGGGACCGATGAGGTCCTGACCATTAGTGCGCTCAACGTCACCAATGATGCGTTGCGGGAATTGCTCATTGAGCTGCATGCGCATGTCGAAGAGGTCAGTGATAGCTGGGCTCGGGGCATCGAGCGCGCCATCCTCAAGGCACTGAATGACTCAGCGCAGATGCGGAAGATTGAGCTGCCGGCGCTCTAGCTGACGCCCAGCCGCTCGTATTGCTCTTCTGGTGCTTCCACATCGTCCAAGGCATGGCGCAGAAGGTCGAGATAAGTCCTTGCGTCGCTACTGTCAGCCCGGTCCGGCTCTTCGCCGACGGGAGCTGCGAGATCGTAGAGATGGTCACCGGTGAATTTGCGGCCCGCCCAATAGGGCAGCATGTCGCCGGGCTGGAAGGGCTGGCGGATCACCGGCACGTCTGAGCCGGGCACCTTGTGAAGTTCCGCGCGGTCATCCGGCAAGGGGAAGATATCGCGGGTGTGCATTTCCCTGCCGTCCGGTCCGTTGGCGTGGATGGGCATGGTGGACCAGCGGTTGGAGTACATGGCCAGCGGCGCATTCTTGCCGGCGGGAGCGCGGGCGAACAGATGCCTGCCGTCGGTCACCTGTACTTCGCGGCCCCAGACGCCGGTCAGCACATAGTCGCGCACGTCTTGCGACGTGTTTGAGAGAATGGGTAGCAGCGACCTGCCGTGGGTGCGCTGGCGCACGTCGAGGTCATAGAGGTCGGCCAGGGTCGCGAAGATGTCGACGCTTGTCGTGAGCGCATCCGTTTCGCCGGGTGCGATGCCGGGGCCGCTTATGTGTAGCGGGATGTGACCGAGTGTCTTTTGCACCGGTGTGCCTGGCTTGCCCCAGATATCCTTCTCGCCAAGGTAATGGCCGTGGTCGGTTGTGAGGATAATCAGTGTGTCGTCGAGGCGGCCGGTGTCCTCCAGCGTCTGCATGACCTTGCCGAACCAGTGGTCGATCATGGAGAGCTTGGCACCGTACTGGGCGCGGATCTGTCTGCCTTCGCGCTCCGTGATGACGCCTTTCTCAACGGCACCGACGGCGTAAGGCGGCCAGATCAGCGGGTCCTTGTCCCAGTCGTCATCATACATTTTCGACCATTTGTCCGGCGTGTCGAACGGCTCATGCGGGTCGAACTCATCCACAAACAGGAAGAAGTTTTCGTGGTGAGGGGCGTGCTCTCGCAGCCAGTCTACGGTGGCGCGCATGGTGCGGGGGCCGGGAAAGTCCTCCTCGCCGCCGAAATAGCCGCGTGAATTGTCGTAGGGCATGTCGCGTGGATAGAAGTGCGGGGCGCCCTGCCAGCTGGGATCAGGCCGCGTCTTCCACGGGTCGCTTTCATGGCCGCGCAAATAATCCCACGCCTTGAAGTCAGTGTGGTAGTTCTCGCCCCCCGTTTCGAACAGGTGGGGGTGGTCGGCAACCAGCATGGTGGTGATGCCTTTGCGCCGCATGGCGTAGGTGATGGCGTCTTCCCAGATTTCGATGGAGCCCCAGGGGCGCCAGAGAAAGTCCATGGCGCCAACCAGAATGTCGTGCCGGGCGGGCATACAGGGCAGGGAGCCGGTGAAGTGGCGATTGAATGTGAGGGCATGGTCGGCGAAGGCGTCGAAGTTGGGCGTCGCGAATTCCTCGCCCCCATAGCTGCCCAGCATGTGCCTGTTCAGGCTGTCGAACAAAAGGACGATGACGTTTTTTGTCCTGGTGCGGTCCAAAGCCGTGTCTCCCCTTACCGGTCCTGCATCGGCAAGCTTAGGGGAGGGGGTGTGCAATGACCATGTCGCTTGAGCACCGCTATGCCTTCGCCTATGGGGCGATCTTTCTCGGCATGGGGACGTTCCTTCCCTACTTCCCGGTCTGGCTCGAATCCCGCGGACTGTCGGCGTATGAAATAGGGCTGCTGTTCAGCCTCTCCGGCGTGGTGCGCATGGGAACGATGCCTGTGATCGCCTATGTGGCGGACCGGGCAGGCGCGCCGGTGCGGGTGTTGCGTCTTCTCACCGCCGTCACGCTGGTGGCCAATGTCGCGTATCTGGCGACGGGTAGTTTCTGGCCCATCCTTGCGGTGCTGATGGTGATGACGGTGTTTGGTCCGCCGATCATGCCGATGACCGATGCGCTGGCCATGCGCGACAGCGAGGCGGGCAAGCTGGTGTATGGGCGCGCACGGGCCTGGGGGTCCGTAGCCTTCATCGTGGCCAATGTGGGCGTCGGTGCGGCGCTTGGCAGTCTTGGGCCGGATCTTGTGGTGTGGGCCATCGTATTCGCCGGCGCGCTGAACGTTGCGGCGTATTTTCTACTCAGCGACCGACACGGTGTTGGGGAGATCAGCGGCATGGGGCGGGTCGATATTGCCAGCGCATTGCGGCTGGTCCGCTCGCCGGTGTTTTTGATCTTCGCGCTCGCTGCCGCAAGCGTGCAGGCGACGCATGCTGTGTACTACGCGTTTGGCACATTGCACTGGCAGTCCCTTGGCCTGAGCGACACTGTGATCGGCGCGCTGTGGGCCTGGGCGGTGGTGGTAGAAGTTGCGCTGTTGTGGCAGGCGGCGCCGATCGTAGCCCGGATTGGCCCGGCGATGCTGATCGGGCTTGCGGCGGCGGGGGGCATCGTGCGGTGGACGGTGATGGCGTTTGATCCGCCGCTCTGGTCACTGCCCCTGTTGCAGTGCCTACACGCAATGACATTCGCGCTGGCGCATCTGGGCATCATGCAGTTTCTGGTGCGCGGGGTGCCGCCGCAACTCGCGTCGACGGCGCAGAGCGTCTATTCGGCCCTGGCGAGCGGTATTGTCATGGCGGGCGCCACCTTTGCTGCCGGACGGCTTTATGAGGACTTTGGCGGGCTTACCTACCTTGCGATGACAGCCCTAGCTGTGCTTGCTTGCGGCGCGGCCTTTGTGGGCCACCGGATTTGGAATGGAGAGCGGATCGATGGGTGATCCTGCAACGACGATCGACGCATCGTTTGAGGTTGTGCCGACAGGTGCCGCGGTTGGCGCTGAAATTCGTGGACTTGATGTGCGGACGTTGGATGACGCTACGTTTTCGGCGCTGCGTCAGGCATGGCTGACCCATAAAGTCCTGCTGTTTCGCGATCAGTCGCTGACCGATGACGACCTGGTTGCGTTCTCCAAACGCTTCGGACCGCTTGATCTGGCGCCCGCCAGTGCGACTGAGGATGTGGGGGCACAGACAAAATCCCGCCCCGACATCTGGATTATTTCCAACGTTGTTGAAGACGGCAAACCGATCGGTGCGCTGGGCTCAGATGAAGCAGAATGGCACACGGACATGTCCTATGTGGACCAGCCGCCTATGGCGAGTGTTCTGTACTCACTGGAAGTTCCACCGAGCGGTGGTGACACCAGTTTTGCGAACATGGTCGCGGCGCTCGAGGCCCTGCCCGATGACTTGCGCATGAAAATTGATGGGCGCATTGCCAACCATGATTCCAGCTACACAAGCGTTGGGGAGTTGCGCGTTGGTGCGGACCCGGTAACAGATGTCACCAAGGCGCCAGGTGCACGGCATCCGGTCATCCGCACGCATCCAGAAAGCGGGGAGACGGCGCTGTATCTTGGTCGCCGCAGCAATGGCTGGATCGTCGATATGGACAGCGACGAGAACGAAGTGCTGCTGGATGAACTCTGGGCGCATTGCGCGGACCCGCGCTTTGCGTGGACGCATCAGTGGCGCACGGGCGATCTGCTGATCTGGGACAACCGGTCTCTCAATCACAAACGCGAAGCTTTTGACCCCATGTCCCGGCGCGTGATGCATCGCTGCCAGATCAAGGGTGACACACCGCGCTAGAGCAACTGCGCGGGCAACCGAATTCAAAAAACCAAAACTGAAAATGGGAGGCGCGCATCATGCGGGCAGACAAAATGCGGGCGGTGGAAATTCAGGGGGCGTACGGCCTCGACAAACTGACGCTGGTGGAACGCGACGTTCCAAAGGCGGGACCCGGGCAGATCGTGGTGAAGCTGACAGCGGCGTGCCTCAACTTCCGTGACTATGCCACGGTGCTTGGGCTCGGTGGTCAGTACCCGCTGCCACTCGTCCCGCTCTCCGACTCGGTCGGCACGGTGAGTGACATTGGTGAGGGCGTGACGCGTGTTGCAGCCGGTGACCGTGTGTGCCCGACCTTCTTCCCGACCTGGCATGCGGGCGGGCCGACCATTGAGGGCCTGTCCAAGGCACTGGGCGGATCGCTGGACGGCTGCGCGCAGGAATATCTGCTGATTGGCGAAGACGGTGTGGTCAAGGTGCCTGCGTATATGACCGACATGGAAGCGGCGATGCTTCCCTGTGCGGCGCTGACGGCGTGGCGCGCGCTGATGGTCGAAGGTAATCTCACGGCAGGTGAGACAGTGCTGGTGCAGGGCACCGGCGGTGTCTCGATGTTTGCGCTGCAGTTTGCCAAGGCAGCTGGTGCGCGGGTGATCGCGACGTCTTCGTCCGACGAGAAGCTTGAGCGTGCCAAGGCTTTGGGCGCGGACGACACCATCAACTACAAGACAACGCCTGACTGGGGCATTGCAGCCCGCGGGCTGACCGGCGGCCTTGGCGTTGACCATGTGGTGGAAGTGGGCGGCGCTGAAACCTTTACCCAGTCGCTGACGGCCATTCGTGTCGGTGGCCATGTGGCGGTGATCGGTCTTCTATCCGGCATGATGAAGGATATGAATGTCGCGACGATGTTCTCGCAGAACGCGCGCATTCACGGGATCACGGTCGGCAATCGCACCCAGTTTGAAAACATGCTCAAGGCCATGGCCCTGCATGAAATTCATCCGGTGATTGATACGACATTCCCGCTGGAAGAACTTAAGGCCGGTCTGGAGCACATGGGCTCCGGTGCGCATTTCGGCAAGATTGGTATCGAGATCGCCAGCTAGGCAGGTTGGACGACGGTGGAGACCTGCGGCGGACCTAGACCTGGGCTTCGCCGAGTTCGCCCGGCTCGGGTTTGCCAATCGCCACCTTTGATTTGGCTGGCGACAACAGGTCGGCCAATTCGTGCACGCCGTTCCAGTCTTCCGGTGGCGGAGTGGCCTCGAACCTGTTTATGCGCTCGTCATATAAGTCATAGAGCGTGGGAATGGCACCGGACAGGTTGCGGCACTGCTCGACAACCTGACGCGCGCCCTTCCAGTTGCGGGCGCGGTAGGCCTTGAAGAGGGCGGTATGGGCTTCTTCGAGGGCCTTGAACTTTGGACTTGCTCCCATGATGGGATCGCCCAGCAAGGCATAGACGCGCCACGGGTCTATGCGGCCATCCAGGCGCAGCTGGTCAATTTCAAGCAGCGCGAACTTGTCCTTGATTTCATCGCGTGCCTCGGCACCCACGATGATGGCCGGTCCGTATTGACGCGACAGGCGCTGGAGGAGTTGCGCTTCATTGACAGCCCCCCCGATGCCGGAGAAGTCATAGACTTTCTCGGCACCCAGATTGCCGACCACTGACTGACCGCGCTCAATGCCTATGCTCTTGGACACCGGGATGAAGGGCCGATGCGCACGTTGCGCCGCATTCTCCAGATTCCGGTTGACCGGTTCCAGTTCGGCGACCATGCGAAGAGCTGCATGGCCTGCCTGAATGGTATGGTCTTCACGTTCGAGAGGGGCATTCCACAGGGCATTCATGCCACCGCCGACAAAGCGGTCCACCAAGCCATCGTGGCGCAGAACGCACCGCGTTAGTGGGTCGTGGATGTCATTGACGAGATTGGCCAGGGCCGGCGCATCTTCGCCGAAGGGCTCCGCCACACGATGGAAGCCGCGGACGTCGGCAGAGACTGCCGTCACCATGGTTCCGCGACCTGCGGGGGCTGCAGCGGCAGGATTGCGCACAAGGGTGCTGATGTGTTTGGGCGCCAGACGGTCGGCGAACTGAGACCGGATGAATCGCTCGGTGGCATTGCGGCGCATCAGGTTCATCGAGGAACCGATGAGGAAGACAATGACCAGTCCTGTGACCGGCAACACCGGGTCCACCAGCCAGAGTTTGGACGTGAAGGAGAACCACCCGGCCCAAAGGGCGCCGGCAATGGCGAGGGTGCCGAAGAGGGTGGCCCAAAGTGTGCCCGCCGTGATGAGCAGGGCGAGGAGGGCAACGCCTGTTACCAGCAGGTAGACCTGCTCCGCCGGCTGCGCCCAGTCAGGGCGCCAGAGGTAGTGGCCCAGCAACATCTGCTCGAGCACCTGAACATGTGCCTCGACGCGCGGCATGGTGCTGACTGGCGTCTGCACGAATGCCTCTGCTCCCTGGACTGTGGCGCTGACAAAAACGATAGCGTCTTTCAGGCGATCTGCGTCCGGATGGTCGCCGAGCACCTTCCAGGCAGGCAGATGCCGTGTTGGTTCATCTTTTGTGTAATGCAGCCACAAGCCGCCATCTGGGTCCGTTGGAAACTCTTTGGTTCCAACCGCGATGCGCTGTAGGCCAGGGCGGCGGCCGAAGCCGAGGCTGCTATCGGGCTTGGTCACAAGCCCGAGGATGCCCTTGGCACCTTCAGACACTCGTATTGCCTCAACCGAGAGGCTCGGCACGATGCTGCCGGAAACCCTTTCGAGGAGGGGGACCTGGCGAATGACATCGTCATTGCCGGGGCCTGACGAGAGGGTGCGGGCTCCGTTGCCTGAGGCGACATCCTCCAAAGATTTGAGGCTCGGCGACATGCCTTCGCGTTCAGGCACGAACTGGGTAAGGTCTCCGCCGCGCGCGGATATGGGCGCCTTGCGGACAGGTATGAGGCTATTGGTTTCGTCGCTCAAGGAGAACGCAGTTACGACCGGCCCGCGCGCAATGGCGTGGGCGAGAACGCCGTCATGGTCCGGCAGGTCGCTGGCGGCGTCCTGCAGACGGGCGATCTGGTCGAGATCGAGTTCGGGGTTGGCCAGCCACTCCTGAACCGCTTCCGCAGGCGAGGTGGCATCGGGCCACTCAAACGGCGTTTCAAAGACGACGGCGCGCGCACCCTTTGCCAGGGCTTTGTCAGTCAGAGTTGCGAAGCGGGTGCGGGGCCATGGCCACGGACCGATCAGCTGAAGGCTGGCGCGGTCCACATCCACATACATAACGCCGGTGCCGGTCGACAGAGCGGGATCACGGTAAGGGCGGGAAGATGCATTTTGGTAGTAATCAAATACGGCGAGGCGGACAGTGGTTGCAACGCCTGAAGGGTCGTACTGCATGAGCACAATCCAGCCGGCGAGCGCGATGCCCGCCAGCGCCGCCGCGAGGCGCCGCAATAGCTGTATCGTTTTCATGCCTACCCCTCACACTGCCCCGCGAACGGGGACCCCGATGTGGGTTGTTCACCTGTTCAGCTTTATTCAAGCACAGTCTGCCTGAACATCACCTAGCAAGGGCTTAAAGAATGGCCCAAAGATGACGTCCGGCAAATGCGCTCAAGACGGCTGCCCGCTTCATGAACACTAGTTCAGGGAGGTTAAGATGCTGCTACTTTTGCAGCCCAAGCGCCGGCGGAATTACTCGGCTGTTGCTGCCTCAGGACCGCCAAAAGTTGCCAGATAGGCAATCACGTCCGCCCGTTGGGAGTCCTTGTTAAGACCGACAAAATTCATGGTGCCCTTTGGAATGACATCCTTGGGTTTCTTCAGGTAAGCGTCCAGCGTTGCGACATCCCAGACCTTGCCTTCGGCCTTCAGTTCCAAAAGGTTGGGTGAGAAGTTGTATCCCTCGATGTGTCCGAATTCAGCGCCGACAACGCCATACAGGTTAGGGCCGACACGATTGGGGCCACCTTCTTCGACCGTGTGGCAGGCCTTGCAGCGATTGAACACGCGCTTGCCCTTGGCAGCGTCACCGATAATTTCCGTTGGAGCCGCGGCGGCATCTTCAGCCATCGCCGGCGCAATCTGTGCTGTGGTTGCCATGATGGCGCTTACGGCAAATGCGGCGGTCGCTGCCAGAAAGGTCTTGGTTTTCAGCATCGGTTTCTCCAAAGATCGCAACTTCATCTACCTCGAAAATACAGGCCTGTCCGGCATATGGCCATGCGTTGCGTTGCCGCGCGGGCACCGGGAACATGCGATAACCAAAAACAGACTGATTTTGTGGCTCTGATTGCATGTCGTACGGACTTTCGGGCACACTCCGGCTCGTGATCCTCGGGGAATGTTTTGAGCGAACAGATTGCGCAATTTGAGACGCGGGAAACCGCCGAAGGCGGACAAATTGTTTTGTCCGGCCCATGGACAGTGCGCCATGTAGGCGTGCAGGACGGGGCGCTTCGGTCCGTCGCAACGTCCGTGTCCAAGACACCACGCCATATGCAGGGTCAGGTTCTCATTGATCTGTCCGGCGTCACGGCCCTGGATACGGCCGGAGCATGGATGGTCCACCGCACGCAGCGAGACCTTGAAGATGCAGGGGCTGAGGTTCTGGTGGCCGGTGCCAGTGAGACACAGGCAGAACTAATCGCTTTGGCGCGTGAAAGCGACCAGCCCTGCGACGTGGAGCCCGAGCAGCGACATGTGTTCGAGGCGCTTGCCGAGCGCATGGGCCGGTCAGTGGTCGCGCTGTGGAGCGAGTTGGTGGCCATGCTCAACATGCTTGGCCTCGTTCTGGTGGTGATCGGGCAGGTGATTGTCCGGCCCCGGACGATGCGGCTGACGTCGGTCGTCAGTCATATGGAGCGGGTCGGGCTCGATGCTGTGCCGATTGTGGCGCTGCTGACATTCCTGATCGGCGCAGTGCTTGCGCAACAGGGGGCGTCCCAACTGGCGTTGTTTGGCGCCGAAGTGTTTACGGTCAATCTCGTATCTATCTCTATCTTGCGCGAATTGGGTGTGCTGATCACCGCCATCATCGTCGCGGGCCGGTCGGGCAGCGCCTTCACGGCGGAAATCGGCTCAATGAAAGTGCGCGAGGAGATTGATGCCATGCGCACCCTTGGCATGGACCCGATTGCAGTTCTTGTGGCACCTCGGGTCATCGCGCTGGTGCTGATGCTGCCGGTGCTGACTTTCATCGCGGACATCATGGGGTTGATTGGTGGCGGTGCGGTTTCCTATTTCATGCTGGATATCTCGCCGCAGACCTACCTTCAGCGGGTCGATGCGGCAGTGGCCTCCAGCACATTCTTTGTCGGGCTCATCAAGGCGCCTTTCCTTGCCATGGCCATTGCTGTTATCGGCTGTCTTGAAGGAATGCGGGTCACGGGCAGTGCTGAATCTGTCGGCGAACGGACAACATCTTCCGTTGTGAAAGCCATCTTCACGGTGATTGTTCTGGACGCGCTCTTTGCAATGTTCTTCACGGCGGTTGGGTATTGAGCATGGCGGGGCCCGACAACATCATTCAGGTGCGCAACCTGCGCAATCAGTTCGGCAGTCAGGTGATACACGATCAGCTTGCACTGGATGTGCGCCAGGGCGAGGTGCTTGGCGTTGTCGGCGGGTCCGGTACGGGTAAGTCCGTTTTGCTGCGCACGATTGTCGGGCTCAAACGACCAGACGCCGGCATGGTCCGCGTTTTCGGCCAGGACGTATCGTCGCTCAAAGGTGATGCGCGCAAAGCCGTTGAGCAGCGGTGGGGGGTGGCCTTTCAGGACGGTGCCTTGTTCTCCGCGCTGACTGTTGCCCAGAATGTTCAGGTGCCGATGCGTGAGCATCTCAACCTGCCGCAGGACCTGATGGATGAACTGGCTGCGGAGAAGATTGCCATGGTCGGCCTGCCGCCATCGGCCGGCCCCAAGCACCCTAGCGAGCTGTCAGGTGGCATGCGCAAGCGTGCGGCGTTGGCCCGGGCGCTGGCGCTTGATCCGGAGATCGTTTTTCTGGACGAGCCGACAGCAGGTCTCGATCCGATCGGGGCTGCGGATTACGACACTCTCATCCGTCAGCTGAAGGATGCGCTGGGGCTGACCGTATTCATGGTCACGCATGATCTGGACAGTCTTTACGCTATTTGTGACCGGGTGGCAGGCTTGGCCGAGCAGCGTGTTATGGTGATTGGGCCGATAAGCGAAGTATCGACGCATTCCAATGCATGGATACAGGAATATTTTCAGGGTCCGCGGTCGCGGGCGGCGGCAGGGGCTGTAGCGCGCGCGTCAGGCTCTTAAGATGTCAGAGGACGGATAAAACGTGGAAACACGGGCAAATTACATCCTGATCGGCGCCTTTTCGGCAGCCACGGTTGTGGCTGCGTTCCTGTTCCTTGTCTGGCTGACCGGCTTTGACGGGGACGCTGAGTTCCAGACCTATGACGTGATCTTTGATGGGTCTATTGCGGGCCTCTCCCTTGGCGGCGATGTCCGCTACAACGGCATCAAGGTGGGCGAAGTCAGTGAGATTGCGCTTGGCGCGGACCCCAGGCTTGTGCGCATCCGGATCAGTGTCAATGAACGCACGCCGGTGACGGTGGACAGTCAGGCGCGTCTGGAGTTTCAGGGTATCACCGGGGTGGCTTTCATCGAGATCACCGGCGGCACACCCAACAGTGCGCCCTTGGTGGCAGAAGGCGACAATGACTATCCAATCATTGTTGCGGACCGGTCTGCGGTACAGCAGCTTATTACCTCAGCGCCTCTGGTTCTCACGGCTGCAAATGATCTTCTGGTGCGCATTGACCGACTGCTTGGAGAGAATGAAGGCCAGTTGTCGGCTACGGTGCGTGATGTTGAAACTGTGTCGGGCACCATCGCAGCCAATCATGATGAGATCGATGAGATCCTCAAAAATCTCGCCAAAGCCTCTGAGCAGATTGCCGAGATCACGGAAAAGATGAACGGGGCGGTTGGTGAGATCGAAGTCGCCGCGGGTTCCTATGGGGCGCTTGCTGAAGAAGCGCGGGGGCTGGTTGCGGAAACGCGCCCTGCGCTTGAACAGATTTCCAACAGCAGTGTTCCTGAAGTTGACCGATTGCTGCGGGACACGCGCCGTATGATCGGATCTGTCGATCGGCTGGTCGTGGAACTTGAACGCAATCCGACGGAGTTTCTGCTCGGAAGCGAGCCAGCGGAGTATGGCAATTGATCACTTTGAGACCCGGCACGATGCGCGCCCTCTGCAAACTGTGCGCGGTGGGATTTTTTGCAACGGCGTTGGCGGGGTGTTCGACTATTCTGCCGGGGGGCGATACGGCCAATACGCTCTATGGCCTGCAGGCACCAAATGCTGACGGCATGCCCATCAGCAGTGCCGGCTGGCAGCTGATGGTGGAAGAGCCTGTGGCAGAACGGGCGTTGGATACGGACCGGATTGCGAGCTACACAGGGCCGCATGCGCTGCAGTATTTTACCGGTGCGCGCTGGACCGACCGGGCGCCGCGCATGCTGCAGGACCTGATCGTTGAAACGTTTGAGAATGCTGGACTGCAGATGTCGGCCTCGCGCCAGGCCGTTGCAGTGCGTCCCAATGTGGCGCTCATCAGTGATCTTCGGGATTTTGAAGCGCGGGTCACGTCTACGGGTGAAGACGCTGCTGCGCCGGAAGTTGTTGTGCGGCTCAGCGCAAAGGTCATCTGGCTGGACGGGCGCAAAGTACTGGACGGACGAACCTTTGAAGCGCGTCACATGGCGGTTTCAGACAGTGTGGCCGATGTCGTGGTTGCCATGAATGTGGCGACACAGAGCGTTGTGAGGGACATTGTGTCCTGGGCAGCTGCAACCAGCAATCAATCGGTACCGGCCGGCTAGCTGATGCGGCCTGTGGCCTCCGCCAGCAGGGCATAGACCTTGCCAGTGTCGGATGACATGTAGGTCTCAGCCAGCAGACCATCCGGGTTCTTGTCCGCAGCATCGCTCAGCAGCGCTTCAAACTGTGCCATGTAGCGGTCTGCGTCTCCGCGGAATTCAGCATTGCTCTGGTAGCGTTCAGCGATCTTCGCGTGCGGCTCCTTGCCTTTAAGGCTTGCAAGCCGGCGCGTGAAGACATTGCGCTCACCTTCGCGGTATCGCTTCCACAAATCCATTTGCGGTTCTTCTTCAAGCGCGCGGTCGATGTCGATGGACAGGGACTGCAACGTTTCGATGATGTGGTGCGCCGCGCGCGGTACGTTCGTGGTGCGATCCTCCCGGGCGCGGGCGGCTGAGAGGACATCACCCAGGCGCCATTGTGGCGTCTCTTCAGTCCTGGCTGGTGTGGCCTCTACTGACGGTGTTGATGTGAATGTGGCGGGAGAGGGGGTTGCCGTGGGATCAGCAGGCGGCCAGGAGCCGGAGACCGGGCCGGGGCCCATTCGTTCAAGTGCGTCTGCCACAGACTCTGCCACCGCAGCGATGGCGCCAATCTGTTCGCCCATGACGGCCCGCAGACGGTCTGCCTGGGCGGCAGCTTCATCCGGCAGCTGCTCGATGCGGTTACCCAGTTCGTCGCCGGCATTGGCCATGTCATTGGCGGAGGATTGAGACGTCGCGCCAATGTTAATGAGCACAGCCTGCAGACGCTCGCCGCTCGCATCGACGTTTTTGGTTGAGAAGTCGATCGCTTGTGACAGATGGTCTGTTGCTTCAGCCATGCGCGCCTGCATATCGCCGGTGCGGCTTTCCATCAGGCCAGTGGTCTGTTCGATCTGGCTCGCCGCGTCACGGGCGGCTGCGGTTAGTTTTTCAGCTTCGCGGGTGACGCGGGGCCCCAGACCCATGGCCTTTGAGTCTGCTGTGTCCAGTGCGTCACTGATGACGTCCGCGTGGCCCGCGATTGCGCCTTCGATCTTGGCGGCGCGCTCGCGCAGATCCTCGGCCAGAGCGTCCAGCGTCTCGCGCTGTTCGGCAAAGGCGCGAACGGCGCGCTCATTGTCGTCAGCCAGCGTTCGTGTGGTTTGTGTGATTGCGGTGCCCTGGTCAGCAAAACTCACGGCAAGGTCTCCGGCGCGGGCGACCGCATGTTCCGCAGTGGCATCCAGACGGTCCGCCTGTGCTTCTACATTCTCGCGGACGGCCTTGGCAGATCGCGCGACTGCTTCGAGGGTCTTGGATAGATAGTCGCTGGCGCGCCCGATACCGGCCTGTGCTTCGGTCATCTGGTCAGCGGCGCGCCCTGTCACGCCGGACACGAGTTCGACCTGGGCACGGGTTGCGTCGACGACACTGGCGGATTCCTGCTCAAGAGCCTTGCCTGTTTCAACCAGGGCCTTGCGCTCGGTCCCGATCAGGTCCCGCAAGGTGCGGGCGCGCATCTCTGCGCGGGCGCTGGCAGCTTCCAGGCCGTTCAATTCGCCATTGATGGATTTACGCAGATCAGCAGCGCGTGCCTCAGCCTGCTTCAACGCCTGCTCCATGCGCCGCATTTCGCTTGAAACGGCGTGGCCGACGCTTGCGGTTGCCGCCGCTGACGCGTCCGCCGGTGTGAGCAACGCCCGCGAGGCTTCTGCCATATGGTCCGCACTGGCACGCATCTGTGCGCCCCACCAGATGATGCTTGCAAATCCCCAGATGATGGCAAGGGGGGCGAACAGGGCTGCGGCCAGGAGCGCAACACTTACGGGCGGCAGCGTGAGTAGGCCTGCGGGACCATAGTAGCCGATGGCATAGGCGAACATGATGCCGGTCCAAAACGCGCTGGCGATGGCGCCGAGATAAAGCGGCGTAGGTGATGCCTTGCGGGGCCCACGCATTTTGGGGGGGCTCGTCCGCTGCCGTGTCGGTGCGTCAGGCACAATGCGGCGCTCGAACAGTACTTCGTCCTCGTCAGGCGCCTTGCGGGCCGAGGTGGACGCTGCAGGTGACGGTGGTGTCTTTGCCTTTACCGGTGCCTTGGCAGGGCTGTCTGCACCTCCCGGTTGGGTCCGTGGGGCGTCCTCAAAGTCACTCACCGTCGGGCGTAATTCGGCCGCCACTGATGGCTCTATGGCATTTTGACCCGATTCCAGGGGGCGAGTGAGGGGACGTGTGAGTGTAGGGCGCTTCAGAGGGCGGTCCGGCAAAGGTCCGTTCCTTCGATTTTGGGGGTTTTAGGATGCAGGCACGGTAACCATTTGTTTACTCTAACGTGGCTGTGCGAATGCTGCCAGTATCCGTGCAGGATCATGGACAGCGTCGTGACTTGGGATGAAACCCGGAAAAGGCGGCACGAAGCCCGCCAGATTGGGAGCGCCACCCATCGTGTGGCGAGACGGGGCACAACATGATTGCAGATCCAACGCTAAACCTGGTGGCCGCGTGTGCGTGCTTCCTGGGTATTCACATTTTCATTTCCGGAACGCGCCTGCGTGACGTGATCGTCGGCAGAATTGGTGAGGGGCCGTATATGGGCCTTTTCTCATTGCTGTCGCTGGGCGCGATCGTCTGGATGGCGATGGGTTACAACCGAGCGAGTGACGAGACCTTTACGCTGCTGTGGATTGTCGAACCCTGGTGGCAGCATGCCGCCATGACCGCCATTTTGTTGGCCGCCATTCTTGTGGTGCTGGGCAACGTGACCAAGAGCCCCACAGCCGCCGGTAGCGGCGATCTTGTAGATGATCCGGATGCGGCCAAAGGCATTTTGCGCGTGACGCGGCATCCCTTCCTGTGGGGTGTTCAATTGTGGGCGCTGGCGCATGTCGCCATGAACGGGGACCTGTCCTCGGTTCTTTTCTTTGGCACGTTTGCCGTGCTTGCGCTGATTGGGCCGCCGACAATTGACGCCAAACGGGCGCGGGCGCTCGGGGAGCGCTGGGATGGATATGCAGCGAGGACATCCAATGTGCCTTTCGGGGCTATTCTGACGGGGCGTAACTCGCTGAAGCTTGGTGAGATTGGTGTCGTCTGGCCCGCGGTCGGCATCGCGCTCTACTTTGCGCTGGTCTACGCGCATGAGTGGCTGTTCAGCGTCAGCGCGTTACCGGTTCGTTAGGCATAAGCTAACAGGCGGCGCACTTTTGGGTGCATCCGCGTGCATTGCGGCGGCGGGCTTAACATTTCCTACGCTCTTTGTTTGTAGGCTTTCCGTGCTGTAACGATTCGGAAGGACACCATCATGCAGCCCGCGACTGCGCAAACATCTGATTCCCGTACCGCTGGCCCAGAAGGCCCGGCAGGTGCGGATAGCCGGCCCATTGATCTGGTGCATCTCTCCAAATTCACTATGGGGCGCCGGGACCTTGAAGCAGAAATTCTGGGCCTCTTCCGTCAGCAGCTCTCTGTCAGCCTGGACAAACTTGCCGCTGCCGCCGACAAGGCGGGAGACGACAAGGCCTGGAAGGAAGCAGCGCATACGCTTAAAGGGTCAGCGCGCGGTGTTGGGGCATGGGCCCTTGCCGATGCAACGGCTGACGCGGAGCTCCTGACATCCGGTGCTGAGCGTCTTGCGGTCATTCCCAGCCTTGACGCGCTGGTGGTTGCGGCCACCAGTTTCATCGACGAACTGCTGGAAGACTGGCAGAGCTAGCGCGCGCCAGTCAGCCTAGTGCGCCGCGAATGAGTTTGCGAAGCTCGTCCGGGAACGCCTTTTTTGTTTCGGTAAGCGTCTTCTTTCCGAATATCTGCAGCAATGTGGGTTGGGAGAGGCTGAAGTAATTTACTGCTCCCAGCAGTTGGTACACGACCGCGAGCAACTCACCGTCGGAGCGTGAGTGGTGGCCCGGCACCTGTCGTGCCATGTCGATCAGTTTTTCCAGAAATGGCTTCAGGTACCAGCTGCGCGCCTGTTCCGCCCGACTGACGTTGTCCAACAGTTCTCGCATGATGACCCGGGCGCCCAAGGTGGCCTCGGGCCCGGGGCCATACAGCGCGACTATGGTCTCTTCGAGATGGTGTTCAGGCGGCGACGGTCGGGTCTGAAGCGCCTCCATCTGCTCCAGCATCTGGTCATTGATCAACTGAAGCACGTCTCCGTAGAGCTTCTCCTTGGTGCCGAAGTGGTGCAGGAGTGCTTGCTTAGTCAAGCCAAGTTCCCGCGAAATCTCGGCGATACTGGCGCCGTAAAACCCTCGCTCCGCGAACAGAGTAAGCGCTGCCTGCAACAGATCCGGTCTGGTTGTGGTGCTCATTGGATCAGATTCCCCGCATCGCCTGTTGACTCCTTACCGATCGGTAGGTAAATGCTTACCGAGTGGTAAGTAGCAGTCTACGTTTTGACATCAATAGCATCGTGGAGGAACCCCATGTCGACAGAAACCGTCCTTTTGGAGAAGGCTGATGGCGTTGCAAAGATCACGCTCAATCGTCCGGAGAAATACAACACGCTGCGGTATCACCTGATTGAGGCGCTGAATGCCGCGCTTGCAGATGCCAATCATGATGACGCCATCAAGGTCATTGTGTTGCAGGGCGCCGGCGACAGCTTTTGTGGCGGGTTTGATTTCTCAAACGGCCTTGAGCATTTCGGGAACATCACGGAAGACAACTATGACCCGGGGATGGATGTCATGGCTGTTACCAGCCAGTACAACTCCTACATTCCAACCTTCATGGGCCTTTGGCGCGGTGGCAAGCCGACCATCGCCAAGGTTCACGGGTATTGTGTCGGTGGCGGGTCGGAACTGGCCCTGTGTGCGGACATTGTCGTGGCGTCGGATGATGCCCGCATCGGCACGCCCTATTCGCGCGTGTGGGGCTGTCACCTGACGGGCATGTGGGTGTATCGGCTGGGGCTTGCCAAGGCCAAGTACTATGCACTGACGGGCGAGTGGGTCAGCGGCAAGGAAGCAGCCGACATTGAGCTTATCAATTTCTCGGTGCCGCTTGAGGACCTTGATGCTGAGGTGGACCGGATCACCGACAAGCTCACCCAGATCCCGCTGACACAGCTTGTGTCCATGAAACTCGTGGTCAATCAGGCGTATGACAATATGGGGCTGCAAAGCACCCAGACGCTTGGCCCCATTCTTGACGGCATCATGCGCAACACGCCGGAAGGACGGCAGTTTGTGCGTGATGCGGCGAGCGGTGGCGTCAAGTCCGCTGTCGTCAAGCGGGACGGACCTTTCGGCGACTACAGCCAGGGCAGGCCTGAGGACCATCCGCGCAAGAAGTCGGAGCTGGGCCTCGCCTAACCCTTGGACACACGCTAGCCTCCTCCCAATCATAATCGACAGCATCATATTGGGAGGAGAGTGGCATGGCGGACGCATCATCGCGGGTGGACGGGCTCAGGCGGGAGGATCTTCCGGAGCTTGAAGGCATGTTCCAACTGATAGAAGGGGCGATGGGCTTTCTGCCCAACTCGATGCTGATCATGGCGCGCAAGCCGGGGCTGGTGGAGGCCTTTGCGGGCCTGGGTCTGGCTGTTCAGGGGCCGTCGGCTCTGCCGGACGAGGTCAAGCGAATGGTGGCGTTCATGGCCAGCCGCGCCGCTGGCTGCGTTTACTGCCAGACCCATACGCATCACCAGGCGGCCAATGCGGGGATTGGCGCGGACAAGCTGGAGGCGATCTGGTCCTATGAGACGTCTGATCTTTTCTCCGAGAGCGAGCGCGCGGCGTTGCGGGTGGCGCAGGCCGCGGGGCAGGTGCCCAATGCAGTTACCGGGGACGACATGGCTACCCTGAGGCAGCATTTCAGCGATGAGCAGATTGTTGATCTGGTTGCCGTGATCTCACTGTTTGGTTTTTTGAATCGGTGGAACGATACGTTCGCAACGCCCCTTGAAGCGGACCCCATCAAGCATGCCAAGACCCATATGGCTGACCATGGCTGGGACGTAGGCAAACACGCCTGATGAGGGTCAAAAGCTCTCCTAAAGGCCTGCATTGCTTGGTTTTTCGACAGTTGCGTGACGGCGCTGTTGAGTCTTCGTTAACCATTCAGGGGCAGAGTCTTACGCACAGGTAAATGACAGGCTGCTCGAGGTGCGTGTTGGCGCGCGTCTTCAGCCCAAACTTGATGCGTGAGAGCCATGACCCTTCAGGATACGAAGCTGCCGGGCGCAGCTGCCAAGACCGCCATTCCCACCGGCAAGAGTGGTGGCCCGGCGCGGGTGTGTGTCGTTGGCGGGGCGGGCTATGTTGGCTCGGTTCTGACCCGCACATTGCTGGCGCGCGGCTATGGCGTCACGGTGCTCGACGATTTTCTGTATGACCACAGCTTCTCTGTTGAAGGTGTTTACGACGAGCCGGGCTATCGTCTGGTGCGTGGGGATCTGCGCGACAAAGACGTGGTGGCGCGTGCGCTGGACGGTGTGGACCATGTGGTGCTGCTGGCCTCGCTGGTGGGCGACCCGATTTCCAAGAAATATCCGGATCTCACACGGTCCGTGAACCTTGATGGCAGTCAGGCGCTTTATGAGGCACTGGATGCGCATGGCATTGAGCGGTTCGTCTTCACATCCACCTGCTCCAACTATGGTCTGCGCGAGGATGACTCGCTGGCGGACGAAACCTCGGAGCTGAACCCGCTTTCGCTGTACGCGGAAACCAAGGTTGGATTTGAGCGCTTTGTGCTGTCGCGGTTGCAGGACCAGAAGGTGTGCCCGACGCTGCTGCGCATTGCGACGGCATTCGGTATGAGCCCGCGGATGCGCTTTGACCTGACCGTCAATGAATTCGGCCGCGCCATGTCCATGAAGACGCCGCTTGATGTCTACGACAAAGACACGTGGCGGCCCTACGCCCATGTGCGGGACATTTCCGCCGCGATCATCAAGGTGATTGAAGCGCCCGCGGCCAACGTGGCCGGTGAGGTGTTCAACGTGGGGTCCGACGCCAACAATTACACAAAGGCGATGCTGGTAGAAGAATTTGCGCGGCATGTGGATGCGCCGGTGAATTTCGTCGAGAAGGGGTTTGACGCGCGCAATTACCGCGTCTCCTTTTCAAAGATCCGCACACAGCTTGGCTTTGAAGCGCAGCACTCGGTGGCGGAATTTGTGCCGCAGCTTATCAGCGCGGTGCAGGACGGGTTGTTTGGCCGGGTGGAAGACATCAACGGCTATTACGGCAATTACGAGGTGCGCGAGGGCGTGCCTCATTCTGTTTAAGGCTCGTATCTGGGAGCAAGCGGCATGAGTGCTGCCTTTGTTGACGCGCAGACCCCTGATGACATTGTCGTTGCCGGTGAGGCCGAGCATGATGCTTTGCCGTCCGGGGTTTTGGCGGCGGTGCGGGCTGTGCTGGGCGACGGCGAGGGGCCGTATCCGCTGCACGAACCGGAGATCGGTGAGCTCGAAGCGCAGTATGTCAATGAGTGCGTGACGTCCGGCTGGGTATCAACCGTTGGACCCTTCGTGGACCGGCTGGAAGCCGCGCTTGGCGAGACGTGTGGCGTCTCCAACGTGTTTGCAACGTCATCGGGAACGGCTGCGCTGCATCTGGCGTTGGTGGCACTGGGTGTTGGTGAGGGCGACGAGGTCATTGTTCCGTCACTCTCATTCGTCGCGACGGCGAACGCTGTGTCTTACACCGGCGCCGTGCCGCACTTTGCGGATGCGGATGAATGGACACTGGGGCTTGACCCGCGTGCGCTGAAAAAACACATGAATGATGCCTGCGTCATGGAAGCGGGCGTATGCCGTGCCAAGGCGTCTGGGCGGCGTATTGCGGCAATCATTGTGATGCATGCGTTTGGTCATCCTGCGGAAATGGATGCCCTGACGGCCGTTGCGGACGCGTGGAACGTGGCGCTGGTTGAAGACGCAGCTGAGTCGCTGGGTTCGTCTTACGAAGGCAAGCCCTGCGGGTCGCTGTCGCGCATTTCGGCGCTGTCATTCAATGGCAACAAGATTGCGACGGCTGGCGGCGGCGGTGCGGTGCTGACCAATGATGAGGCGCTTGCGCAGCGGGTACGGCATCTGGGCTCGACGGCCAAGCAGCCGCACAAATGGGAATATGTTCACGATGAGGCCGGGTTTAACTACCGGATGCCGAGCCTCAATGCGGCGATGCTGCTGGCGCAGGTCGCGCGGTTGCCGGACTTCATCAAGCGCAAGCGCCGGCTGGCGGCGCGCTACGCGGCCACGTTCTGCTCGGTACCCGGCGCGGACTTCATGGGCCAGCCGCCCGGCGCGCGCTCCAATTACTGGCTCAACACCATCCGGCTTGGGGTCAAGACAGTCGCTGAGCGGGACGCGGTACTCGCAGTGCTGATCGATGACGGCATTTTGGCGCGGCCCGTCTGGGAGCCGCTGCATCGCCTGCCGATGTATTCACATTGTCCGAAGGCGGACCTTTCGATGACGGAGCGGCTGGCGGGCCAGCTCATCAATCTGCCGTCGAGCGCCAAGCTGCAGCGGACTGACACATGATTGAGGTCTCCCGCCATATTGCGCTGGTGACCACCACACGGGCGGACTGGGGTATTCTGCAGCCGCTTGCTGTTGCCCTGCTTGATGATCCCGACATTCAACTGTCCATCATTGCCGGTGGGGCGCATCTGTCTGAGCGCCACGGTATGACGGTTGGCGAGATTGAAGCGGCGGGCTTTGAGATTGCCGCTCGCGTTCCCATGCCCCTGGAGGATGATACAGCGCGTGGGGCGGGTCATGCTCTTGGAGCTGCCTGTGGTGGGGTTGCAGATGCGTTTGCCGCGCTTGGGCCGGACCTGGCAATTGTGCTCGGCGACCGGTTTGAAATTCTCGGCGCTGCGTCCGCTGCCTTGATGG
>JBHJJF010000189.1:0-20899 GCA_050042885.1 Candidatus Phaeomarinibacter sp.
ACTGGTGCGCGTGCCGCTTCTTCGATCTCGTAGAACGGCATTGCCTGCACACCGGCAAGGCCCGCTATCACGCTGCCGGGGAAAATCTGGACTGAGTTGTTCAGGTCGGTGACTGCCGCATTGTAGAACCTTCGCGCGGCCGAGATGTGACCCTCAACCTCGGAATATGTTTCCTGAGCATTGGTCATGGTCTCCGCCGACCTCAGTTCGGGATAAGCCTCCGCTGTTGCAAAGAAACGCATCATGCTCGACTGAAGCCGGCGCTCTGCTTCAAGATGCCCTTTCACAGCCGAGGGATCGCTCTTGTCATAGTCAGATATCGCATTGGCACGCAGCTCAGTTACCTCCGTCAGAAGTTCTTTCTCATGCTCCATGAAGCGACTTGCAATTTTGAGGACGTTTGGAATGAGGTCATGACGTTTGCGAAGCTGAACATCGATGGACGACAGAGCCTCAAGTGCCCTGTTGCGACGGCCTATCAGCGTGACGTACCAGACATAGCCACCAATCAGTGTGACGGCGACGATGCCGAGCAGGATTTCCATCGTTTTTCCCCCAAAGAACAATCCGGTGCGAACTCTATTGGTACATAGTATGCACAACTGGGTGCGCGATTTGAAAGGACTTACGAATGAGGATTTCCAGGCAGCTGCACGAGGGGCGAGAATGCTTAGGGATCGTTGAAGGTACAAAGGCTCGACTGACTTCAGATCACGCAGGATTGCCAACCGATCTGCGTGAGTTGCTCCAGCAAGTTCCGGACCCCTTTGGCGCGCTAGCCTCCGCGGTACGGGGTTCAGAGCCGATATCACTTGATGACGTAGCGTTGTTGGCACCAATCCAGAAGCCTGGGAAAATTCTGGCAATTGGACTCAATTATCGGGCTCACGCGGCGGAAACGGGTCGCGAAGTTTCACCCCATCAAATCTGGTTCAACAAACAACGCACCTGCATTGCTGGCCCGGGCGAAGCCATCGATAAACCTGTTGCATCAGACATGGTGGACTATGAAGGCGAGCTTGTTGTCGTTATCGGTAAGAGATGTCGTCGCGTGCCAGCCGAACGCGCCCATGAAGTCATCGCCGGTTACATGGTGGGCAACGATGTCTCGGTGCGAGACTGGCAACGTCGCACGCCTACCATGCAGATGGGCAAGAGTTTTGACACTCACGGCCCAATTGGACCGTGGATGGTTACACCCGATGACATCAAAGACCCTCAAGACCTCACCATCACGACCATGGTCAATGGTCAACAGCGTCAGTATGCGTCAACATCAGAGATGATCCACTCCGTCCATCAACAGATCGAGCATCTGACGACGGCTTTCACACTTGAACCGGGTGACCTTGTTTTTACAGGAACACCGGAAGGCGTCGGTGCAGCAATGGAACCGCCCCGGTTCCTCAAAGATGGAGATGTTGTCCGCATTGAAATCAGCGGTATCGGCGTACTTGAGAATCCGGTGATCGATGAAGTCGCTCGAATTGTCATCGAGTAACTTAGCGCAAACCCGGTTACTCAGCCGCGATGTCACTTGGGCGGCGGCGGGCACGGCGGGCCAGCGAGATGACGACACGCAGTCCCGGGCGGTTGTCTTCGAGGCGCAGGTCGCCGCCGTGCAGGCGTGTCACCGCACTCACAAGGCTCAGGCCAAGTCCACTGCCCGGTGTGTTGCGGCTTTGTTCAAGCCGCACAAAGCGACCAAGCACCCGTTCTCTGTCATCGATTGCAACGCCCGGCCCATTGTCTGCCACAATGACCTCAGCCCCCAGCATTCCTCGGCTTTTTACGGAAAGACGAATGGTCGATCCACCTGCATCACCACCCGCATGCTTGATGGCATTGTCGAGCAGATTGGCAATTGTCTGCGCCAATAGTTCGCGGTGTCCGCGATACTCAAGCGCAGGTTCTATGTCGACATCGAAGGTAAGCCCAGCCTCGTCTGCAACCGGCTCATAGAGTTCTGCGGCATCCTGCGCCAAAGCGCTCAGATCCACCCAGGCCATGCCATCGCGCGCGGCACCGGCTTCAGCCCGCGCGATCAGCAGCAGTGCGTTGAAGGTGCCAAGCAGCTCATCTGCCTCGGAGATCGACCGCTCAAGCGCTTCGGCATATTCTTCCTGCGAGGCGGGTTTCATCAAGGTGACTTCAAGCCGATTGCGAAGCCGATTGAGCGGGCTTCTCAAATCGTGCGCGATATTGTCCGTGACCTGCCGCATGCCGGACATCAAGCGCTCAATCTGATCAAGCATGTCGTTGAGATTTTCAGCAAGTTGATCGATTTCGTCACCCGCACCGGACACGGGGATTCGGCGGGATAACTCACCGCCCATGATATCCTTGGCGGTTCGGTTGATATCGTCAATGCGCGCGACGACGTTGCGGCTGATAATTGCGCCACCCACAATGCCAAGCACAATCATCGCGCCCACAGCCCAGGCAAGGGCATTGGTGATCTGCGCTTCAAGACGCCGACGTTCCTCAATGTCCTGACCGACGAGCAGACGCATGTTATCCGGCAGCCGTGTTGCTACTGCCTGCGCTTCGTGTATTTCGACTTCGCCCTCAACGGTACGTCTGCCGTATTCAAAGCTGATCCACCCATCTTCTGCCGCAGCGACGTCCGGCCATGCATCGAGATTGCCACCTAGCTTTTCACCGTTCGTATCCTCAAGGAGGTAGAGGTTCTGGCGCGGGTCACGGGCCTTGGTTATGACGGCAAGGACCAATGCGGCACGGCCACCTTCGTCAAGCTGGTTCACTAGGGCGATTGTCTCGGCCTGCACCGTTGCTTCTGACTGCCGCGTCAGAAAGCCAGCAGTGTTCCAGTAGAGATATCCGAGCAATGCACTCGAAGACGCCAGGAACAGCGCCAGGTACACGAGCGCTAGCCTAAACGTCGTTGTTGAAAGGAGCTTATTCCGGGCCACGAAGGGTGTACCCCGCGCCGCGCACCGTATGGAGAAGCGGCGTCTCAAAATTCTTGTCGATCTTGGCCCTCAGGCGGGATACGTGCACATCAATCACATTGGTTTGAGGATCGAAGTGATACTCCCACACATTCTCCAGCAACATCGTCCGTGTCACGACCTGACCGGCGTGTTTCATGAGGTATTCAAGCAGGCGGAACTCACGGGGCTGCAAGTCGATGTCCTGCCCATCCCGCATGACCTTGCGGGAAAGAAGATCCATCTCAAGGCCGCCGACCTGCATTTTTGTCTGTTGGGCTTCGCCCGGGCTTGCCCTTCGGACTAATACCTCAATACGCGCCAGCAGCTCTGCAAACGCAAACGGTTTGGTCAGGTAGTCGTCGCCACCAGCACGAAGGCCGCTTACACGATCCTCCACATCGCCGAGTGCGCTGAGGAATAGAACAGGCGTGGTACGGCCCTCGTCACGCAGGGACGAGACGACGGACAGCCCGTCCTGCTTGGGTAGCATGCGATCTATGACGAGCACGTCAAACTGGCCGGACATGGCGAGGTTCAAACCATCATCGCCATCGGCCGCATGATCGACCACATGGCCACTCTCGCGCAAACCTTTGACGATGTAGGCGGCCGCTTCCACGTCATCCTCAACAACAAGACCGCGCACGTCATTTCCCATCGCTTGGATTGATTGATGCTGCATAAAGTTTTCCTCCAGCTTACGCCGGACGGCCAGATACCGCTACCGACGGTTGTCCGGGAGTGTTGCCATCTTCGCGGCAATGAGATTTGGAGGGGAAAAGGCCGCACCGACGCACTCGTGGGGGAACACGAAACAACGTGACGCCGGTGCGGCAACTTGAACGGCCCGTGTGATGAAATTGAAAAAGGCCGCCTCCAATTTGCGACGCCGAATCAACTGAGCCGACACCGCATCCCGGAATAGTTAAGAGTTTCGGCTCCGCAGCCTTACAGCCCGCTTGCGGCGACATGACATTTTGGTAATGAAGTCCTTACTCGCCCTTTTGAGACGTCCGAACGACGATCTTGTTTTCCAGCGTTCTGTGGACGGGACACTTGTCAGCGATTGCCATAAGTTTGCTGCGTTGCTCGTCATCCAGTGGTCCGGAGATTTCAATCTCACGTTCCATCAGATCGACCATACCCTGCGTGTTGCCGTCACTTGCGGCACACTCTTCGCAGTCATCAACATGAATGCGGTCATGGCCAACTCTCACAGCTACGCGTTCCATCGGAATGGACTTGCGCTCCGCATAAAGACGCATAGTCATGGCAGTGCAAGCTCCCAATGCCGCATTCAGATATTGATACGGTGTCGGTCCTGTATCCATACCGCCGACGCTTTCAGGTTCATCAGCCAGAAGGACATGCTGCCCTGCCAATACCTGCGACTGGAATTTGCCGTCGCGCGTCTCCACGACCGTGACGCGGTCGGGATACGGTTTGACGATTGCTTTGTCATCAACCGCCTCCTCTCCGAGAAACCGTGTCGCCCAGGACGACAGCACGTCTGCTACATAGACTGCGTCGGCACGGCGGGACAAAAGATGGTCTGCATCGTCAAGGGATACGAAGCTTTTGGGATGCTTCGCTGCAATGAAAATCTTTTCCGCATTCTCGATCCCGACCGTTGCGTCACGAGGCCCGTGGAAAACGATCAATGCCTTCTTGAGGCTTGCAATTCGCGGCGAGATTTCCTGACTCCGAATATCGTCAAGAAATGCCTTGCGGATTCGGAAGGGGCGTCCAGCTAATTCGACCTCTGCTTCACCGTCCGCTTCAATCTCATCAATTTTTGCGCCGAAGTTCTCGGCCACATGTGCGGCATCCGCGGGCGCGCCAATCGTCGCAACAGCTTTGGCTTCTGGAATGTCACCTGCGGCTGCCAGCACTGCGGCACCACCCAGACTGTGGCCGACCAGGATGGCAGGTGCCTCAAAGTTGTCCCGCAGGTAATCTGCTGCTCTTACGAGATCCGCCACGTTCGAAGAAAAATCCGTGTTCGCAAAGTCCCCGTCCGAGTGTCCAAGGCCGGTAAAGTCAAATCGCAGCACTGCGATGCCATGGTCGCATAGGCGCGAAGCGATGCGTGTTGCCGCGAAGATGTCTTTTGAACAGGTGAAGCAGTGCGCAAAAAGGGCATAGGCCCGGGGCGGGCCATTTGGCATCTCCAGCCGACCTGCCAGTTGTTCACCAAGGCTGCCTGTGAATTCTACGCGTTGTGTCTGCTTGGCCATGATGCCCACCTGACTTCTTGAGGCACCGATAAACTCACAAGATCAGTCGGGCTTGCCGAGAAGCTTACCGATCCGCTTGCGCTCGTCTTCACTTAACGGGGTGCCTTCCTCCGCCAAGCTATCAGGACGTTTGACCCTAAAGTAGCGGACAGCAAGTACCGCGGCCAATAACAAGACGATGAACGGACCAAACCACAATAAGTATGTGTGAGGCGCTAATCGCGGTCTCAGCAAGACATATTCGCCGTAACGGGCCACTACGTAATCCATGACCTCTTCATCGGTATCGCCCTGTACGATCCGGTCGCGCACCAGAATCCGCAGATCCTTTGCCAGCGGGGCATTTGAGTCATTGATGGATTGGTTCTGGCAGACCATGCAGCGAAGTTCGGCGCTCAAAGCTCGCGCGCGGCTCTCCAGAACCGGGTCGCTGAGGACTTCGCCGGGCTCATAGGCCGATGCTTGTCCAGGCGAAAGGGTTATGAGCATCACAACGCACAAAAAGACTGATGTCAGCAGCCTTATCAACAGGCTCTCGTTGAGCGTCGTCATGCGGAAGCACCATCCACGATCGGCGTGGAGTTTGCCGGCTTCTTCCTGGCCGGCGCACCAACACGAAGACGCCGATCAGACAAGGATATGATACTTCCAAGAACCATCACAATGCAGCCAACCCAGACCAAAGGCTGAAGCGGGTTGTGATAGGCACGGACAATCCATTGGGTTTGTCCGGCAGATGCTCCGGGTTGCGGATCGCCGAGTACAACATAAACATCGTCAAGGATCGTTGTGCGAATGGCGGCCTCGGTCGTTGGCATTCTTGCCACTGGATAGAAGCGCTTCTCCGGTGTCAGCATCCCAACTGTCTCACCGCCGCGCCGGACCGTGAACGAACCGCGATCGGCTTCATAGTTTGGCCCCGAAGCAAGCGATACTCCTTCGAAGGTCAACTCATAAGGGCCAATTTCGATGCGTTCGCCGGCTTGCATCAGGACGACGCGTTCCTGCGCCCCTGCTGTGACCCCAACTACGCCGAATACAAGAACACCTACACCGGCATGGGCGATGGCTGTTCCCCATGCGGATCGAGGCAAGCCCTTTAGGCGGTTCATGCTCTGGGCGAAGGGACCACGCCACAACTTGACCCTCTCGGCGATTTCAACAAAAGCCCCGGCAACGAGCCAGGTTGCAATGGCAAGACCGGCTGCAGCGAGAATTGGTGAGCCTTCAATAACGAAAAGCGCAATCAATCCCACAACCAGCGCGGCGATGGCGGCCGCATAGAGACGTTGTGCGGTTGCCAGTGCATCCGCCCTCTTCCATGCCAGCATTGGGCCGAACGGGACGAGAAGCAGAAGCGGCAGGATGATGGGGACGAAAGTGCTGTTAAAGAAGGGCGGGCCCACGGAAATGTTTTCGCCGGTCACACCTTCAAGAACCAATGGATAAAGCGTGCCAATGAGAACAGCCGCAGTGGATGCCGTCAGGAGCAGGTTGTTTACAACCAAAGCTGATTCCCTGCTGACCGGCGCAAACAAGCCGCCCAGCTTCAGTGTCGGTGCACGCCACGCGTAGAGCGCCAGAGCTCCGCCGATAAAGAAGATCAGTATGCCGAGAATGAAGAGACCGCGTTCGGGGGCGACTGCAAATGCGTGCACCGACGTCAAGACGCCTGAGCGGACAAGAAAGGTCCCAAGCAGCGACAGGGAGAATGCAAGAATTGCGAGCAGAACAGTCCAAGACTTTAAGGCGCCTCGCCTTTCCACCACGATTGCTGAATGCAGAAGCGCTGTAGCGGCCAGCCAAGGCATCAGTGACGCATTCTCAACCGGATCCCAGAACCAGTAGCCGCCCCAACCGAGCTCATAGTAGGCCCACCAGCTGCCCAGCGCGATGCCGACAGTGAGTGAGGCCCATGCCGCAAGGGCCCAGGGCCGCACCCACCTTGCCCAGGCGGCATCAACGCGGCCCTCAATCAGAGCGGCAGCGGCAAAAGAAAATGCGACCGAGAGGCCGACGTATCCGCCGTATAGGAAGGGAGGGTGAAACGCCAGCCCCGGGTCCTGCAACAATGGGATTAGATCCGTACCGTTGATCGGCGTAGGTGACAGGCGGATGAACGGGTTTGACGCCAGAACAACAAACAGCGTGAAAACAGCACCGATGAGGCCCTGCACGCCAAGCACCCTGGCTTTTAGAGAGTCAGGAAGGTTTGTGCCGAAACCTGCAACGCTGGCGCCGAATATCGCGAGGATCAAGATCCACAGCAGCATCGTGCCTTCATGGTTCCCCCAAACGCCGGTGATCTTGTAGAGCATCGGTTTTGCAGAATGGCTGTTCTCATAAACGTTGATCACGGAAAAGTCGGAAACCACAAACGCGTATGTGAGCGCTGCGAAGGAGACCGAGAGCAGGATCACCTGGAGACTCGCTGCTCGAGAGGTCATGGCCATCAAACGGGCATCACCTAGCGCCGGACCATAGAGGCCCAGCCCTGTCTGAACTGCTGCAACGGCAAGCGCCAACACCAGAGCGAAGTGCCCGATTTCCGGAATCATTCCGTAGCCTCCTTCCACTGTCCGGATGCTTTGAGAGCATCCGCGACTTCTGGAGGCATGTAGTTTTCATCGTGTTTTGCAAGCACGCGGGACGCTGCAAAACGGCCGGTGGGCTCAAACTCACCTTCCGCCACAATGCCCTGGCCTTCGCGGAATAGATCCGGGAGGATGCCGCCATAAGCGACCTGAATACTGTTTTGGGTATCCGTGACCGAAAAAATGGTTACAGCACCGTCCTTGGCCACACTACCGTCGACCACCACCCCACCAATGCGGGCATACTCCCCGGTCGGGACGCCTTTTTCAGCTACATCTGTCGGGCTGTAGAAGAAAACCACCGTGTCCTCCAGAGCACTCAGGGCAAGGAGGACTGCTGCGCCAAGCACAAGCACTGCAGTGCCAATGAAAGCAGCGCGATAAGACTTGCGGGTCCGGGTTCTTTTTGGTCTGGCCATTTCCACCGCAATATACCGCCGTTCCTCCCGACCGCCCAACGGTCAAAAGATCGCATAGTCAAAATGAGGATATTGCGGCCTTAGACCTCAGGCGAGATCCAAAGCCGACAGTGTTGCCGGTCCGGCAATACCATCGGCCACCAACCCCGCTTCATCCTGAAACTGTGAGACGCAACGGCGTGTGCCTTCGTCGTAAACTGCGTCAATATTGATGGCCCAGCCGCGTTCAGCCAGTGCCTTCTGCAGAGCTTCCACATCGTTTCCGGACATGGGTGGGTTTGTAAGTTTCAAGGTCCGCTGGGTTGTATCCTCCGCTGTCACACGAACAGGCGATGCGCCGAGCACATCGGCGCTGATGTGCTGCCCTCGAACAGAAAAAGGCAGAGACAGCGGCCAGTTGCCTGCGTCCATGAGGGCGGAGAACGCATCCATCCGGTAAACGGTTCGTCGCAAGAGGCGATTTGAATGGCCGGCCAACCATGAGCGTCTTTCGCCAACGTACCGGTGAATCCATCCGCGCTGCCCAATGATGCCCGGGTGACCATGACGGTCATTGACGCGGTCGCGAATTCTGACCCAGGACCCATGAACCTTACCGTCATACACAACTGCCATGGCCAGTGGGTCGCCCAAACCGAGATTCCGGGCTGCGACTTCCGCTGGCGTCCAATACAGCCGGTCGAAGAAGGCGTCCTGAACCTCTTGCATAACCGGGTCAGTGCCAGCCTGCGCAAGCAGGGATCGAAACTCAAAGTCATGGTCCAGTGACAGGTCGATGTTCTGCAACGGATCCAAAAACGGCACCAACTGACCTGCAAGCGCCGCGCCCTGCGCTTCGCAATAGGATTTTACGAGCAGGTGCAGGTTACCCGAGCCCAAGGTTGTCTGAGCTCTGCCGTAAGTCAGATGGCCACTGTCGCCTGGCAACAGCGTCACCATGGCGTAGTCGCCGCCTGGCGTTCCAGTTTCGAAGATGTTGATAATCGCCTGCGCGGCGCGCTTTTGTAGAAGTGTCAGCGGCATGCCTGATCCCGAAATCCCATCGTGAATGGCATCTCAAGACGGGATGCCGAATGTCCAAATGGTAACACGCATGGGAAAAGGCGGGGATAGACAGACGGCGGGTTCATCGCCCCATGCCTTATGGCTGACGCCGGCTATTGTGGTGCGCCGTCTTGTGGATCAGGCGGCTCGACACCGAGTTCACGTGCCAAAGATATCAACCGTGCTGCAGCTGCTTGGTCGGGAGCAAGGTCATCAAGCGCCCGTTGTAGCACCTGGTTGGCAATTTCCGGCTCTCCCAGAACCATTCTCGCCCGCATGAGCCGCCGCCATTCTGCCTCGGTGCCCCCTTCACCGGAGAGCCGCTTGTCCAGCCCATCGACCATGCCGCGAATTGCAGCTGCGCGGTCCTCATCAGGCAGTGCCGTAACCGCCTCCACGGTAGACTGCTGATCAGTGCGGTCATCCAAGGCCTTGAGACTTTGAGCCACCATGCGTGCCCAGGGGAGGTTTGGAGCTGCATTTCGCTGCAGTTCCTGCCATATCGTCCGGGCTGCATCCGTGTTGCCTTCCTGCAGCGCCGCCAGCCCAAGGAAATACTTTGACTGAGCGTTGGTGGCGTCCAGCGTCAAAGCACGCTCAAAGACTGCGGTCGCCCGGGTACCAACCAGTCCTTCATTGGCGAAAACAAGCGCCTCCCCGAGATCCGCCATGCGCTGCGAGGGCGGGCCATCCAGATCAATCAGTCGGCCGAACGCCGTGGCGGCATCTTCAAAACGTCCCATCCGGGCATAGATGGGCGCAACGACCCGCCATCCATCAGCATCGCCGGGATTGACCCGCAGGTGTTCCTCTACCCGCGCGACCAATTCCTCGAGGCTTTGGTCTTCCGGCGCCTGAGCAATACGTTCCGCAAATGGCTGCGAGGGCAGACCTGGTGCGCCGGAAAACAGATAAAGCGGGATTGTGAGAACCGGGACTGCGGCCACGAGGATTAGTGCGAATTGCACGCCAGCTTTGCTGCGGGTGTCACTTTCATCAGATCGCGTTGCATCGGCAGCCAAGAGCCGACGCGAAATCTCGTTTCTCGCCGCTTTTGCTTCGGCCTCACCAATGAGGCCACGCTCCATATCGCGCTCTATCTCGTCCAACTGGTCACGATAGACAGCGACGTCACTGTCTGCACGGCCGCGCAGAGCCATGTTTCGGCGCAATGGCGCGAGCACCAGGAAAGCGCAAAGGGCCACGAGACATGCTGCAATAAGCCAAAAAATGAGAATGCCGGTCATGGTCGCCAATTGGTGTTGAGTTATTCTAAGGTGATGTAACACCGCAGCGCCCTCTTCGCCACGGGCGGTAACGTCGCGGCTGCACCCGTTGCATCCCGAGCGCCCCTAAGCCCGTAAACACATTCCGTGTTTACGGCCGAAAGAAAAAGAAACAACCATGTCCCGCCTTCGCCTTACCTCCCTCATCCTCGTTGTCGTCGCAACCATTGGTATTGCCGCGCTCTTTGTCTTTGGCCTCCGGATCAATTTTGGATCCCAGGCGCCGGACTACGTGGCTCTGACCGAACCGGCTGGAAGCTATGATGTGGAGATCATTCGAGACAGGTTTGGCACGCCGCACGTCTACGGTCGCCGCGACGCAGATGTTGCATTCGGCCTTGCCTACGCGCAGGCAGAGGACGACTGGGACACCTTGCAGGAGATTGTCGTGGCAGCCCGCGGCCATCTTGCGCAGCATAAGGGTGCCGATGCGGCTGTGACGGACTATCTGGTTCACTTGCTTCGCATCTGGCCGACAACCCGCGCCGGCTATGGCGCGCTGCCACAACACATCCGCGATATAGCCGAAGCCTATGCACACGGAACCAATATGTGGGCGTCTGAGAACCCGGAAGCGGTTTGGGATGCGGTCATGCCGGTCACCGGCGAGGACGTGATTGCCGGATTCGTCTTCAAGACGCCTTTCTTTTATGGGCTCGATGGGGTCTTCAAGGAATTGTTTGAAGAAACCCGTTCGAAGGAAATTTCACTTGGGCCGGACAACGCTTTTCTGTGGACGGACACGCCAAGATACCCCATCGGATCAAACGCCGTCGCCGTTGCGCCGACACGCTCCGAGGACGGACACACCCGACTTCTGGTGAACTCTCACCAGCCCTATGCGGGGCCGGTTGCCTGGTACGAAGCACGCCTGAAATCAGAAGAAGGGCTGGACATTACTGGTGGTGTTTTTCCTGGTGCGCCGGTCATTCTGCATGGCCACAACCGAAATCTTGGATGGGCCAACACCGTCAACAAGCCTGACCTCGCTGATGTCTATGTGCTCGAAACCAACGCTGAAAATCCAAACCAGTACCGCCTCGATGAAGAGTGGCGCGACATGGAAGTTGAACCTGTTACGATCAAGGTCAAACTCTTTGGCCCGTTCGAGTGGCACGCGTCACGTGATGTGAAATATTCAGAACACGGACCGGTTTTGGAGACAGACCACGGTACCTACGCTGTACGCTATGCCGGGATGGGAGAGACAAGACAACTCGTGCAGTATCATGCACTGAACCGCGCTTCCAATCTGGAAGAATGGCTGGACGCCATGCGTCTGCAGGCTTTGCCTAGCATCAACTATGTGTATGGCGACAAAGACGGCAACATTGCCTACATCTACAATGCGCAAATGCCAAAACGAGTTGGTGGCTGGAACTGGCAAGAGTACTTGCCGGGAGATCGGTCTGACTTAATCTGGACAGAGTATCACGCCTTCGACGAGCTTCCTCAGATCATCAATCCGGCTAGCGGGTTTGTATTCAACGCAAACAACACGCCGTTTGAGGCGACGTCCAAACAGGATGATCTGCGTCCGGAAGACTTCCCGTCCACCATGGGTATTGAAACCCAGATGACAAACAGAGGCTATCGCGGCCTCGAACTTCTAAGACCGGACACACAGATTTCTGCAGAAGAATTCAAGATCTACAAATTTGACAAAGCCTACTCGAAAGACAGCGAACTCGCGAAGTTGATTGAACTTTGGCTTGCCGAGGATTTTGCCGGTCAACCTGAGATGATTGAGGCTCAGAAGTTGCTTTCCGCATTCGACATGAGTGCCGACAAGGATGACCCGCATGCCGCAATTGCAATTTTGGCTGGCGAACCTGTCGTTTGGGCGAAAATGCAAGGTGACCCTGTTCCCGATGCCGTCCAATCCCTGAGGGATGCGGTATCACATCTCAATGCCCACTGGGGCCGCCTAGATGTTCCTTGGGGTGAAGTAAACCGGCTGCGCCGGGGCGAGCTCGACCTGCCTTTGGGTGGGGGACCAGACCTGTTGCGTGCGGTCTATACCCGCCTCCCCCAGGAAGACGGTCGGCTGGTTGCTCAAGGGGGTGACACGATGATCTATATTGCGGACTGGGCGCCTGACGGATCACTGAAGACGGAGAGTATTCATCAGTTTGGATCGGCCACACTGGACGAGGAAAGCCCGCATTTTTCTGACCAGGCCCCGCTCTATGCGACAGAACAGTTTCGGCAGATCCCGCTTGACCGTGATGCCCTGGACGCTGAGGCAACTCGCACCTACCGGCCCGGTCAGGATGGCTAGCGGTTTATCGCCATATGGGATTGGCGCTTCCCTGCGGAGACGGCGGCAAATCCCAATAGGACGGTGTGATACTGAGTTTGTCCGCAGGGCGAAGGAACCGCATCTTGCCAAATGGCGTGTCACGTTCATCCGATAGGGCGGCAGCCTCTTCCTCCGTCACCGCCTGCGCCTTTCGGTGATCCGTGCTGCCCAAATCCATCATCCACATTGCCGTACGCGCTAGAGAGACGCGCACATGCCAACTGCCGCCTTCCAGGTGCTGTTTTCTTAGTGCAGCTAGCGCTCCGAAGGCTGCGAGATATCCCGTCGTGTAGTCGGCGGCCGCTGCTGGAAACAGCACGGGCCCACTTCCTACGTTGCCGACTTCGTCTGAGTGGGCTCGAGCCATCCCAGTCGCACTTTGGGCCAATTGTTCCCAACCAGCGCGACCGGCCATTGGGCCGGTATGTCCATAGCAGTTAAGGGACACGCATACGATGCCAGGACGTAGCTCAGCCAGATGCGCGGGGCCAAGACCATGACGTGCCAGAGCGCCAGGACGGTACCCTTGCACAAAGACGTCTGCTTGTGCCGCAAGGTCTTTCAAGGTTGTCGCATCCTCCTTAATGCCAAAATCAAGTGTGGCAAATCTTTTGCCATGACCGGTGTCCATGACAAATGGCTCTATTGTCGGAAGATGCGCTGCACCCAGCCGCAGAACATCTGCGCCGTGTGATGCAAGTGTCCGGCCACAAGTGGGACCCGCAAGAACGCGCGTCATGTCCAGTACACGCAACCCTTCCAGCGGCCGCTTTGTTACTTGTTTCTTTTCACTAGCTGGCGCGTCACCGATTCGGATCAACTCGATGAGGGGTGCTGCTGCCAATGCTTGTCCCTGGGGATGGTCAGCCCATTGCGAGCTTGAACGCACGACTGCACCGCATAGGTTCATGTATGCCAACGCATCTTCCAGTGCGATAGCGTCCCATTTACGCACTGCTTCTGCGATGGATGCTTCGTCTCCGTTGCAATCCAGCAGCCTTAGAATGCCGTCACGCAGATGCGGAAAGCCGCCGTGCAGATGGATATGCCTGCCGCAGCCAGTCTCATACACTCCAATAGTCGGGTTCGATAAGGCGGGCCGAAGCACAAGTTCTCCATCCACACGCATATGCAGGAAACCCAGAAGGGAGGCAGCCGCGGCCCGAGCGTTTACTGTCACGGCTTGCCGAGGCAGCCCACGGTCAACTCCCAGTTCTTGTGCCATTGCGGCAACTGCGCCCAAGGCCCCGGCTGCAGCATCTCCCGCACGAACTGGAGACTCGTAAACGAGCTCCTGGGCCTCGAAACTGATCGACAACGGCTGACCAGACACACTGCCTGCCTGTCGCATTACCTGTCGAAATGCGTCTCCGGACACCCCTAATCTCCCTGGGTCGACAAATCATCCATGCTCATACGTATCGGTATGTGCTTTGCGTACTCACCTGTTACCTTACCCTCACTCCTAGAAACCGCTAGTTTCTGCCTGCCAAAAAAACAAACACAAGTTGCACGTCAAGAACCAAACAGGGAAGGCACCATTATGACTGAAGCGCGCAAGGGCCCATTAGATGGCGTTCGCGTTCTGGATTTTGGGCGCTACATCGCCGGCCCATTTTGCGCAACGCTACTTGCAGATCTCGGTGCTGATGTCATTCGCGTGGAACGCCGCGAGGGAAGCGAGGATAGGTACGTGCAACCCATCATCCCAGGCGCAAATCCTGGCGAAGGTGGCGAAGGATCAATGTTCCTTCAGATGAACCGCAACAAGCGGAGCATTAAGCTTGACCCTATGCATGCAGAAGGCCGTGAGATCGTTGCGCGTCTGGTGAAAACTGCGGATGTCGTCGGTGCAAATCTGCCGCCCGCAACGCTTCAGAAGATGCGACTTGATCTGGAATCTCTGAAAGTTTACCGCGATGACATCATTCTCACGACGGTCTCAGGCTTTGGTCGAGGCGGACCAGACAGCGAAAAAACCGGCTTCGACGGTGTGTTTCAGGCATTGTCCGGTGCTGCCTACCTGTCCGGATTTGGCGAAGAGCCAGTAAAGAGCTACGCCGCGTGGGTTGACTTCGGTACCGCGTCCTTTGCAGCACTAGGCACAATGGCGGCGCTTATGGATCGAGGAAAGACCGGCAAGGGACAGATGGTTGAAGGTGCACTGCTTGGTACTGCCCTAACCTATTTTAATTTTCACATGATTGAACAAAAGCTGCGCGAAACGAACCGAACGGCCAGCGGCAACCGGAGCCAGTATGCGGGGCCGGCCGATGCGGTGCCAACCAAAGACGGCTGGATATTCGTTCAGGTGATCGGCGGTCCGTTGTTCAAACGGTGGGCGAGACTAATGGGCGAGGACAATTGGCTGAGTGATCCACGATTCAAAGACGACATTTCTCGTGGAGACAATGGAGAAGCACTGAGCGAGCGGACCGCCCAGTGGGCCAAACAACTAAGTACCGAGGAAGCGCTGGCCGCCCTGGAGGCTGCACGCATACCTGCAGGCCCGGTGTTGAAGCCTGCAGACGTGCTCAAGGACAGGCATATCAAGGAAGTCGGGTTCTTTCAGGATATCGATTACCCTGGAATGCCGGGTTCCGCACCCGTAGTCGGATTTCCAGTCAACATGTCCGACAGCGAGGTCGGCATTCGTCACCGGCCCCCTCTTCTGGGTGAACACACAGAAGAGGTCCTGTCATCCCTTGGATACAACATGGCCGAGATCGAGGCCTTGCGTGCCAATGGTGCCATCTAGCAGAGAAACCAGGATGCCCAGCCATTTTGAAACGATCGACCGTATCGACCTTGTCGGACCGCCCACCGCGCTCCAAGAGATGCCAAGGCTCAAAGCAGCTGTAGAGACACTCGGCACAACATGTCCGCGCCTTCTGGTCAAACGCGAGGATCTAACGCAAACGGCAGGCGGCGGAAACAAGGTCCGCAAGCTCGAGTACCTTCTGGCGGATGCGCGGGCAAAGGGAGCGGATACGATCATCACTGCCGGCGCGGTGCAATCCAATCATGTTCGCCAAACGGCCGGCGCCGCAGCGAAGCTCGGGATGCAATGTCTCGGACTACTCTTCGAAACCGTGCCGAACAAAACAGATGCCTACCAACAATCCGGCAACGTGCTTTTGGATGGCATCTTCGGAGCAGAAATACGGGTGTTTCCCGCTTCAGCAAATGGCCGCCAGGTGCTTGATGATGTCCTTGAGGAGCTGAAGGCTGCAGGCAAAGTGCCGTACATCGTGCCCGTCGGTGGCTCCAATGAAATTGGCTGCCTGGGATATGTGCGCGCAATGCGTGAAATTCTGGAACAGACGAAGGATCATGGTGGCGGTGACCATATGGTCGTTGCCAATGGATCTGCGGGGACGCATGCGGGACTTGCAGCCGGCGCCATGCTCTATGCACCGGGTGTGATGGTGCATGGCATTTCCGTACTTGAGCCAAATAGTGAAAGGGTCTGTGCCACCACGGCCACGCTGGCAAATGCAACGGCACGGCTGGCAGAACCGAAAAAGGACGTGTCCCTCACCCCAGACCACATCATTCTGCATAGCGGGTTTCTTGGGGAAGGCTATGGAATGCCTACGCCCGAAATGGCGGCAGCGCTGCGCCTGGTCGCACGCACTGAGGGCCTGCTTCTCGATCCTGTTTACAGTGGCAAGGCCATGGCCGGCCTGTTGGGCCTGATACAGTCAGGGGCGTTCTCGCCTGACGAGACTGTTGTTTTTATTGCAACAGGCGGGGCGCCGGGCCTGTTTGCCTATGTCGATAGTTTCAATGGCGAACTGTCCGAGCGCCCTTCTCCCCACGACTAAAGCGGACTGTGGGGGTCAAATTTTGCAGGGCGCTTTTCTTTTCTCGCGTTGAGGGATTCACGCGGGTCCGGCCCGGTGAAGCCCAGCATTTCCAGCGCAGTTGACGCATCAAAGGCAGGGCCGAACATGCGCAGCACATTGTTGAGTGCATACTTGGTGAAGCGCATGGCGCTTGGGCTGCCTTCAGCAAGCCGTGTCGCAATGTCAATCGACGTGGCTTCGAGGTCTTCTTCCTCGACCAGCTTTGAGACAAGTCCGATGCGCTCGGCCTCTGTTCCCTCAATCGGCTCACAGAGCATCAAATAGTATTTTGCCTTGGCCATCCCGCATAAAAGCGGCCAGATCAGAACCGAGTGATCGCCTGCAGCAACGCCCAGCCGGGTGTGACCGTCGACAATTTTGGCGTTGGGCGTCGCGATTGAAATGTCCGCAAGAAGGGCTGCCGCCAGGCCTGCGCCAACGCACGGCCCAGTAATGGCGGACACAATCGGCTTGTTGCAGTTGGCAATATTGTAGACGAGATCACGGGCCTCTTTCCAAAGCCCGGTGAGTGCTGAGAAGTCATCCAGCACGCCTTCAATCATCTGGAAGTCGCCACCGGCTGAAAAGGCCCTGCCGCGCCCCCTTAGTATGACAGCATTGACCGTGTCATCACGGTCGATCTCATTCCAAACATAAGTCAGCTCCCGGTGACCGTCAGCGTTAAGGGCGTTCAGGCGGTCTTCCCGGTCAATGGTGACTCTGAGGACGCGCTCATGGGGACGGTCAAATGTCAGCTGCGAATATCCGTCATATGAAATGGCCATAGGCGTGTCCCTGTTCCCGCTCCTGTTCAATGTAGGCGAGAGGATAGTCACTTCCATGCCGGCGAGCAGCACCTAAGTTGGATTGTAGTCCAAAGGTGAGCGTCTTGAGCCTGCTCAGGCAATAGCTGAATCTTTGGCGAGCATGCCGCGCTTACGCAGCAATGCTGCCTCATCCGGGGTTCGGAACACCTGAACAAGGTTCGATACAACGTCGAGGAAACTTTCACCGCGATCACGGATAGCCACATCTTCGCTGCGCAACTCATCCAGAATGGTACGCTCATAATCGTCGAGGTACTTGTCTATTTCGGTAACCGCTTCATTGAGGGCGCCCACAAAGGATCCTGCCTGGGCATACCGCCGTGCGCCTTCCAAGAACTTGACCGTGTTCGTGGCGCGTTCGACCGCCTGCTGATCAACTTCCTGCGAAAGATCGGGTCTACTGGGTCCGCCGCGCCCAAAACGTCCGGTAGAGCGCATTGGCAGTGCCTTCATGATCCGAGTTGGTGCGCGGTCCATCCGCTCTCGGATGATTTCGGATACGGCGCCTCGGGCGCTCATCAGCCGCGTCGCCCAGGCGCCGTCGCGGCGCACGCCGATCTCTTCTGTAATGCCTCGCGATATCTGTGTGAACAGTTTCAGCCTATGAAGCGTCTCTTTTGCATCATCAGCCGGGTCGACCACATCAAGACAATCAACTGCTTCTTCCATATCGAGAAGAAGGAGCTCTCCAACGATGGAAATGTCTGTTCGACTGATCAGAACGTCGGTATTCGTATGGGCGACCCCCTTCACGATGCGGAACATTTGCCATGGTTTGGCAATGTGGCGCATGGCAATCACAGCCGCATAGGGAGCCGCATCGGCGTGCGCTTCTGCCAAAACATCAAACAAATCCCGGACCTGGTTAGCAAGGTCCGGTGTCAGTTCCTCAATGCTCTTGGGCATTCCGTGCTTGAAATCCGAAAGCATAGGGGCAGCTTCAAGCAGCAGACCCATCTCATGGGCATCCTCGAGGACATCCTCGCCCCCCAGTTTTTCGACCAGAAGTTTCTTGGCTTTGCTTCCGGGACTTGCCTTTGCAAGACCTTCCTTGATGGCCTGTGCGCAAGTTGCGTGCAGCACCTCTGTTGCGGCATTCAAACCGGCTGCATCCTTCGCCAACGTATGCTCGATGATGCTGTGTGACACGTCGTCAAGAGCATCTGGCAGGCAATCATTTGCCAGCCAATCCCACACCGGCATGATCGAGGTGCGCGCCACACGCCCGCGGTGTTTGGGACCTGTGCGTTTGTTTACCAGAAGCTCTTCGAAGGGCCAGCATAAGTGGCGCACCGGTGTAGGGGCACCGCCTCTTTTTTTACCGGTGTCATCCTGGGCTTGGAGACGTGGTCGCAAAAGGCCAAGGATGAGCTCATGCGGCATGTCGCCACCGGCAAGCCGGTCACGTTCAAGAGCATTTGTCAGCTTCTCAGTCTCAGCGCTGCTCAGTGTTGAGAGCGCCTGTCTGAGCTGCCTGATTGTGCGACTTTCCGCCAAGCTTATTGAATCCTAGTTGGGACACTTGCAAAATGCCCTCGCAGTGCATTGCACAAGGCTTTGTAAGGGTTGTTAATACACCCCTATGCTTAACAACCGCTTTCCAGACGAGGCGTGTTAACGGCTTGCTAACAATGCGCTGCAAGGCGGCAGCTTTTGGGAAGATAGTCCCGACACGGCATCATCAGGCACGTGCCTTGAATGGTAGATTTCGATAAAGGCGGTGGAATGACACTGGGACAACTTCTAGATCGCGGACGGCATTTTGTCTGGGATGCTCAGTTAGACTCAGCGCCTTGGAGGCAACGACAGGTGCAGCATGTTCTGCGTGTTTCGGGCGTTTTGATCCGTGACTTTTCCGACGGCACGCTCAATTTGCATGCCATGAGCCTGGTCTATACGACGCTTCTTGCGCTCATACCGGCGCTTGCCATCATATTCTCCGTCCTCAAGGGGTTTGGTGTCGATCAGGAACTGGAAGTCTTTTTGACCGACTTCCTGGCTCCCCTTGGCGACCAAGGAGCCGAGATCAGGGACACAATCTTAGAGTTCGTTGCCCAGGTGAATATCGGACTGCTGGGCTCCGTCGGCATTGCGGTGCTGATCTACACCGGCGTATCGCTGCTGCAGAAAGTAGAAGCAGCTCTCAATGAAATCTGGCAGGTGAGACGTCTGCGCCCGCTCGCTCGACGCTTTTCCGACTTCGTCAGCGTCCTGCTTGTCGGGCCCATTCTGCTTGTTGTCGCCATGGGTCTTATGGCCAGCGTGGCAGGAGCCGCTGCTATCGGAGAAATTGGCGGCGAGCCGTTGCGGCTGGTCATGGATGGTGTCTCCCGGCTTGTTCCATACGTGCTGGTCGTCTTCGTGTTTATGATCATCTATCTCGTGTTGCCGAATACAAAAGTACAGCTGTCGGCCGCACTCGCAGGTGCTGTCGTGGCAGGCCTAGCGTGGAACCTTGCAGGTTGGGCTTTTGCGTCCTTTGTTGTCACGTCAGCTCGCTACGCGGTAATTTACTCAGCCTTTGCTTCCCTAATCGTCTTCATGTTCTGGATGTATGTGGGCTGGCTTATTTTGCTGGCAGGTGCTGGGATTGCCTTCTACCAGCAGAACCCGGCCTATCTCACGCGTAGCGCGATCTACCGCCTGTCAATTGATGCAAGGGAACGACTGGGGCTGGATATCGGCTATCTGGTTGCATCGGCGTTCGAGCGTGGCGAGATCCCCTGGACAGCGCAGCGTATTGCCAGGGTGATGCGCCTTCCCCTTCCGCCTGTCGAACGTGTGGTCGACTTTTTGATGTCTGATGGATTGTTGATTGAAACTGGCGGAGACAAGCCCGGTCTGGTGCCAGGACGCCCCATCGACCGCATTACTGTGGACGAATGGCTGAGCGTTGTGCGCAAGGGCGCGGAGGGACATGCACAACTCACCTTGAGATCAGTTACCGAAGAGGTCCAGGACGGGGACAAACTTGGACATCTCATCCAGAGGCTCAGGGACACACGTTCACAGGCCCTGAATGGACTCACTTTGCGTGATCTGGTTGCTGGACCAGACGCCGACGACTCCATATCAACGGACAGAGTCACTTCCATTGGCTGACAACGGGACATGCTCATAAGAAAACGGGGAAGGTGTTTCCACCTTCCCCGCTTAACTTGCCAAATGCTGGTACTCGGTCGCGGACGCGCGCGTGGGTGCCCTAAATAGTGCGCCAGCTTCCATCCGGCATTCGGCAGGCCGTAGCGAAATCTCGGTAAGGGCCCTGGGGACCGTAGAAAGTGCTTTCAACACGTTTGCACTCACGCCCACCGCTGTAGTGAGCAGGACCCGACTGGAACTGGCCATGGTGGCCGCTACGCGGGTTGCGCCATTGAACGGGGCCCTG
>JBHJJF010000190.1:0-16975 GCA_050042885.1 Candidatus Phaeomarinibacter sp.
ATGAAGTAGTTGACATGGACGAACCTGTGAGCCAAGCCGCTTAACATAACGTCGTCTTGCCCGCCGCCAGCCCGCTTCTTCCTGCGGGCTGGCGGTTTTCTATTCGTGGAAATTCGCAACAATTTGATGTACAATAAGATGATGTCTGATGATGAAAAACTAAGCGAAGAAGAAGCGCGTGCCGCACGCAGGCGTACACTCAACTACGAGGCCAGCATGGCCATCGAGGGCATCGCTTTGCATCCCGCAGATAAGGTTTTTGCCGACAAGATTGATGCGCAAAAGGTCGGCTACGAAGAAGGCGTAAGGCTTGCCCTTGAACACCTCAAAGCGCGCGGCGTTGTTCCGCCGCGCGATACAGATGGAACTTCCTAGTCCTGCAGCATGGACAAGACCTATTGCTACGGCCCTGACTACACTGTTCTAAAAAACAAACACGGCATTCGTGACGATGAAGCTCTGCAACAAGCAGAAGCGTTGATTACCCGTCAGCGGATGCGTCAGCCCATTGATGATGCGTTTGAAATGACGGCGCGCAGTTACCAGAACCTGCACAATCACATATTCCAGGATGTTTATGAGAGGGCAGGAGAGTACCGCTCAACGGAACTCTGGAAAGGGATGAGCGGGTTTGAGCATCCCCATGAAATAGCGCCCCGCATGGAGCAGATGTTCGGCGAGAATGCTCAGTTGCCGACCGCCTCTTTTGACAACAGCCATGAGTTTGCGCGGGAAGCCGCGAAGCTGATGCATGGGCTCAACGACATTCATGCCTTCCGTGAAGGCAATGGACGTACCCAGCGGCTGTTTCTTGAGCGCCTTGCTATGCAATCCGGTTTTAGGATTGATGAGGTCAACATCGATCGCAAGCTTTGGATGGAGGGGTCAATCCAGAGTTTCGCCCAGGGCGCGAAATCTGATCATCCGGTCATGACCCAATGTATTACCACGGCGATCGATTTAAGCCGGCCAGTCGATATTGGCCCGGAATTCGACCACGGCCACGACGGTGATGGCCATGGTCACAGCAATGATGGTCATGACGGTGGGCGCGGCGGCCGTTAGGGACATGCCCACACAGCGTTCATCCTTGAATTTGAAGGTTTTCTGGGTCTGCTGAGCTACGTGGTTTAAAGTGATATCACTCAGACAATTTCCAATAAATCAGCCATAACCTATCGAATGCGGACAAATTGATACCCAATAATTTATCAAAACTTGACATTTTGATAGGTTTTAAGATATGATAGTGCCAGAAAGTGATAGATCATGGCTGATAAAACCCTCTCAAGCGCCCTTGCGCGTAAGAACCTAGACAAGCGCTTGGCGCCTTGGCGATCAAGCCGTGTCATTGAGCGTCCTGGCAAAGGCTGGGTGCGGGCAATCCGCGATGCCCTGGGCATGAATACCCGGCAGCTTGCGGCACGGCTCAACGTGTCTCAGCCAACAATCACCAATATCGAAAACAACGAGGCAAATGACACGATCACCCTGAAACGGTTGCGCGAGGCAGCAGCGGCACTTGATTGCACTCTTGTGTATGCGCTGGTACCCAACGCATCCTTACAAGAGATCGTTGAGGACAGAGCTAAGCGCATCGCCGACGCACAATTAGCCCGCACGCATCACACCATGAGTCTCGAAGATCAGGAGCTTGATGACGCCGATCTGCAAGCAGAACGGCAGCGCCTCATGCGCGGATTGTTGGAGGGGCACCCCCGGCATTTATGGGAGATGCCATGAGCGATTCCCTTTTCGACCCTGAAGACGATGCGGCCACGCCGCTTGAGGCCGAAGAGCGTGAACAGCTCATCCCCACTTACATCACAGTGCGTTCCGAGCTGAACGAAGCCGAGCAGATCAACATTGCCGATGCAGACCGCTGGGCGTTCTCGCGTAAGCGCAACGTGCTTGATGCCGGCTTTCTTCGTACGCTGCACAAGCGCATGTTTGGAAATGTCTGGCGATGGGCCGGTCAGTACAGGACAACAGCCAGAAACATCGGCGTTGATGCTTACCGGATCGGCACCGATTTGGCTGCGCATATCGATGACGTGACGTTCTGGATTGAGAACGAAACCTACGAGCTCGATGAGATCGTGGCGCGGTTTCATCATCGGTTGGTGCAGATCCACCCCTTTCCCAATGGGAACGGACGGCATGGCCGTCTGGCTGCTGACTTGCTCGCCAAACAGCTGGGCGTTGAGCGTTTCACCTGGGGCAGTAAGAGCGGCGCGGATTCAAAAACGAAACGCGACGATTACGTCGCAGCGTTGAGGGCGGCGGATGAACATAACATTGAAACACTTAAGACCTTTGTCAGATCGTGAAACACCAAAACTATGTCGATCCGCTTCCCCAATGCCAGCAGCATGTCTAGCTGAGGTTGCAGTAGTTAGATCCAGTCAGGGCAGACGAATTCTGCTTGGGCTAGGTAACAATTCTGTCGACCAGACACGCATCGACAAGTACGCTACGCCTCGCGCTCAAACTAAATCATAACTGGCAAAATGGTGATCTCGGAAAACACACACTCCCGCCGACGCGCCTTGGGTGCCTTTTACACCCCGCAAGGCCTCACCGACATCATCTGTAAATGGGCGATTAGCTCCATCAATGACACAGTTCTAGAACCAAGTTTTGGAGGCTGTGGCTTTCTGCGATCTGCCAACGACAGGCTGTTGAGTTTAGGGAGCAAGTCACCAAATCAGAACATATATGGGTGTGACATTGATGTTCACGCATTCGAACATCTGTCATTGGTATTTGAGAAGCCCGTCGACTTGGGTCGATTTTACGAAGGCGACTTTCTTGATATGCCGGCGCAAATGCAGTGGCCAGACCAATTCTCTGCAGTGATTGGCAATCCGCCGTACTTGCCGTACCAGAAAATTGACTCCTCGCAACGGGAAAGGGTTCGGCAGACGATCAAGTCGATGGGCCTCGCGCTCGATCGGCGGGCAAGCATTTGGGCCTACTTCGTTGCTCTTTCTGTACCACTTATAGCAACTGGCGGACGAATGGCATGGGTCCTGCCAAGCAGCTTTCTGTATGCGAACTATTCGAGCGCACTTCGAAAATTCCTCGTACGGAACTTCGAAAAGACGCACGCTTTTGAACTCAAAGAACGTCAATTCCTTCAGGATGGTACCGAAGAGAAATCCATTGTACTTCTCGCTGCCGAAAAACGTGCGGTAGCAGAGAGCTCCGAGCACATTCAGGGCGATATTGCCCTGACCCAGTGTACGGGTGTCCGGGATCTAACTTCTGCAATGACAGGATGGCAGGATAAGCAACGAGCAGCTGTTGCCCGGTGCGGGACGTCAGTACTCGATAATCTGTCACCGAAACAGCGTGCCGCATTTGCGGCGCTGAGTTCCAACAAAGCGTGTGTCGATTTGGGTGCAATCGTCGATGTCCGAATAGGACTGGTTACGGGCAACAACGCCTTTTTTGTCTTGGGGGAGAGCGATGCCAAAGCGCACGGGTTGGAAATAGACGAACTTGTGCCAATCCTCCCAAAATTCCGATTTGCTCCAGGGTTGTCGTTCGAGCTGGCAGACTATTCATCGCTGATCCATGGCGGCGCCCGGGGATACTTGGTCACCGCAGACAATGAAAAAGTAGCGCCAAAATCAATAGAGGCCTATCTCGCAAAGTATGCACAGAAGGACATCAAAGCATGCTCAACATTCAAAAAAAGAGCGCATTGGTGCGCGGTCGATGACAGGCGCGCACCAGATTGCTTCCTACCCGTTATGCATCACTTAGGCCCACGTATTGTGAACAACACTGCGAGCATGAATTGCACGAACTCAGTCTATCGAGGGTACTTCAAGCGCAGGCTGACCAAGACACAAACGCAACTTCTTTCTCTTTCGATGCTTACCACTTTCTCGCAAATTTCCGCAGAGATAGAAGGGCGTTCATACGGGTCCGGTGCACTGAAACACGAACCTCGTGAAGCCGAGCGTATAAAACTGTTGCTCCCAAAAATTCACCATCGCACCATCAATGCAGCACATGGTCACGTTGATCGCATGTTAAGAGCCGGGCATCACAGCGAAGCGCGACAATTTGCGGATGTTTTGCTGCTCAACGCTATAGACAAAAGGGCCGCGCTTGGAAATTTGGTTTTGCTGCGTTCCGGACTCGAAAAGCTCCGCATGCATAGGCACCGATGAATTCTGTTGGTTTCATTGCCGATTCCAGCAATGATCCAGATGTGTTCCGGACCCTGAGCTGTTCAGTGACGAGTAGAGCGTACGTAGATAGTGCGGATAACACAGTCTCTGCGACATCCTCACAATTTCTGTCCAACTAGTATCGCGCCTAAGCGACCTTTCCCAAATTTCGTGAAAGAAGTTCGCGGACACTGTTTCGCACAATAAGATTATGTCCATCGGTGCGGTGTTCCAGCGTGGCTCTCGGACGCTGGGACCAAGGCCAGGGTTGTTTGGGTGTTTATACCCGCCATATTGAAGATGAGTCTTCGGACCCTCTTGGTCTGGGTTTCCCAAGTCAAAATGCCACCTGGGACAATGAGCGGTGCCATTGTCGAACTTGAGCAGTAGAGAGATATCCCACTTAACGAACGGAAGCTCTTCTCCATTTTCACGCACTTCGATGCGGTCAACCCCAATTGTCGGCTGGAATGATTGTTTCGACCTATCTGTGCGCTTTTCAAACGTAATCGGCTGAGATTTAGTTGTATTGCAGGCCCAGTGTTTTTCGGGTTCTCGAAGTAATCGGTCTGCGGCGCCGCCCAAAGATCCGTTGCCTTCAGGGCTCAGTATGTGGAGCTCCGAAAGAATAGTCGCGGTTCGCTTCAGAGCAGCAGCCATCTCTTTGTTGCTGGGAACCACGGTCTCAATCATTCTTCGCCTTCCGTCGGTTTAGGAAGGCGCTCGTCACGAATTGCATCTACAGTGGCCTCATCCGTCTCTGATACCCTGATATGCATCCTGCGCATCTCTGTCTCAGTTTCAACACAGTCGTAACAGACCCGTCGTCTTTCCATGAACGGCAGGAGTCGCGGTTCAAATACCGCTACTGAATGGCGTTGTTCAGTGGGTTGCCGGCACACGTGGCATGCAAATGAAAAATATTCTGAGCTACTCTTGCTCCAACGTGAGACTGCGGGTTCGCATTGCACGTCAAATTTCTCCTCCAATAGTAGAGCTCTCTTTTCACCTGTAAGTGACCCAAGCAGCACGTCAAAACTATTCGCTTCCCACTGTTCGTACCTGTGCTTCCAATATCTCTCCCAGCCGTTTGAAAACACGCCCTCATAACGAAGTTCTTCAAAACTTACGCTTTGACAGAGCCGTTCGAAACTCTCGACTGTCAATCCAAGTCTGGCCCGCAATCCGTCTCGGTCGAGCAATATCCCAGAGTGTTTGACGACATTCTGGAAAATTTGCCTGGCGACGACGTGAGCCCGCTCAGGGAGTCCGTCTGAATTCAGTAGGACAGGCTTCAAACCGTCAGGTTGAAGTTCCAAATACTCTTCTTTTTCGAGTGCTAGCAGGCCTGGAGCCAAAATCGCGGGGTCATCCCCACTAACCTCCCGTTTGATCAACTCGTACCCGTCTACCAACGCCGCGAGTTTTGGCAAGACTATTTCCCGCCCGATCGGCGAGTCCTCGTGCAGCTCGTTCTTCAAGAACCAGATGTCAAAAAGATCGTGAGAAGTTTTGTCAGGCACGAACAGTGACTGGATGTTTGCCTCTGTCGATAAAAGCACCAGAGGAATATCGCTTTCCGGAGACTCCACGAACTTGTCTCGAAGCACCTGTGCCACACCCCCAGCTTTGAAATCATTGTGCCATTCTGGGTGCCGAGTGCCGTCGAGCCGATAGTCCATCACGACAATGTCCGGTGAAATTTCTGCAATGTCCGATATCAGGGAGGCCATACTGGAAGGGATCACAGTCGAGGAGAAATCAATATTCTCATCGGACAGAAGTCCTTTGTAAATTTCGCGCTGACTATCGTCATCATCCAAATAGACGCCCTGTTTCATAATCAAAGCTCGCTATACAATGAAGATTATTGATTAGATCGCAATGTTACTTCGAAGCAAGTAATATAACCTTTAGAAGGCTCGGCAAGTGTGATTTGACCGCCATAGCTTTCTGCAATATCGGAAACAATCTTCAGTCCAAGGCCAGTTCCTGGGCCGGCTACATCATCCTGAGAAAACTCGGTCGTTGTGTAAAATGCGTCGAAGATGTGGTCTCTGTCTTTCGCCGCGATCTTGTGCCCATTGTCTTCAAAACGCAGCACAATATGGCTCTTATCCCTGCGGGCACGAATTAAAATTTTCGGGGTTCTAGTGTCGACCCTTTGGAAGGCCTTCATCGAATTTGTCAGTAGGTTGAATAAAACAGAATCAAATTCACTAGAATGCATCTGGCATGTTCTTAGACCCTTCGGTTCCACAGCATGATCAAATTGAACAGAATATCTGTCCATGTAGGATGAAAACTGGTCTGTAAATCTACGGATCGCCCCTTGCACGGGGACAGGTGACATTTTCCTGGAGTTTGCATAAGAGGTGAGGTCTTCGATATAGCCGCCCAAATCAAAGACACGTTCAACGGCAGATTTCAGCTTGGCGGCGACGGATTGTATTTCGTCGCGCTTGGCTTTCTCGGCGATCTCTTTGATCTTTATGTTCAGCAGCGAAAACGCACCCGACGATAGGCTCGTTGCGCTCTTTATTTCATGACCGAATACACTGATCGATAGGCCCAGTGAGGCAAGCACACGAAGCATGCTTTCATACTCTATGTTCCGTTCACGCTCGGCTTGATGCGCTTGCTCAGCTAGAGAAATCGCGCTTGAGACCGACGTCCTGGTAGAAGCAATTGCAGCTTTTAGCTGCTCGTAAGCGTTCTCATCGGAAATTTTGTCGCTCAAATCCTCGATTGTTTCTGAAAGATTTGAAAGGCTGGCATCCACGGCTTCGGTGGCTTTGGGCTCCGTGGTGGTATGGTCTTTTTGCGTTGCCTTCTGTTTCCTGCCGCGAATGGCAGCAACCCGCAAGACAGCCCATTCCAGCGCGGACCGGGCGAAGTACCGAAGTTCCTCAAGAGCCTCGTTCTCGACAAGCCCTTCGCGTGAACTGGTTTCCTCCAAGAGCAGGTTTTCCGTGCCGTCGATTTCGATATGGCCAAAAAAGTTGCTGTTGTTGGCTGGTGGCAGGATGTTTCGTCGACCAACATCCCTATCGAGGGCAAGCCAGTCATCGTTAGGCTCGCCATAGGGTGGGACACGGAAACTGTTTCGGTGGATTCGAATACCGCCGTACTGGGTGCCCAGACCCTTCGCGAGCCTTGCTGATATGCCTGGCACACTTCCTCGACCGTAAATGAAGTATCGCGCCTCCAACTTTACCGGGCCCGTCAGCAAGAACTTCCTCTCGGATACAATCTTCTCAGATGCATCAAGGATGGGCGAGTCCAGTCTAAAAGTTGCCTTACCGCGCTTGTCGATATTGGCAGTTATTTGAGCGAGAGCATACTGAAGGAGGTTGTTCTCGAGGGAAACGATCTCTTCACGCCCATCCTCATCACTTCCATTGATTTCAACCTGAAATCCAGGGTCTGTAGCGCCTTTGGCAGCCTTGGCTTGGCGGCGATTTTCCGTGCCCGTAATTGGAAACGGCGGCTGAAGAAATAGGATTGATTTCCAGACGTTTTTCAAGTTCGCGCTGGTCCAACGATCACGCAGTTCTGGAATTACAAGCTTGGTTCCCGACTCGGATGCAAGACACTCAAATTCCTCAATCTCGGTCCAGATCGTCGAAAGATCTCGGCCTTCAACGTAGTCTGCATCCCAGTTGAATGTTGCACGAAGCCCAACGCCCGACCCCTTTGTGCACGTTTCCAGTATCAATTTTTTGCCAAGCCTTTGTGTGGCGAAGCGTCCGATACCTTTGCGTCCGGCGCGAGGGCGGCCGAACCCAGGAGATTCAGTTTCCCCCGACTTCGAGTTTGTTGAAAGCCTCATCCACGCCGTACGGATTGTCTCTCTCGTCATGCCGACGCCATTGTCGGAAATCGTCATTGTTCCGTCTACGGATGAAAAATTCTCAAGTAACACATCAACCTTTGTGGCGTCCGCGTCATAGGCGTTTTTGATCAGTTCAGAAAGCGCAGTCTCGCGTCGTCCCACAAGTTCAAGGCCCAGTCGATTTATGTGACTCGCCTCGACTGAAAATCGAACTCTATCCTCCTCGGCGTTCGCCAACCCGTCATAAAGATTCGCAAGCTTTGCGTAGTCGGGCTGCCGCTTTGCAAGTTCGGATCGTATCGCCTTGTGGACTTTGCTAGCCTCGTCCATTCTAGTTCCCTTTTCCGCTTCCACTGATCGTCAGCACTAAACATTCAATTTTAGCAATATGACTAACGGTAATGGATAAAGAAGGCTGTCTGTTGCAACAATCAAATGTAGCCACGGGAATGGCAACGCCTCTGACTTGCCAAGCTTTAAGCTCCAATGACAGGTCCGGAGTCCTAGCTCCCGAAAATGGTGCAGTGATCAAAACGCGCGGTAATTCATATGCATCACTTTACGCCAATATTCGCAAGAGAGCTTTAAGCGGAGGTCTCATCCAGATGACACTATTGCCAATGCAATGTGTAGGTGAAGATACGTGGAAACACATGCTATCACGGCATGGGTACGGCAAGGCAGGTCCCAGATACATCTACAGAGTAGATTGTACGGTTTACCGCTTTCCTGGTCATCGCGTGCTTTGTGGACCACATCCCAGCGGTGAAGGGTGCACGGATTCCGGGTTCCTGTTAGACTCTGGGCAAAAGGTGATCGGTGGTGTGGATGCCATCTTGCCAAGGTGGCCGAGTGTTGACGTTTAGGGGCCTCCAGCTGGCGTGTCTCTAGCTAGCAGCTAAACATGCGGTGCGCATCGAAGCCATATGGTCACTGCAGAGTTCTACCGATTAGAGCACAAGCGAAAAAGCATCTTGCACGGTGATTCTGGTTGCAGACCTGGATTGAGTTCAAGGCAATGTATGCGCATGATGTCAGATCGCAATTCAAAGATTAATCCGTACTAGGACGTTGCTCAGTGACCACCACGAGGTGGTCTTGGTCCTCTCAAATCAGGCACAATTTTGGCACAGTCGGGAGCGACAACCAGCGATTGACAGCGATGGCACACGACACTAACGTCTTGAAATCGCTAGTAAGTTCAATGGCTTAGCGGTGCCGGAGCTCCCTCCGAAGGCAGAGGTCGCACGTTCGAATCGTGCCGGGTGCGCCAACTATTTTAATGGGTTAGACGACATATCCGCGCTGTGAGGTTCTGAAAAGGAACCACATAGTAACCACGACAGCACCGTTCAGATGTCACCCATGTCATCGTCGAACACGCGAACCAGAGACATCAGTTTTTCCGTGACCCGTTTGACAATGGCTTTCCGGTCCAGAATTTTGGGCTTCTGGATCAGGTCGCTCACGATTGTCTCACTCAGCGGCTCTTTACCCGTGAAATGATAGCTTTCAATAAGTTCGTTCAGCGCCTCGGCCTTCAACCCCTCGCTCTCACAGATATCGCGAATCTGCTTTTGTTTTTCCTCGGCCCAAAAGTCAGCGAAATGTTCTGATAAGTCCTGGCTGGGCTGGATTGCGGGCATGTACTCGTTGATAAAGCGCTCTATCAGTTCGCGCTTGCTGCCCAATTTGACGTCAGAACCGAGCAGGTCAAAAATCTGTTTTCTTTGTTGGTCGCCTTCCGCCTGTTTGTCCGGGTCGGTGCTTGATTGGTTTTGCGACATCTTAGCCAGCAATGAGAGAATATATGCGACGTTGATTTCGTCGCGCTGGACCAGGTCCAATTCAAAATCGACCTCGTTGATAATCGAAGCGGCGGCCTCTCCATCCGTATTCTTGGTCTGCTCGTAGACATCCAGATACTTGCTTTTGAAATCCTCGAGTGTCTTGGGGGGCCATAAAGAGATCAGCCCAACTGAACTTCGCAAATCCCTTGAGCACACTCATGATTCTGATCAGCTTCCGAAACGCGTTTACAAACGCGAGCAGAACGGTTTCATCCTGAATGGCATCGACTGCTTTGGGAACCGGCGCTATTGGCAATAGCTGCTTCATGGCCTCGTTGAACGTCTCGACGTGCTCCTGATAAGGGTGACGAGCCCCGCCCATGTTTGTGATCATGCAAAGTGTTAGGTCGGCCGCGCCGATTGCGTCTCCTGCCCAGGCTTAAGTGCGGCCAGGTGTTGGCCAATTTGACGTGTCGCGCGCCAGCGCCCACCTTACGCGCCAAATCGCCATTGAATTCCACAAAACCGGAGCCTGCCCACATGACAGACCTGCTGTCACCGCTCACCTTTACGAGCGGGTCCACGATGAAGAACCGTTTCATGCTCGCCCCTCTCACCAACTGCCAGCGCCCCGCCGACGGCACGTTGTCTGATGATGAATACAACTGGCTCCCCAAGCGGGCCGAAGGCGGCTTTGGCCTTACCATGACCTGCGCGTCTCATGTGCAGGCCATTGGGCAGGGGTTCCCGGGACAGCTCGGCATCTGGGATAACAGGCATATTGCCGGGCTCACTCGTCTCGCTCAGGGCATTAAGGCCCATGACAGCGTCGCACTCGTCCAGCTTCATCACGCCGGCATGCGCTCGTCCCTCGTGAAGGAGCTATTGGACGGGACACCGGTCTGCCCGTCCGACAATGAGCGTTCAGGAGCTCGCGGCCTGTCGCTGTTGGAAACGCAGCAGCTTGTTGAAGACTTCGTGCGCGCCGCCGAGCGGGCCGAGCAAGCCGGATTTGATGGCGTCGAGCTGCATGGCGCCCATGGATACATCCTCTGCCAGTATTTCAGCGCTTCCATCAACAAGCGCGACGACGCCTATGGCGGCGATACTGAAGGCCGGTACCGCATCCTGTTCGATATAATCGAAGGCGTGCGCGCCCGTTGCCGCAAGGATTTCATCCTTGGTGTCCGTCTGTCGCCGGAACGTTTCGGCATGCAGCTGGGTGAGGTGTTGGGCGTTGCCGAAAAGCTGCTGAACGATGACCGCGTTGATTTTCTCGACATGTCCTTGTGGGACTGCTTCAAGGAACCAGAAGAGGACGACTTTAAGGGCAAGTCTCTGCTGGACCATTTCGGTGTACTCACGCGCGGTCATACGAAACTGGGTGCCGCAGGAGCCCTGGAGACCCCAGCGGATGCAGAAAAAGTCGTTGCTGCTGGCTACGACTACGCCATGCTCGGTCGTGCCGGCATGTGGAACCACGATTTTCCCAAGCGGTATGAAGCAGATCGCGCATTCGCGCCCGCGTCCTTGCCAGCCAGCCGCGCCTATCTCAACGCCGAAGGCATCTCGGACACGTTCGTGGACTACATCAAGAGCAACTGGCCGCAATACGTCGCCGAATAGATCACGCAACGTTTGAACGGCACAGGGCGGACGCAATGTCGCAAGGCATCGAAGATGAAGACGGGCGAACGCTATCAAGGCCGCAGCTATACCTGCTGGCCTTGGCAAGTGCAGTAGTGACGGCCAACGCCTATTACATCCACCCCATCATCGCCGTGGTGGCGGAAAGCTTTGGTGTGAGCGCGTCAGTTATCGGAGCCGTGCCCGCTTTCAACCAGATCGCGCTGGCCCTTGGTATCTTCTTTCTGCTGCCGCTGGGGGACCGGTTCAGCAACCGACATCTGACATCGATTTTTGTCGCGGCGCAGTTCCTCGCAATCACCTGCATGGCGTTCGCCCATGATTTTGAGTTGTTCGTCGCCGGATCAACAGTGCTGGGGTTCTTCACCATCGCGCCCTATCTGCTGCCCGCCTATGTGTCGCGGCGGGTGGCACCCGGTGAGCTGGGACATGCCACGGCCATCCTGACGACGGGCATCATTGCCGGCATTCTGATTGCCCGCGCTGGCGGGGGCGTTCTGGCAGACCAGTTTGGCTGGCGATCCGTCTACTATGCTGCCGCAGCGCTCATGCTTCTGGTGTCGATCCTGCTGCCGCTCATCATGGAACCGCGCAGCGCTGATGCGGCACATTCCGGGTCCGCGGCGGAGAGTTATGGCCAGCTGATCCTGTCGATCTTTCCGATCATCGGACGTCATCCGGAAATTCTCCTGTCCGGCATCATTCAGGCCCTGAGCTTCGGGATTTTCCTCGCTGTATGGATGGGGCTTGGTCTGCATCTCACCAGCCCGCAGATGGGCTATGGCGTAGATGTGGTCGGCTATCTGGCGATCTTTTCTGCCATCAGCCTTATCACCACCGCGCGCCTTGGCGCATGGGCAGACCGGGTCGGTGCCACACGGGCGCGCTTTATTTTGGCAGTGGGCCAACTCATCGCCGTAGTGACCTTGCCGTTCTTCGGGCACAGCCTCTGGTTGCTGATGATCCCCATCATTCTCATGAATCTCGTTGGCCCAGCCATCGACGTGTCGGGCCGCATGACCTTCCTCAGCCTTGATGCACAAATCCGGACACGCCTGATGACCGTGTACATCGTCATCATGTTTGCCGGTGGCGGCATTTTCAGCTGGGCGGGCACCATCGCCTATGACCTGGCGGGATGGGATGGTAATGCCATCCTCTCGGTGGTGCTGTCCGTCCTCGTACTTAGCCTGTCAGGACTGACGCTCAAGCAACCCCGATAGGGCTACTCGCTCTGCCGGTAGGCATCCATCCAGCGCAAAGCATTTGTGAGGCCGAAGAGGGAGAACTGAACGTTCCCGGTTTCGCCGTGCTCATCCGTGAATCGCACCACCATCGTCGAGCCGGCTTTCATAGCCGGTAGCATGTCGAGATTGCTGCGCGACTGGCCGAAGGTGAATTCGTTCACAACATTGCCGTTGCGGTAATAGCCATCGTCAGCTCCGAACTCGAAGCTGCCCAGCGCTTCCCCATCGACGCTGATTTCCATGGGGCTTGATGTGTCTGCCATCACCGCCACCGGAACGAACTGCATTTCATAATCGAGGCCCACGAGCCCGGACCGTACATAGAACTGATAGTCGCCAACATGGCCCACTTTGCCCGCATAGCCGACAGCCCGGCATTCATCCTCGCCCGGCGTGCAGACTGCCAGCCAGTCGCGGAAGTAGGCGCGCGTCTCACCATATTTCGTGGTGATGCTGTCAGGCACCGGCGCTGAATTGAAGTCCTGTGCAGATGCTGGCGTCGCGGCAAAGGCAGTCGCGGCGGCAAGGGCGAATGCCTTGAGAAGGCGGGCGAGTGTCATTTCTTATTTCTCCGGAAGCGGAATGAATTCGTCTTCGCCGGGCACCTTGGCAAAGCGGCCCTCTTTCCAGTCCTCTTTTGCCTGCTCAATACGTTCAGGTCGGGTGGACACAAGGTTCCACCAGAGTTTGCGAGGACCAATCGGAGCACCGCCAATGACCATGAGATGCGCGCCGTGTGGCGAAGTTATGGCCGGCGTGACGTACTCTTCCAGAACCAGCATCTGCATATTGCCAAATGTCTTTCCGGCAATCTCGATTTCGCCATCAACAATATAAATGGCCCGTTCTTGAGCCCCGGCAGGCATGCCAAATTGCGTGCCCTCCTGCATGCGAACATCCGCATACAGTGTTTCTGAATAGACCGTCATCGGCGACACCACGCCGAATGCCCCGCCAGCAATCAGCGCGATGCGCACGCCGCCATGAGCGACCACAGGAATATCGTCGAGCCCATAGTGCTCAAAGCTGGGGTCAACCTCCTCATCTTCCGTGGGCAGCGCATGCCATGTCTGGATGCCCTCAATGCGTGCCTCGCTCTCTCGAAAATGATCCGGCGACCGCTCTGAATGCACAATGCCGGATCCGGCTGTCATCCAGTTCACTTCACCCGGTTTGATCTCCTGAACGGCACCAACACTGTCGCGATGCATCAACGCGCCATCAAACAGCCAGGTGAGGGTAGACAACCCGATATGTGGGTGTGGCCGCACATCTATGCCCTGGCCTGCCGGCATCACGGCCGGGCCCATATGGTCAAAAAACACGAACGGACCTATGGAGCGCGCTTCGAGTGCAGGCAGCACCCGCCGCACTTCAAATCCGCCAATGTCCTTTGGCTTGGGCTTGATAACCGCTCGCACCGGCGTGCAGGCCGTCTGGTCATCACAATCTGCGTCCTGAGAAGGTTGCCAGCTCATTTGCGTCCCCATTTGCGCCAAGAAGGAGGCGCCATACTGGCCGGAACAGGAGCGGTTTTAAAGATGTGAGTATCCATTCGGGCCAGCTTTTCCAGCAAATTTCCACCCATTCTTATGGTGACCGACAGATCCGGGCCCACTTCAAGACGTCAGTCATAGAGCATTCCATCTTACCTGCCAGGTAAGTGTAAGCTGAAGGCAGCTTCATAATATGTGGTCAATCCACACGCCAACTCAGCTGTCCTGGAGACTAAAATGAACGATCTTCTCGCAAACCCGGCCAGTCTTGAGGGGACGGAACCCGAGACATTCGGCGATCATCTGCGTCTGTGGCGGCGGATCAGGGGGCTCAGCCAGCTGCAGCTGAGCGTACGCGGTGACGTCTCGTCCCGGCATGTGTCGTTTCTCGAGTCTGGCCGCGCCAAGCCCAGCCGCCAGATGGTGGACACACTCGCGGACGCCCTCGACATTCCGTTGCGCGCCCGCAACCCCATGTTGCTGGCCGCAGGCTTCGCGCCCGCCTATCGCGAAACCGCGTTGGAGGCGCCCGACGCAAGTTACATCCGGCAGGTACTCGAAACCGTGCTCAAGAGTACTGAGCCTTTTCCGGCCCTGGTGCTTGATCGGCATTGGCGCGTTTTGATGACCAATGCCGGCGGTGGTCTGCTGATGGATCTCGCGGGAGACGACGGCGCCGACAAGACCATGTTCGAGCTTATGCTCCTGCCGGGACCCATGCGTGATGCAATCGTCAACTGGGACGAAGTCGTGTCCGACGTCCTCAAGCGCGTGCGCCGTGAGGCGGACCATGCGGGCGACGACACGGTTTTGAAAATGATGATGGAAATGTTGCCCAAAGGCTGGAAGCCACCGCGTCGCACGACCAATGCCGTACCGCTGATCATTCCGCTTCACATGCGGTTAGGCGATATAGACCTACGCTTCACCTCGATCATCGGCAGCCTTGGCACTGCCGCCGACATCGGCCTGGCGGAACTGTCGATCGAGACATTCCTGCCGACCGATGAGGCAACGGAGAAAGTACTGCGTGAAATGACAGCCTCCTGAAGGTCAGGCGTCTTTGGTTTCCCTCAGATAGGCGAGGGCACCGACAGCAATCACAACCAGCATGATGTGCACAGCCATCACCGGCGGCCACCCGAACAGGTAGATGACATCATTGGCGAGGCTTTGTTTGAACGGGCCACCACCAAAGGCAAGGCCGCGTGTGCCAAAAAAGGTATTGGCCATGGCAGGCAGCGTGAACAGCCACGCTGTGATGAGGGACGACCAGAGCAGAACCGTCTGCATCTTGTCTGACAACAGCAGGTAGCGGCCGCCGAAGGCCAGCCCCATCAGCATCAGTCCCTGGGTGATAGCCTCCATGTGCCCCATGCGGAAGGCACGGGAGTCACCGGGAATATCCACTTCGATCTGGATCGGCAACGGCCACAGCACGATTTCGCCCAGCAGATGGAAGCACCACACCCACCCGAACAGCCAGGCCACTGCAAAAAGCCCGAACCCGTTGAAAAACAGAAGTGCACGCCTGCGTTCTGTCATCACGCTGCGTTCGACACTCTCCGTATACGTTGTATCTGCCATCTGTCCCGAGCTCCCCTTTTGGTATTGCGATGCTTTGCGCAGTCTTATGCGGCCAAGAGGGCCGGTTTTCTTTCTTCAAGTCGTGTTGTATCGAGCTTGCCCAGCTGCTCGCCCATGGCCACCGGGTGATTTCCATAAAGCGCCCACCAGGCCTTGACCCAGTCCGGATCAGCCACTTTGCTTGGGTGATAGCTGGGCTTCAGTATCCGCAGCATCTTGGGCGTCAGGATGCGGAAGATGCGGCCAAGGTCCTTGGCCAGCTGCCAGCGTGACCGCCAGTTGCGCCATAGCCCGTCTTCCTTCAGCAGCGCCCTGTAGCCCTGGCCGATGCGGAACATGATGTGCGTGGTGGCAAAAAGCAGCCCGTAGATGCGCCAGAAATACCCGCCACCAATGGCGTGGAAGACGTCGAACGTGGCTTCCTTGTGCTCGATCTCTTCCACGAAGTGCCAGAGCACCAGCGATGACACGGCAGGATCGGCGTCCCCGAAAAGGTGCTCGCGGTCTTCCACCAGCATGTGGCCGATGGCCAGCGCCATGGATTCAAAGCCTTCCGCATAGGCCATGTTGAATTTCAAGGAGCGCTTTTCGCCGAAGCGCGCATAGTCACGCTTCAGCACCTCCTCGAAGGGCGCGACGCTTTTATAGCCGCACGCCGCAATCGTATCATTGAACATCTTGTGCTGCCGGTAGTGCGTGGTTTCCTGTGCGACATAGCCATTGAGTTCCTTGACGAGGGCCGGGTCTTCAACAAAGGGCCGCGCTTTTGACATTGTGCGGATCAGGTACGGCTCGAGATAAGGCATCGCGATTGAGGCCGCCTTGACGATCTGGCTGAACTCCGGCCGCTTCATGATCCAGTGTGCGCCCTGTTCGATCGGAAAGCTGAATTTCAGCTTGCGGACTCCCTGAATACGACCCTTGGACTCGGTATCATGTGACGTTTCGTCTTTCACGATCTTGTCCATTTCCCGTTCCCTTCCCCTTGCGCGCGCTTCTGCGACCAGCGACAATTAGAGTAATTCATCTAATTTAGAGGTTTTCCTCTAAAGTGGGCCGCATGTCAAGCGCGGCGTCAGTAGGAATGCGTAAATGGCTGGAAACAGGGAAAAAATAATCGAAGGCGCGCGGCAGTTGATGAACCGTGAGGGTACGTCCTCTACCGGAACGACACGGATCGCGGAGGTGC
>JBHJJF010000191.1:0-22059 GCA_050042885.1 Candidatus Phaeomarinibacter sp.
GTGCAGATTATCTACTGACTGACGTGGCTTGCGCGCAGGAGGGCTCCACTCGTCCTGTTGTTGACCACCTTTTTCAGTAGCACTACTGCACAGTCACAAAACCTGCTCCAGAACATTGTCATTGCCGGAACTCCGTTGAACCTTGGCCAGTTGACAACCATCAATCAGAACTTGTTGCTTCAACAACAGGTGGGCGCCACAGGTCCACTATCAACTGCTCCCGTTGGAGTCCCGATTCAAACACTGGCACTCAATCCTACAGCAGGGATTCCCGAAGGCAGTGTTCTTCGAGGTGTCTATGCCGCGGCATTCCCAGGCAACACTATCCTACTTGAAAACTTCATTATCCTTTTGAGGGTGGAGAATCTTCCTATCCATGAAAAGAACCTCACGCTTGAGCGGATGACATCCGTCCCAACCAATGGACAAGGATCAGGTGGCTTCATGCACGCAACCAACCTTTCCAGTCAGCTGGGTCAACGGCTTGCAAGTTTACGGACTAACAGCGACACATCCTTTACCGCGCTACAGCTCGCAGGAATACAGCTGGCGTCTTCAGGCACTGACCCGGCTTCAACTGTTGCTGCGTATGAGCGTGCTGTCGCGGCAGCAGACGGATTTCCTCTGGTCACGGGATTTGCCCTGCCCGATGAGATTAGCGTTTTCGTATCCGGCGGCGCCAGTTTCGGGGACACTGATACCGTGGGGGGAACGGAAGACTTCACAACCGGGTCCGTGACTGCCGGGGTCGACTATAGAATTACCCGAACCATCGTCGTTGGTGTTGCAGGCACCTACAGCAGAACACTTACAGACATATCTTTGGGTGGCGACTCGGAAGGCTTCACCGCAGGCGGCAGTCTGTATGGAACATGGTACCGGAATAATTGGTACACGGATGCCTATGCCGGCATCGCTGCAACAAGTACGGACATCCGGCGTGTCACACTGATCGGCGCAACATCTCTGGAAGCAACAGCAGATACCCACGGCACCGTGCTGACAGGCGGTGTACGCGTCGGGCGCAACTATGAAGCAGGAAACTTCATTGTCGGACCCTTCGCCGCCATTGATTATGTGCACAATAAAACCGATGCCTATACCGAGACTGGTGCAGGCGCTTTCTCGCTGGCCGTCCCTGAAACAACCGCGACGTCCCTCCAATCAACACTGGGCGCTCAGGCCGCAACGACTTTCAGCATCGGCGGCAGTGACATAGCGCCATACGCAAAGGCGGCATGGGTACATGAATTCCATGATGACGCCCCTGTCACGACAGTGGCCTTCACTGCGGCACCAACTGCAACGTTCCAAAGTGTTGTCCGGTCGGCCGAAGCCAACTGGGCGCAGATCGGTGGCGGCGTATCCGCACGCCTGGATAACGATCTGCTTCTCAATCTCGGCGCAAACACGGATCTTGGCCGCGGCGATGTTCGCCGGACTCAGGTATCCCTTTCGCTGCGCGCAGCATTCTAGAAGTTACTCAGGCTGAAGGATTTCAATCCGGTTGCCGAAGGGATCGGCCACGAAGAAGCGGCTGAAGCCTTCAAGGGCGGCGTCGTCTTTCACCTCGACGCCCCCGGCGATCATCCGGTCACGAATGACTTTGAGGTCTGACACCTGAAAGGCTGGATGGGCCTTTTTGGCAGGGCGGAAGTCAGCCTCGACGCCGAGATGCACGCGAATGTCGCCGCTTTCAAACCAGCAGCCCCCGCGCTTGGCGAGCTCCGCGGGTTTGGGAACTTCCGGAATGCCCAGAAGCTCATCATAAAACCGCCGCGCTGCATCTTCCTCGCCCCTGGGCATAGCCAGTTGAACGTGATGCAGCGCGGTGATTGTCATGTTGGTTTCTTTCAGCAGTTAGACCTGCCGCTCGACCATCATCTTCTTGATCTCTGCGATCGCCTTGGCGGGCGAAAGGCCTTTCGGGCAGGCTTTGGCGCAGTTCATGATGGTATGGCAGCGATAGAGCCGGAACGGGTCTTCCAGATTGTCCAGACGCTCGCCCTTGGCTTCGTCGCGGCTGTCTGCCAGCCAGCGATAGGCCTGCAGCAGCGCGGCCGGGCCAAGATACCGGTCCTGGTTCCACCAATAGCTGGGGCACGCCGTCGAGCAACACGCGCACAGGATGCACTCATACAAACCGTCGAGCTTTTCACGATCCTCACGGGACTGTTTCCACTCCTTCTCAGGAGAAGGCGTATCGGTCTTCAGATATGGCTCAATGGAGGCATGCTGCGCATAGAAGTTGGTGAGATCCGGCACCAGATCTTTGACCACCTGCATATGCGGCAGCGGATAGACCGACACTGTGCCCGACACATCATCGATTGCCTTAGTGCAGGCCAGCGTGTTGGTGCCGTCGATGTTCATGGCACAAGACCCGCAAATACCCTCGCGGCAGGACCGACGGAAGGTGAGGGTCGAGTCCATTTCGTTTTTGATCTTGATGAGCGCGTCCAGCACCATGGGACCACAGGTGGACAGATCCACCTTGTAGGTATCAACCCTCGGGTTCTCGTCATCGTCCGGCGACCAGCGATAGACCTTGAAGGTCTTCACCTTCTTGGCACCCTTAGGCGCAGAATAGGTCTTGCCCTTACCGTTGACTTTCGAATTACGCGGCAGCGTCAGTTCGACCATTTTCTCAAGCCCTCTTTACGCTTAATAGACCCGCGCCTTAGGCGCGATGTACTGAACGTCGTTGCTCATGGTGTAGGAGTGCACCGGGCGGAAATCGAGAGACACGTCGCCCTTTTCGTCGACCCACGCCAGCGTGTGCTGCATCCAGTTCTCATCATCCCGGTCCGGATAGTCTTCACGGGCATGGCCGCCACGGCTTTCCTTGCGGTTTTCCGCAGACCCCATGGTGACTACCGCCTGGGCGATCAGATTGTCGAACTCCAGCGTTTCGATCAGGTCCGAATTCCAGATCATGGACCGGTCTGTCACCTTGATGTCCGGCAGGCCGGAATAGATGTCAGCCATCTGCTTGACGCCTTCTTCCAGCGTCTCACCAGTCCGGAACACGGCACAGTTTGTCTGCATGTTCTTCTGCATGTTGAGGCGCAGCTCAGCGGTCATGGTATCGCCATCCGCATAACGGAACCTGTCAAGGCGCGCCAATGACGCTTCACCTGCGTCCGCAGGCAGTTCGCGTTGCCGCTCGCCCGGCGTGAGAATTTCCGCACAGCGCAGCCCGGACGCGCGCCCAAACACCACCAGGTCAATCAGTGAGTTGGACCCAAGACGGTTTGCTCCGTGCACGGACACACAGGCCGCCTCACCAATCGCCATCAGACCAGGAACAACGGCATCCGGATCGCCGTTCTTCGGTGCCACCACTTCACCGTGATAGTTGGTCGGGATGCCGCCCATATTGTAGTGCACCGTTGGCAGAACCGGGATCGGCTCTTTGGTGACATCAACACCGGCAAAGATGCGTGCGGATTCTGAAATGCCCGGCAGGCGTTCCGCCAGGATTTTCGGATCAAGGTGATCGAGGTGCAGGAAGATGTGATCGCCCTCGTCACCCACGCCGCGGCCTTCACGGATTTCCATGCTCATGGAGCGCGACACCACATCGCGGGACGCCAGGTCCTTTGCGGATGGCGCATAACGTTCCATGAAGCGCTCACCTTCGGAATTGGTGAGATACCCACCTTCCCCGCGCGATCCTTCTGTAATCAGGCAGCCCGAGCCGTAAATGCCGGTTGGGTGGAACTGCTCGAACTCCATGTCCTGCAGCGGCAGGCCCGCCCGCAGAACCATTGCGTTGCCGTCGCCCGTGCAGGTGTGCGCAGACGTGCAGGAGAAATAGGTGCGGCCATAGCCACCCGTCGCCAGGATCACCATGTTGGCCTGGAAGCGGTGAATGGTGCCGTCATCCATGTTGAGCACAATCACGCCGGCGCAACGCCCATCGACCATGATGAGGTCGAGCACGAAATACTCGATGAAGAACTCGGCGTTGTGGCGCACCGCCTGGCCATACAGCGTATGCAGAATGGCATGGCCGGTCCGGTCAGCCGCAGCACAGGTGCGCTGGGCAATGCCCTCACCGTAGTTGGTGGTCATGCCCCCGAACGGGCGCTGGTAAATCTTGCCCTCTTCGGTACGCGAGAACGGCACACCGAAATGCTCAAGCTCATAGACGGCCTCAGGCGCGTTGCGGCAGAGATACTCAATTGCGTCCTGGTCACCCAGCCAGTCCGACCCTTTGACAGTGTCGTACATGTGCCAGCGCCAGTCATCGTCGCCCATATTGCCGAGCGACGCTGAGATACCGCCCTGCGCTGCAACCGTGTGCGAGCGGGTGGGAAACACCTTTGATATGCAGGCCGTGCGAAGACCGGCTTCTGCGCAACCTAGCGTGGCGCGCAGGCCGGAGCCGCCGGCACCGACAACGACCACATCAAATGTGTGATCAGTGATGTCATAGGCTGGCCCCGACGCACCATTTGTCGCCGCGCCGGCCCCAGATCCATTTGTTGACCCGTTCGTGCTCATACACCCTACCCCTTACGCGCCCAAAGCCAGTTTCAGAACCGAGAATCCGGCAACAGCTGCGATGACAATCGCGAAAAATGTGGTCGCCAGAAGCGACAGTACCTTAAGGCCTTCCCCGTGCACGTAGTCCTCGATGACCACCTGCATGCCCAGGCGCATGTGATAGGTGCCGGTGAAGATCAACAGGAGAAAGGCCACAGCAACCAACGGGTTGCTGATGAAGGACTTAAAGCTTTCATGCTCCGCGCCAAGCTGCGAAATGATCGCGGCAATGAGCGCAAGGCCCAGCGGCACCATGGCAATCGCTGTTACGCGTTGCGCAATGAAGTGGCCCGTGCCGTCCTTGGCAGACCCAAGCCCGCGTACTTTGGCGCGCGGTGTCCGAAGATCAGTGCTCATTACATGACCCCCATCATGCGGAAGGTGGCAAACCAGATGGCCAGCGTCACAGTGATGGAGACCATCAGTGTACCCCAGGCGAGAAGATCAATCATGCCCAACTCGAAACCGCGGCCCGCATCCCAGATGAAGTGGCGCAGGCCACCGAGCATGTGATGAATCAGCGCCCACGTGTACCCGAAGAGTACAAACCGGCCGATGGTGCTATCGGCCAAGGCCATGAAACTTGCATAGGCCTCCGGGCCGATGGCTGCCGACGCCAGCCACCACGCCAGGAGAATGGTGCCAAAAAACAGAGCCACGCCTGTCATACGGTGAACAATGGACATCATCATCGACATCAAGGGCGTGTAGATGCCCAGATGCGGTGACATCGGACGCTCTCTCAGCGCCTGTTCCACCTGTGTGTCGGCCATTTGCGAATGCCTCTCAAAAACCTTGGAATCCTGAGGAATAATACCCTTAAGGGCTTACTTATCGCGGCACCGCGCGCGTGGCAAACCGGGCGCAGGCAGAAAAGAATTGCTGCCAGTACAACTATCCCGACAAAGCCCCCCGGCGAGCCCCTGTGGCGAGAGGCCGCGCTGCCTTTTTGACGTAGCGGCAAGGCCATCATTTTTCCGACACGAAAGCCCGCCAGAGTGGTCATTTGGGAGATAACACTAGGAAAACGGTTGGTTTGATGAATTTGGGAATCGCAATCAGCGTCCTTGCTGCATTTGAGCTTCTTGTTCTCGGCTCCAGTGCCGGGGCCCAGCAACAGCCATCCGGCTCCAACATTGACACGTCCCTTGCCACCCTGTCGGTGCCGCATGTGCACGTCTGCCAACATGGGTTTGAAGCACTTTTTGGCATTCCCGAAGGCGCCGACCCCGATGAGAGTCTGATCATCAGAGGCGCCCGTCAAAGCTATTTCGAGGACCGGCGCACCGGCGATGAGTTCAGAAGCACGCTTGAAGTCGCAATGCCATATGAACGCGCGCTGCCGCCCGGCCCGCCGCACGGCGCAGTCATTGCCGGACGCATCACCTGCACCTTTCGCGAGCGTGCTGAAGGTGGATTCCCCTTTGTGCCGGTCACAGTAACCCTTGAGGAAGAAGGGGTCACTCGGAGCCTCAGTGATCAGGAAAGGGCCTTGTTTCGCTCCAATGCGGAGTGAGAAACGCCAACACTGCTCCGCAAGATGATTTGCAAAAATGTCTGCCACACCCGCAGACGCAGCGCTTCGCTGACATGAGTGTAAGTCTGCAAACTGCGTTGCGCGGCGCGAGGATTGTGCCCTCGTTCCGCCATGGCGACCTTGATCTCACATTCCAAGCAATGCGGGGACACGAGGACGCATGACCATTCAACCGATCAAGCAGGACACTTTGACGGGCGAACTCCTCCGGGTCGCGACGACCGTGCTTGGCCAACCCTTCACAAAGCTGGTCGGGGCGCAGATATCAGCCATCAGCGACGGACACCTTGAGCTTTATGTGGACAACCGCGAAGAGCTGAGCCAGCAAAACGGTTTCATCCATGGCGGTGTGATCGGCTACCTCGCGGACAACGCCTGCGCAGCTGTTGCCGGAACCATGCGGCCGGAAGGTGCGCTGGGGGCCGTCACGGCGGAATACAAGATCAATATCCTTCGACCGTCTGTCGGCGAGCGCGCCATCGTACGCGCCAACATGATCCGCCGCGGCAAGAGCCAGTGCGTCACAGAAGCCAGGGTGTCTTGTCTCAACAACGGCGAGGAGAAACTCGTCGCGGTTGCGTTGGCCACTATCAGTTACCTTTACCCCTAGCAGAACAGGTCCGTGACACAACACGCACGCGTTGCGGCGCAAACCGAAGACGGCCTGACATACGCGACAATGGAACCCATTTCAGAAGCTCAAGGGGCATCTTAGCGCGGCACCGCAACCCACATATCCAGATCAAGGATCACACCGTCGGCTTCATCCGGCAGCGGAAAAGCCGAACACGGAAGGTCCTTTGTTGCGATCATCCGCAGCCGCAGAAGCCCGGCATCATCCCGGCCTGTAATCTCAGCCTTGTCGAGCACTTCGCTCCAGGCAAAGACCGTATCACCCGCAAACAGCGGAGCCACATGCCGCCCGCCATTGAGGGCCACCACTTTCATGGCGTTCGCCAGTCCGTTGAATGACAAGGCGCGGGCCAGACTGATGACATGACCGCCATAGATCAGACGCTTGCCGAAACGCCCTTGTGCCTCGGCAAACTGGTTGAAATGTACCCGAGCCGTATTTTGATACAGCCGCGTAGCCAGCTGATGCTCGGCTTCTTCAACCGTCATGCCATCCATGTGGTCAATCTGTTCACCGACCGTGTAATCACCCCAACGATACGGTTCCCCGCTCAATGTCACATCAAAATTTGAAAAGTTGGGAACCACGCTGGCCGAAATGCTCTGCGCATCCACATGCCCCTCAAGGTCCGGCGGCGGGTGCCCTGCAATGACCGACGCTTCATCGCGCTTGCGCACCATCACCCATCGCACATAGGACAGCACGTCCTGGCCGTTCTGGTTGAGCCCGCGCGTGCGCACATAAACAACACCCGTCTTGCCGGTGGAATTCTCCTTGATGCCGATGACCTCTGAGATCGCATGCAGCGTATCGCCCGCATAGACCGGCGCACCAAAGCGCCCTTCTGCGTAACCGAGATTGGCAACAGCATTGAGTGAGATGTCCGGCACCGTCTTGCCAAACACGATGTGGAACACCAACCAGTCATCCAGCGGCGCCTCATGCAGCCCGCACGCCTGCGCGAAAATCTCAGACGACTGTAGCGCTAAGCGCGATCCGTATAGCGCTGTATAGAGCGCCACGTCGCCAGCCGTCACCGTGCGTGGCGTTGCGTGTTCAATGACCTGGCCCGGACTGAAGTCCTCAAGAAAACTGCCGCGGCGTGATTTGGAGGCGCTCATTGCGCGGCCTTCTTGGCAGCGATCGCGTCTGCAACAGAAACCAGTCGCCGGGATTCTTCCGCATGCAGAAGTTCCACCATCTTGCCACCGACTGTTATCACGCCTTTGCCTTTGGCGTCTGGTGCATCAAACGCAGCTATGATGTCGCGGGCCTGCGCAACAGCATCAGGCGACGGCGCAAACACCTCATTGCATGGCGCGATCTGTGAAGGGTGAATCAGCGTCTTTCCATCAAAGCCAAAGTCGCGCCCCTGTTCGCACTCGTCTGCAAATCCCTGGTCATTTTTGATGTCATTATAGACGCCATCGATGGCAATGCGGCCCGCCCCTCGCGCTGCCAGCAGGGATAGTTGCAACGCGGTCAGCAAGGGAGCACGTCCGGGCATACGGGCCGCCTTGAGTTCCTTCACCAGATCATTGGTGCCCATGACCAGCACGCATAACAGAGGATGACCGGCGATTGTTTGTGCGGCGAACATCGCGTCCGGTGTCTCCATCATCGCCCATATGGGTTCGTCCGTGAGAAGACTGGCCGCTGCATCAATATCCCCCGGCCCGTTGACTTTAGGAACGAGAACGCCATCCGCACCAATACCGTTGACAGCCCTCAGATCATCAGCACCCCACGGTGTGTCCAGCCCGTTGACACGGACAATGACTTCACGCGGGCCATACCCACCTGCTTTCACCGCAGCCACGACCTGCTCGCGGGCAAGCTCTTTCGCGTCCGGTGAAACGGCGTCTTCCAGGTCAAGGATCAGCGCATCTGCATCCAGGGTGCGTGCTTTTTCAAGCGCCCGCGCATTGGCACCAGGCATATACAAAACAGAACGGCGTGGGCGGCCGGCATCAAACTGGGGTAACATCAGACTTCCATCTCGTCAGGTGCAGGCGACATTTCGACCTGCACCTTATGTCCCAACCACAAGTCAAGCCAACAGCCACCCGCGTTATTATCACATGCCTGTTCTTGCCATCTCATCGCAGGTCGTCGCCGGACATGTCGGCAATTCAGCGGCGCAGTTTGTCCTGCAAGCTCTGGGTCATGAGGTGTGGGCTGTTCCCACGGTCCTACTCTCTCACCACCCCGGCCACGGCGCACCCAAAGGCCGCAGCACCTCTCCCCAGGAACTCGAAAATCTGCTGGACAGTCTTTGGGAGGGCGGCTGGATGGATCAGGTCAGCGGGGTCATGGCCGGCTACTTCACGTCAGAGGATCAAATCAAGATTGCCGCCGCGACAATTGCCCGGCTGAAGAAATTGAGGAGTGACCTGCCGGTGCTGATTGACCCCATCATGGGAGATGAGGGCGCCGTCTACGTTGCAGACGCTGTACCGGACGCGATCCGCGAACAGCTGATGCCGCTGGCGACCATCACCACCCCCAACCTCTTTGAGCTGTGTGTCCTCACTCAGACATCATGGCCCATGGCGCAAGACGCAGACATCGCTGCCCTTGCACGCGGATTCATCGCTGTTGAAACACTTGTGACGTCTGTGCCCGGTACATCGAAGGAGTTTATTTCGTCAAAGTTGGTGACAGCGACCGATGAAACACTGTTCGAGACCCGCCGCGTCACATCGGCGCCAAACGGCGTCGGGGATGTGACGGCCGCCGCCTATCTGGCACTACGCCTCAACGGCAAAGACGCCCCGGACGCAGCATCTGCAGCAACAGAAATTGTCCGCCACCTCGTTGCGTCGTCGGTATCTGAAGGGCTGAAGGAGCTGCCGCTCGTCACCAACCGGCAGATCATTGCGTCTATTGCGGAAGGGACCTAGGCCGCCGCAGTGCGCTCGCGCACAACGCGTTCAAGCGGGAAGCGCAGGGTGATGGACGTCCCCTTGCCGGGTTCACTGTCAACCACAAGAGTTGCCTGATGACTACGTGCAAGAGCGGCGGTGAGAGGTAAACCGAGGCCCGTGCCGTCCGCCTTGTATACAAGTGCATCTGTCTGCAACTGCGAGAACGGCTCAAACGCCTTCTTGATGTCGCTTCGAGCGATGCCGATTCCGGTATCCGCTACTTCAAGAGCGATGCGGCCATCAGCTTCCAAATGGGCTCGCAGGGCAATGCTGCCCCCCTGCGGCGTAAATTTCACCGCATTGGAAACCAGGTTGATGATCATCTGTTTGAGCGCTCGCTCATCCGCCAGGAGTTTTGGCAGATTGGGGTCCAGTTCAACCGACAGGCTTAGCTCACCGGTCTGCGCCCGCGTGCGGATCATTCGGCTGCACGCATCTAGCACCTTAGCAACGTCAAGCTGGTCCTCAACAAGGTCATAGCTGTCTGCCTCGACTTTTGACAGATCGAGAATGTCATTGATGATCGAAAGCAGGTGTGTGCCAGACTCATGGATGTCGCCGATATATTCTTTGTACTGCTCATTACCAAGCGGGCCGAAAACTTCACCGTTCATGATTTCGGAAAACCCGATGATCGCATTGCGCGGCGTACGCAGTTCATGGCTCATATTGGCGAGGAATTGTGATTTCGCGGCATTGGCGATTTCGGCTTGGTCGCGCGCCGAACGCAGCTGGTCTGCTGTCTGTTCGCGTGCCGCAATCTCGGTATGGACCTTGTCCAGAACCTGATTGTACTGGGTCGCGATCTGTCCGGCCTCTGTGTAAGGCTCGACAGGCACTCGCATGGAAAAGTCACCTGTCTGCTTCTGTGTATCCATGGCATGAATCAGATCATGGATCGCAGTGGACGCTCCATGCTCGGACGCATTGAGACCAGCATTCTCGGCCTCGGCAGATACACGCAATGGCAGGAACCAGTTGATGATCGTGAGCACAACATAGCCAACGCCGAAGGCATAGATACCGGCCACAGTAACACCAAGCGCTTGAACGCCCAGCTGCTCCATCCGCGTGTGTCCGGTGCCCCAAAGAGATGCATCCCCGAACAGTGCCACCGCAAGTGTGCCCCAAATGCCGGCAGCCAAATGAACTGGTACCGCGCCCACTGCGTCATCAATGCGTCGACGCCTGAGGAATGACTGGCAGACGAGCGCAACGACGGCACCCACTCCGCCGATCACCATGGCAGACCCGATGCTTACTACATGTGCGGACGCCGTGATGGCGACAAGGCCGGCCAGGACACCATTGAGCGTATCAACAGCATTCGGCGCGCCCCGCCGGCTCCAGGTAAGAGCCATGGATGTCACACCGCCTGCCGCAGCGGCGATAAGCGTATGAACCATAATGTGCGGGACAGAAACATCCAGCGCGAGCGTCGAGCCGCCATTAAACCCAAACCAGCCAACCCACAAGAGGAACATGCCGAAGACAGCGACCGGAGTATTGTGGGATTCGGTTGAGGATTTGTTTTCATCAAACTGGCCAAGGCGCGGCCCGATGATGAGCACAGCAGCAAGCGCGACCCAACCACCCACACTGTGCACCACGGTAGACCCGGCGAAATCAACAAAGCCAAGTTCCTGCAGCCAGCCCATCTGTGTTTCGATGGCAAAACCGCCCCACGCCCAATGGCCGTACACCGGATAGATACAGGCGCTAAGAACCACGGCGGTCATCAGATAGCCGCGAAAGCTCATCCGCTCTGCAACGGCGCCCGACACGATGGTGGTCGCCGTACCGCAGAAGGCAAGCTGGAAGAAGAAGAACGCCATCAGCCAGGCAGAGCCCGTGCCGTCAAAGGGGCCGGTATCGAAAAAGAAAAATGATGTGCCGAAGAGACCGCCGGAGGTGGCACCAAACATGATGCCGAACCCTATGGCCCAGAAGGCAATGCTCGCGACGCAGAAGTCCGCCACATTTTTGACGGCAACGTTGATGGAGGTCTTCGCACGGACGAGCCCTGTTTCAAGACAGGTAAACCCGGCCTGCATCAGCAGGACGAGAACCGTGCAGACCAGCAGCCAGATTGTATTATCCGTAACGGCGGGATCGCCCATGCCACACTCACCAACAAACGCAAAGGACACAATTTCAATGCGCGAGTGTGGTGGTAGAAGGTTAATATTGACGGAACGTCAGATCCGAAAGTGAGACGGGCCCGGACATTCAATCGTCCGGACTCATCCCAATTTTCTTAATGAGGACTTACCAGCTACTGACTTTCGAGCGGCACGAAAGACCCAATTTCAGTAGAGGATTTTTCCGCGATCTTCTTGGCGGTCGGTGCCTGTCGTGGCAGCCGCCCCAAAGCCAGTTCCGGTGGCACCGTATCGGGAATGTCCGGGCTGGGTTCCGGCGGGCTGAAATAGCCAAGGGCATATGAACCCATGGTGTAACCCAGCAATTCCTGAAGGGCGGGGTCGAGATCCCTGGCAACCTCCGGCGGGCACGAGAGATACTGGTTTTCTTCCGTACGCAGCCAGCCAAGGCAATAGGTGATATTCATCCCGACCCGAGGCACAGTGGATCGGTTTTCACCGCCGGCGTGAATGACAGACCCGGTGTAAAGCAGGACGGAGCCACGCCCCATCACCGCCTGGCAGACTTCCTCCGGCTCTGCATTTCGATCCTCATCCCACTTGTGGCTGCCCGGCACAACTTGTGTTGCGCCGTTTTCCTCAGTGAACTCCGTCAGTGCCCAGATGGTATTGAACTGCGGCTCAATGTCCGGGAGATAGCCGCCCCAGGCCAGTCTGTCGCGATGCAATGGCTGCTTCCCCTGGCCAGGCACCAGCCGGATCAGCTGCGTAAGGTGCAACTGGATGCGGTCGCAGTAAGGCAGAAGAAACCGATTGGCGGCCTGCAGAACGGTGTCACTCATGACAGCCTCGCGACAGGCTGGTGAGCGCGACACGAGTGCACCAGTGCGCGTCGTGTTGTGCCCCGTAAAGGCATCATTGCCTGTGGCGGACTTGTCCATGAGCGGCTGCGTCTCGGCATCCACGCGGGCAAACAGCTTATCGTCCATCGCACCAGTCAGGATCATCGCCCCATCGCGGTCCATGATGTCAGCAATCTGGTCTTGAGTGACACGTGCCGCGGGCAGGCTTGTTAGTTGTGGCATCACATGATTTCCCTAGTCATCCAGTGGTGTTGATTGATGGGCGCCAAGCAACGGCAGCAACAAAGCCGCCACAGTCTTGCGCATGCGGGTCACGTCCCAGGCGTCAGGTTCCATGGCCACGCGCACTGCAATACCGTCAACGCCGGCAACCAATGCGTCCGCGACAATGGCAGCGTCCCGAATGCCACCTGCAGCCAACTCCTGACTCAAGGTATCGACCAGGGCCTCGTAGCCCGCCCGGTGCCGCTCGCGAAATGCCGGGTCGCTCACCCCGCGTCCCCAGAATTGCAGGAAGACCCGCCACTCCCGTGCCGTTTCGTCGCTGTTGGGTAGATAGGCCAGCGCCCGGTCAACCGGGTCCATGCCGCGCGTCTCTTCAAGGCGTTCCGCATTGCGGCGCCCCACCCGGTCAAAGGCAGCCAGCAGTACGTCGTCCTTGCTGCTGAGGTAATGGACAACCGCCCCGGTGGTCAGCCTGGCCTCACGCGCCACATCCACCAGCCGCACACTGTCCAGCCCGTGCACATCAATCGCAGCCACCGCCGCATCGGCAAGCTGGGATCGGCGCTGATCGTGGTCAACCTGTTTTGGCATAATGGTGATTATATAAAAAACATGCGTCCTGGCAACCCAAAAGCGAGCAAGGCCGGCCCTGACATCTCAGAACCGGCCCCACCCGCAGAATTTCACCGGCAAAAGTGCCTACGCAGCCCCTAAGCCGCTTTCGCCAGATATTTTGTGTTCAACAGCTCTGCGATCTGCACCGCGTTAAGCGCGGCACCCTTACGCAGATTGTCCGACACCACCCACAGCGCCAGACCATTGTCGACGGTCGGGTCCGTGCGGATGCGGCTCACGAATGTCGCAAAGTCACCGACGCACTCAACCGGCGTCACATAGCCGCCGTCTTCGCGCTTATCAACAACAAGCACCCCCGGCGCCTCACGCAGAATATTGCGGGCTTCCTTGTCGGAGATCGGCTTGGCGAACTCGATATGCACCGCCTCCCCATGCCCAACAAATACCGGCACGCGTACCGATGTCGCCGTGAGCTTGATCTTCGGATCAAGGAGCTTCTTGGTTTCGACGGTCATCTTCCACTCTTCGGTGGTGTACCCGTCTTCCATGAAGTCACCCCCATGCGGGATCACATTGAATGCGATCTGCTTGGGATAGATCGACTTCTCAATCGGATCATTCACAAAAACGGCGCGCGTCTGGTTGAACAGCTCAGCCAGCGCGTCCTTGCCGGTGCCGGACACTGATTGATAGGTCGACACAACCACACGCTCGATCTGAGCCGCGTCATGCAGCGGCTTCAACGCCACCACCAGCTGCGCCGTCGAGCAGTTCGGATTGGCGATGATGTTCTTCTTCGTGTAGCCCGCAATCGCGTCCGCATTCACTTCCGGCACGATGAGGGGCACATCCGGGTCCGTCCGCCAGGTCGACGAATTGTCGATCACCACAGCGCCCTGCTTGGCGATCTTCGGTGTCCATTCCTTGGACACGCCGCCGCCCGCCGACATCATCACAATGTCGGTGTCTGAAAAATCAAAGTTCTCCAGCGCCTGGCACTTGAGCGTCTTGTCCCCATAGGAAACGTCCTTGCCCTGGCTGCGGCGCGAGGCAATGGCCACCACTTCCGTCGCCGGAAACTGGCGCTCCTCAAGAATATTGAGCATCTCATGGCCCACATTCCCCGTGGCGCCCACAACTGCAACTTTCAAACCCATCGGTTTCATTCCTTACGTCTCTGCCTCTTCCGCACCCGTCCGGCAACCGGACAGAGCCCCGTCTCGTCTGCTCTCGCCTCTAGCGCCGGCAGAAGAGAGGAGAGCGGCACAAGCGGCAAGATCAGACGGCCAAAGTCATGGTGGTTGGCGTCTAGATTTTGGTGGTTGGAGTGGTGGTAGTTGCGGCTGGCGAACACGCAAAATCGCCCGCAAGACGCATGTCTTGCGTGGTCAAAATCGCGGGGCTCGTCTCATGCCTGGCCATCAAGGTCCAAATTCCATCAATTTCCGGCGCTTATATGTCATCGCACTCCCTTCCAGTCAATGAACGGCGCGCATGGCTCCCAACTGTGACCGCATGCCCCAAACACGACATCTCACCAACATATGATACGCTCATTCGGCGCGGGGTGGATAAGGTTGTGGTCCAAGGAGATGACCTGATGACACCAACGAAATTAGGCAGCACGGCCCTCATCTGTACGCTGGGCCTTGCGCTCACGGCCTGTGCCGGCGACCGGTCTGAAAAGATCGCCGCACAGAATGAAATCGACCATCAAAACTGCCTCGAGCTGGGCTTTGAGGAAGGCACGGAAGCCTATGGCAATTGCCGGCTGAAGCTGCGCGAAATCCGCGCTGCTGAATCCAGCCGCAATAGCGGCGGCAATTTCGGTGTCGGCGTTGGCATCGGCATTGGCTTGTAACAGGAGTATCACCATGAAGCCGTTGATCGTATCCGCCGCCCTGGCCCTGACTCTCACAGCCTGCGCCTCAGCCGAGGAGCGTGCCGCCCGCGCCCAGGCGCAACTGGCAGCTGCCCAGGCTGAATGTAAGACCCTCGGCTTCACACCCGAAACGGAAGCCTTCAGCAACTGCCTGCTGAAGCTGCGCGAAATCCGTGCCGAAGAGGCATCGGCCCGCGAACAGCGCCGCGCCAACAACCGCGCCATCTGGGGACCCGATTGGCCCTGGTACTACCGTCGGGGCTTCCGCGGCCGGCACTGGTAGCTAAGCGGCCCTCACGATTCCCGCGTTCCCTTCGGCCTGACCGGAGGGCCCATCTGAATCTGCCCATGGATCCTCCGGTCAAGCCGGAGGAAGAGCGGAAGGATGATGCAGCCCCTAGTTGGTGGCCATCTCTTCGACCACCGCGCGGCCCATCTGCGACGTGGAGACCTTGGTCATACCGTCCTGCATGATGTCGCCAGTGCGCAGCCCCTTGTCGAGCACCGACGTAATCGCGCCTTCCAGCTTGTCCGCCACGTCGCCCATGTTGAACGAATACCGCAGGCACATGGCAAGGCTCGACAGCATGGCGATGGGATTGGCAATGCCCTGCCCGGCAATGTCGGGCGCCGAGCCGTGCACCGGCTCATAGAGTGACTTGCGCTTGCCATCCGCATCAGCTGCCCCAAGCGACGCTGACGGCAGCATGCCCAGCGAGCCCGTCAGCATGGCGGCCACATCCGACAGCATGTCGCCGAACAGATTGTCCGTGACGATCACGTCAAACTGCTTGGGGGCACGCACCAGCTGCATGCCGCCTGCATCCGCCAGCATGTGGGTCAGCTCCACATCCTGATAGTCGCGCGTGTGCACCTCGGTCACCACTTCGTTCCACAGGACGCCGGACTTCATGACGTTGCGCTTCTCCATGGAGCACACCCGATTGTCGCGGGTGCGCGCAATATCAAAGGCCGCCGCTGCAATGCGCTCAATCTCATAAGTGTCATAAACCTGCGTATCGATGCCGCGCCGCTGGCCGTTCTCAAGTTCGATGATTTCCTTCGGTTCACCGAAGTAAACGCCACCCGTCAGTTCACGGACGATCAGGATATCAAGCCCTTCAACCAGCTCTTTCTTCAGCGATGACGCTTCGGCCAGCGCGCCAAAGCAGATCGCCGGGCGTAGATTGGCAAACAGTTCCATGTCCTTGCGCAGGCGCAGGAGCCCGGCCTCGGGCCGCACATCGTACGGTACGTCGTCCCATTTGGGACCGCCCACCGCGCCAAACAGCACCGCGTCCGCCGCCATCGCCCGCGCCATGTCATCTTCGGAAATCGACAGCCCGTGCGCATCATAGGCAGCCCCGCCCACAAGACCTTCTTCCACCTCAAACGAGGTCAGCCCCTGGCTGTTCATCCAGTCGATGGCGCGGCGCACTTCCGTCATGACTTCAGGGCCGATGCCGTCGCCGGGCAGGAGGAGGATCTTCTGGGTCGCCATGGGACTGTGTCTCCGAACTACAAATATCGTGGTCTGTTGGCCGGGTTCCTAGCAGGGCACGAGGCTTGATGCCACCCACTTCCCAAAACCGGCACCCATTGGCTCTTGGCTCTCTCACTCTCTGCCATCCTCCGGCTTGACCAGGGGATCCATACCCAGCCGATGGAATGGATTGCCCGGTCGAGCCGGGCAATGGCGAGCACAAGCGGAAAAGGGCAAGCTCAACCTCCCCGCGGCCCGGATGGCCGCAAGGTGACAAGACGGGATGGCAGGAGCGCCGCCCGAAGGCAGCATGTCCGTGTCTGATGCAAGTTGCGCAAACAAGCGCGTCCGGCCGCCTTTTGGGCAGCGCTCCTCGCGCGGATGGTCTTCGGCTTGGGCCGTCTCCACCGGGGAGCCCGGGTGTTACCCGGTATCCCGCCCGATGCTGCCTTTGTACCGAACTGTCCCTCGTATGAGACACGAGAGCCGCCGGGGCGCATGAGGACGCACGCGCCAGCAGAGCCGTCACCGCCATATCGCCGAAGTCCGTTACCCTTCAGCACGCTGGATGGGTCCGACCCGTGTCCCTGTAGGGCCGTCGTCACCAAGCTCCATGGCATCCGCCCTCCCACCCAGCACCCGGACGGTCCGGACTGCCCGATAGCGGGAGGCATGCGAACAAGTATGAGGCCCCCACGAGGACCGGGGATAGATTTTTGAAATTTTTTCGTGTGGTCGAAAAGACGGCGCTAAAGCGCGCCTTTTTCCAGGCCCAGCGCCAGCGCGATCCGGTCGAGCGCGTGCTCTTCCTGCGGCGAAATCGCCTGATCGGCAATGATGGCCACCCGCGCCGCATGCATCACGGCCCGCTTTTCCACATCCTGCGCCTTTACCGAGGCAACCGACACCAGCACATCCAGCGCCGTCGCCTCATAGTCATCGGGGAAGGCCTTTATTAACTCCGCCATCTCAGCGTTCAGAGCCGTCTGGTCAAACCGGGTAAACGCTTCGTCCGCTGCCAACTCACTCATCAACCGGCCTTCCTCGACGGGCGCGAACTGCCCATCGGAATAGGCAACCATGAGATAGGCGCCACAGATAGCATGAAGGGCCGTTTTGATGTCCTGCTCACTCACAAGCGCTCTCCCTGACAAGCGGCTCAATCCGGGCGTCGCAATGCTTCGGCGTTACCATTCCGCAGGTGACCCGGAATGCGGAACATACAGTGTGATCACTGTAGCGGACATCTCACCCTCATCCGCCGCACGCGACAGCATGATTGCCCATCTCTTTGGGTCTCGAACCGGATGCTTTGCCCTAAGGAGGACTTCGTCCCACCCTTTGAGACCATGTCTGTAGTCCGGTTCAAGCATTGGAAGATCGTCAGCAACAAGTGAGACGACGGCCTCACGCAATGCCGCGCGCTGAGACATTTCCAGCCGCACAAGCTGGTCAGAGATCGAACAGCGCCCATCCTTCAGGGAAACTGTTAGTTTGCTCTTTGATTCAGCCCAGAGCTCTTCGTCCACCGAAGGCAGGCGCTCCAATGAGCCTCCCGGTTCAACAATCTCGCCCTGCGTGAGCGGAAGGCAGTACGACCGGAACAACTCAATGGCAGATGCAACGCGGTCGATGTGAGACTCATGCATTTGTCGGCCGATATAGCCAATGCCAGCAAAGACGGCGGCGATCACAACAATTGGAAGTGCTTTCCTCACAACATTAGTCATAAATCACCGACGTTCTCCGATGGCTTGCGGTCCCCCGGTTTGACGGAAGAAGCCATCTCACGGTCCGCGTGGACCCCCAGATCAAGGCGGGGGGACACCCGGAAAAGGGACAGCGTCTTCAGACCCAGCTGCGCGCAGCCTTGTCCTTGCCTTCAAAGGTGTCGATGGCGTCCGCCTGCTGCATGGTGAGGCCGATGGCATCAAGGCCGTTCAGCAGGCAGTGCTTGCGGAAGGCATCAATCTCGAAACTGATCGTGCCGCCGTCCGGGCCCTTGATCTCCTGCGCTTCCAGATCAATGGAGATAACCGCGTTGGAGCCGCGCTCTGCGTCATCCATCAGCTTGTCCACATCCGCCTTGGGCAGGACGATGGGCAGAATGCCGTTCTGGAAACAGTTGTTGTAAAAAATGTCCGCGAATGACGTGGAGATGATGCAGCGGATGCCAAAATCCATCAGCGCCCACGGCGCATGCTCACGCGACGAGCCGCAGCCAAAATTGTCACCCGCCACCAGAATTTTCGCATCGCGATAGGCCGGCTGGTTGAGCACGAAGTCTTCGACCTCCGAGCCGTCGTCCTTGTAGCGCATCTCGTCAAACAGATTGACCCCCAGCCCCGTCCGCTTGATCGTCTTGAGGAACTGCTTGGGAATGATCATGTCCGTATCAACATTCGTGATCGGCATCGGCGCCGCAACGCCGGTGAGTTTGTCGAATTTATCCATCGTTCAGTTCCTTCATCTGCCCTGCATCGCTATTGCGAAGGCACATCTTCAAGTGTGGCGGCTGTCCCAGCGGTCGTAGCCAGAATGTCGTACTTCTCCCACGGACGTTCATAGTTCGCGACTTTGTGGTCCGCGCAGTTGTCTGAGTTCTTCCAGTGCGCGTTTGTCTCAGTTCCACGTCCGTCAAAGTTGATTATCGCATCGCGCATGTTTGCGTTGATCTTCTCCACGGACAGGACGATCTCTCCCCCCGAAAAGCCGGATTCCATTGCCGAGCTTGCATTGACCGTCACTCTGGGTTCACCGCGAATATTACGATTGCAGAGCATGCCACTCTCGACATCACTCACCGCAATGAAACCATGCCCCCGTTCACCGGCCAGTTCTGCCAACCGGACAATTGCAATGGCCAGAGTTCGGGTTTGGGTCGTTACTGACGAGGCCTCAACCGCAACAGTGTAACTGTTTCCGTCAACACGTTCGTCCTTCCAGCCATCATTGGTGTCGAACAACGTAAACTTTCGTTCTTTGTAGGGCGTAGGGTCAAAGTTTTTTGAATCCATGCGCGCTGCCGTCCCTGCAATAGAAGGCAATGCCCACCCAAGACACAACAGCACCGCCACCAGCATCAGTGTCGCTTGAGACCCTTTGCCGTTGCTGGTGAGGAAGCTCAACATATGCTCTTACTTCACATCCCGCACATCAACGAAGTGTCCGGCAATTGCCGCCGCAGCCGCCATCGCAGGCGACACCAGATGTGTCCGCCCACCGCGGCCCTGACGGCCTTCGAAATTACGGTTGGAGGTCGAGGCGGAGCGTTCGCCGGGGCTGAGCTTGTCGGCGTTCATGGCGAGGCACATGGAGCAGCCCGGCTCGCGCCAGTCGAAGCCTGCTTCGATCAGCACCTTGTCGATGCCTTCGGCTTCCGCCTGGTCCTTCACAAGGCCCGAGCCCGGCACGACCAGCGTGCGGATGCCGTCCTTGACCTTCTTGCCCCTGGCGACTTCCGCCACGGCACGCAGAACCTCGATGCGGCCATTGGTGCATGAGCCAATGAACACCGTATCGACGGCGACGTCGGTCATCTTGGTGTTGGGCTCAAGCCCCATATAGTCGAGCGCACGCTCGACGGAGCGGGCCTTGTCGGCGTCTTCGATCTTGGCAGGGTCCGGCGTCATGCCGGTGACCGAGACAACATCCTGCGGGCTCGTGCCCCAGGTGACGATCGGCGCCAGATTGTTGACGTCCAGCGTGATCTCACGATCAAACACCGCACCCTCATCAGACGGCAGCGAGCGCCAGTAGGCTTCCGCAGCCTCCCATGCGTCACCTTGTGGCGCGCGCGGGCGGCCCTTGAAGTATTCAATTGTTTTTTCGTCCGGCGCGATGAGGCCGGCGCGGGCGCCGCCTTCAATCGTCATGTTGCAGACGGTCATGCGGCCTTCCATGGAGAGCGCGCGGATCGCCGGGCCCGCGAACTCGATCACATAGCCCGTGCCGCCCGCCGTGCCGATTTCGCCGATGATCGCCAGGATGATGTCCTTGGCGGTTAGATGCTCCGGCAGCGTACCTTCCACATTGACCCGAAAATTCTTGGCCTTCTTCTGGATCAGCGTCTGGGTGGCCAGCACATGCTCGACCTCGGACGTGCCGATGCCGTGCGCCAGCGCACCGAATGCACCATGGGTGGATGTATGGCTGTCGCCGCACACAATGGTTGTGCCCGGCAGGGTAAAGCCCTGTTCCGGCCCGACGATGTGCACGATGCCCTGACGGATGTCATCGGTCGGCAGATACTCGACACCGAACTCCTTGCAATTGGCTTCAAGGGTCTCGACCTGGATGCGGCTTTCCTCATCCGCAATGCCCTGGGAGCGATCAGACGTCGGCACATTGTGGTCCGCCACGGCCAGCGTCTTTTCAGGACGGCGCACGGAGCGGCCGGACATCCGCAGACCTTCAAAGGCCTGCGGGCTCGTCACTTCATGAACAAGGTGGCGGTCAATATACAGCAGGCCCGTGCCGTCTTCGCGGGTTTCAACAATGTGATCATCCCAGATCTTGTCATACATCGTACGCGGGGCAGACATCAGCTTGCTTCCTTCTCGTTCATCAGTCTCATCACCTGCGTCACACAGGCAGCCGCATGGAACAGGAGAAATCCCGTCCATGCGGATCGGTCATATAGGCATACCGGGCGGCGATATGAACCACATCGCCAGTAGGGAAGAAGCGCTTACGCTTTCTTCTTGCCCTTGCCGCCTGCCTTGTGGTCAACGCGCTCTGCGATACGCGCAGACTTACCGCGACGGCCGCGCAGGTAGTAGAGCTTGGCGCGGCGCTCCTTACCCGTGCGGACCAGCTCGATTGAGTCGATCAGCGGGGAGTAGACCGGGAACACACGCTCCACGCCTTCATTGTACGAAATCTTCCGTACCGTGAAGTTCTGGTGCAGGCCTTCGCCGGAGCGCGCGATGCAGACGCCTTCATAGGCCTGGATACGCTCGCGGGAGCCTTCCACAACCTTCACGTTGACGCGGACCGTGTCGCCCGGGCGGAAATCGGGAACCTTCTTGGTTTCGCCCAGCTTGCGGCCTGTTCGGCGTTGATTTCTTCGATGATATTCATGGGATGAACCCTCGTTCTCTCGTCTTCAATCTATTGGTCAAGTGCGGGACGCGCCTCACGCGCGCCACCGGTCTTCGTTTGATAAGCCGCCCACAGATCAGGCCGCCGTTCCTTCGTAATGCGCTCGGCTTCATGCAGCCGCCACTCACGCACTTTTTCATGGTGGCCGGACGTCAGCTCCGCCGGTATCTCCATGC
>JBHJJF010000192.1:0-13533 GCA_050042885.1 Candidatus Phaeomarinibacter sp.
TGAGATTCATGGGGCGTTGTGTCCTCAGGACCTTTCAGCAAGAAGCGTGGACGCGATGCTCGACGCAGGGGGCCGCTTCGTCCAGACACATGGCCAGTGGGCGCTCGAAGACGCCATCAGCCGGGGTCAGTACACCCATCCCGACGGCTATCACTTTGGCGGGACGTCATTTGCATGGTCGACCTTAAAGCTGCAGGAGCTTTTCCGGACATCTCTGGCGAAAGCCCGACATGTAGCCTATGCGGACTTTCACTCAGGGCCTGTCGGCAACGGCGAAACGATTTTTCTGTGTTTCAGCCCGGAGGGAAGTCCCGAGCGCGCGCGCGCTGGACGCTGGTGGGGCGAAGACGCGTTGACGGCCAAAACAGTCGAACAAAAATGGGGATCTCCGCGCCCCACCCGGCACGGAATCGTTTTTTGGGGCATTCAGGATCTGCTGCGATCAATCTCATCCGGCGATGACCCAAAAGCAATCGCAGGCGCAGTGGTCGAATTCTGTTCCGCCCCGCCGCGCGCTGACAGCCGCTATGTGATGCGTGTGCCAATGCTCGAGCGGTGGATGCGCTTTGTAGGCGGGCTCGAGTGCCCGGAGGCGCCGGAGTATCTCGCTGAGATTCGCGAGCACTATGCGCCCCGCCGGACAGCTTGGGAGGAACGGGTCGCCCATGCGGCAACCGACATTCTTGATCGCACTGCAGCCGGGGCGGCTGAATGGTCACACGATAGGTGAGTTGCACCGGCACCGGCGTCGTGGCACATGCACCCCATGACGCACACACCGACAATTTTGTTTGATCTGGATGGCACACTCGCCGATACGGCCCTGGACCTCACGGAGACCATGAACGTTGTGCTCACCCGCCATGGTCGGGCACGTGTTCCCCATGAAAAAGTCCGCGAGATGGTGGGCGGCGGCGCACGCAAGATAATGGAGCGCGGTTTCGCCTATACGGGCGAACCCGCCAGCGACAAACTGCTGGACCAGCTGTTTGAAGAGTTTCTGGCCTACTATGGCGATCATCTGGCGGATCATACTCAGATTTTTGACGGCCTCGTTCCGGTGCTGGAGACGCTTCAACGAGACGGATTCAAGCTTGGTGTTGTCACCAACAAGGTCGAAGGGCTGTCGCGGGACGTCATCAAGCTTTTGGGGCTGGATGCGTTCTTCCCGGTGCTGATCGGCGGTGACACATTGCCGGTCCGCAAGCCGGACCCGGCTCCTCTTTTTGAGGCGATCGACCGTTTAAACGGCAACCGCTCGCACGCCGTCATGGTCGGCGACAGCCCTTTTGACATCGATGCCGCGAAGAATGCGAATGTCGGCTCCATCGCGGTCTCCTTCGGCTATACGCACATCCCGCCCGCAGAAATGGGCGCGGACCGCCTCATTGATCACTATGACGAATTCATGCCTGCCCTGAACAGCCTGCTGGAAGAGATGCAAGCGCCCTGATCCACCGGCCCGGCACATGCTTGACTTTGCATACGGCCAAACATAGAACGCGGGTCCCTTCAGACTGGAATTTGGCAGATCTTCACCACTCCGGCATCCCGCAGAAGGGACCGTTGAATAACGGGCGCGTAGCTCAGTGGGAGAGCACTGTGTTCACACCGCAGGGGTCGCTGGTTCAATCCCAGCCGCGCCCACCATTCTGCAATCAGATAGTTACTTCCAGAGCTTGCCGATAACATCGTCCAGCATTGAGCCGTCGCCGTCTTGATCCAGCGCAGACGTCAGCAGGTCTGCGGCCTTGCTGCCGCCGGACTTGCTGCCACCGCTCATCACGCTGTCGAGAACGCCACCAACCAATGAGCCGAGATCACCGCTGTCGGCGTCACCTTCATAGGCGCTGCCGCCGCCTGCCTGCTTGCTCAGGGCGCCCATCACCATACTTGCGACAACAGGAAGCATTTTCTTGATCACGTCATCACTGATACCGGTCTTTGACGCGGTATTGGCCGCGAGCTGGCGGCTGACATCTTTTGATCCCAGGACGTGGCCGAGAATGCCGTTCCCCTCTTCCACAGCCTGCGGTGTCGAGAGCGTGCCGGGACTATCCAGATACTGATCATGGCTGCCGCTCGCCAGGGCACCGAGAAGGGACGCCAACCCGCCCTCCTGCGCTGTGTTGCGCTTCACACCTGCTGTCAGAGCCGGAACCAACGCCCCCAAGGCTTCATTGGCCTGTCCCTTATCCAAACCAAACTGGCGGGCCAGAACATCAGCAGACTGACCTTGCTGGGCTTCCATCAAAATATTCATCAGGCTCATGGCAGGTGGCTTTCACTCAATATAATGGATGACATGGGTGGCGCTCAGTCCGGCGCGAGGACATAGACTTTAAGCCGAACAGCATCACCGCGCGAGTAGTTCAGTCCATCTACGGACAACCGGGGTGCAACCCCGGCGCCGCGCATTGTGATCTCAGCGAGAAATGCCTCTTCCTCGCGCGCTTCGACCAGTGCCAGTTCGGCATCGCCCTCTGCCAGTCTGGTTGCCGCATCCACACCATTTGTCAGCTTGGTGTCTGTGCCGAGGGCAAATACGAGGCTGGGCTCGGAAAACCCGGCCGACACGACCGTCTTCCCGAGCAGGCCGTTGTTGTCCAGGAGCTGTGCTGTCCGGTCAGCCACCCACAGCGGTTCTACCCGCGGCCGGGCGAACTCAAGCAGGGCAACTGAAAACGCAATACCTGAGACAGCAATCCCAAGCACAACGCCGGAGGCCCGGGCGCGCCAGGACTGGGCCAGCACCTGCACCGCCATCGCAGCAAATATGCCAGCGCCAACGACCGGCCATGGGCCCGGTTCCACGGCTGTTCCGTCTGGCAGGAGAACCGGCAGCGCTATGATGGCTGCGGCCAGCACTGTCGCCAGCAGAACCCAGACCGCGAGGTTGACACGGGCAAGTTTGGATCTGAGCAAGTCCGGCTCCCTTAGGGCGAGGGCCAGCAGTGCAGCCACTAGGATAGCCAGAGCCGGATACACCGGCAGCACATAGTGGGGCAGCTTGGTCGGTACGATTTCAAACACAAGCCAGTTAGGGACAATCCAGGCGGCAAGGAACATGACCGGTGTTGTTTGCCGGTCGCCCCAGGCTTTTCTGAGGGCCGGCAGCAAAAGCAGATTGGCCGGGAAGAACGTGATCAGCAGCAGCACGGTGTAGTAGCCGAAGGGAGCCCCGTGGCTCTCCTGCCCCCCGGCCAGCTTCGGCAACAGGTCTCCGCCGACAGCCTCGCCAAAGAAGGCCCCGTCAGTAGATATCCAGACTCCAATGGCCCAGGGAAGCGTCAGGAACAAAACAAGCCGGCCACCACGTATCGGCCGCAACAGGAACACCCATTTGAGCTCCCGGGTTGCTATCACCAACGCAACAATGGTCAGCCCACTGACCATGGGAGCAATCGGGCCTTTCAACAAGATGCCGATCGCCATCGCCCCCCAGAAAACCATGGCATTGCTGATGCCTGGATCAAGGCGGGATGGGTCGCGGGCAATCCAAACTTTTGCCAGCGCTAATTGAGCCACCATGATGGAGGCGGCAAGCGCGGCATCGGTCTTGGCGATATTGGCTTCGGCCACCAGCACCACAGAAGTAGCGATCAACGTCCCAGCCATGAGGCCCGCGCGCGGACCGTAAAACATCGACGCCATGCGCCAAGTGAGAAGAACGACTAACATAGCGGCGAGCAGAGAGGGGACGCGGAAGGCCCAGATGCCAGGATGTCCGCTCGGCTCGTCTGCGCCCAGCAGGCTTGCGGCCCCGGTCGTCACCGCCTGCATCCAGTAAATCGCCACGGGCTTCTTGGCACGCAGATCCTCCTGAAAATGCGGCACCATGTAATCGCCGGTTTCATGCATCTGAACCGTTGCCTGCGCAAAGCGAGCTTCGTCCCGGTCCAGAGCAGGCAGTGTGAAAAAACCCGGCAGATAAAGCGCGAGGCACAACAGCAAAAGTGCCGTTACCGGACGTTTTTCAACGGCTGCAAAAAATGGCATGGCGCGGAGGCTTCTCAGACAGGTGGGAACCCAACATGGGCATTGGCACGCAATGTGGCAACTTAATGCCCTGATTTAGGCTCCAACACCACCTCTTCACCGGACGGCAAGGCGGCATTCCCGTCTTTGATCCATGCCGCCATATCAGCATACACCCGCTCCCGCTGGAGGTCGCGCAGCAACATGTGCCACCCTTGCGCGTAGCGAACGAAGCGCGTCGGGCCTTTCAGTTGCTGTATCACAGCCTCCACGGGCTCAACCGGCACGATCTCGTCCTTGTCGCCGAATAGCACCAGGGTCGGGCAGTCAACTTCGCTTGCGGCTGCAAAGGCGTCGTCCATCAACGTCACGAGGCCGTAAATGGCGTCGACCCGCGTTTCGCGGATCATCAGCTTGTCTCGGCCCAGCGCCCGCAACATCTCAATGTTGTCCGACGGCCAGAGCCGCAGCCCCTCACCGGTGAGGTAGTACCAGGGGGCCACATGGGCGACAGTCCAAAGGGTGGCCCGGTAGACCGGGTTCAACTGTGACCAGCCCCAGAAGGCAGGGCCGGAGAGGATCAGGCCGTTGATCGGGAGATCATTCTGCGCGGCGGCGACAGTGGATACGGCACCGCCCATGCTGACACCAAGCAGATAGACAGGCACGTTCGGGTCTTGGGCCTGAACAGATTTCACAAGCGAGGCCAGATCATCGGCCAGCGCCTGCGTGCCCGGCCAGCGCCCCCGATTGGGTGTTTTCCCAAAACCGCGTTGGTCCAGGGCGATCAATGATATGCCCTGATCCACGAACCATGATCCCGCCATCTCGAAAGCGTTGCTGTAGTCGTTGAACCCGTGGGCTGCCACAATGATCGCCTGCGGATTTTCAGCTGCGTAGTGTTGAAGCGCGATCAATCTGCCATCAGCCGCCGTCAGCACATCGTCCCGGATCGACACGTCCTTGATTGCGGGACCGGGCAGGTCGAACCGCGGCGCACAGGCCGCCACGAGACACATCATCAGAATGAGGCTTGCGATACGCATCAAGTCAGACCCGCTTTGCGACTTCTGCGCGGAGGACAGGTAACACGTCACTTTCAAACCAGGGGTTCTTCTTCAGCCAACTATTGTTGCGCCAGGAGGGGTGCGGCAATGTAATCGCCTGCGGCATGTATTCGCGCCAGGCGGCCACCGTTTCGGTCACCGTCCTCTTTCGCGATTTGCCCAGATGCCACGCCTGGGCATAGGTGCCGATGATAATGGTGAAATTGATCTGACCCAGCGCTTCAAAGAGTTGTTCCCGCCACAGCGCGGCACAGCGCTTGAGGGGTGGCTTGTCGCCTCCCTTGGCATCAAGCCCCGGAAAGCAGAACCCCATATGCACAATTGCGATGCGGCTATCTTCATAAAATATGTCGCGGTCCACTCCCAACCAATCCCGCAGACGGTCTCCTGAAGGATCATCGAAGGGAATACCACTGGCGTGCACCCGGGTCCCGGGCGCCTGCCCGACAATACAGATGCGAGCGCTGGTGCTGGCGCGCAGGACGGGCCGCGGATCGTGGGGCAGGTCATCTCCGCAGGCAGTGCATGCACGGATGTCAGTCAGCAGCTTTCTGACCGCTGCCTCGTTGGCCATGGCGCCTAGCCCGCGTCCCGCAGCATGTTGCGGGCGATGACCACCTGCTGAATCTGGCTGGTGCCTTCATAGAGCCGGAAGATGCGCACATCGCGATACAACCGCTCGATACCGTAGTCGGCAATATAGCCCGCGCCGCCATAAACCTGCACCGCGCGATCAGCGACGCGTCCGACCATCTCGGAACAGAAATATTTCGAGCAGGATGCTTCCGTTCCAATGTCTTCGCCCGTGTCGCGACGACGGGCGGCATCCATCACCATGCAGCGTCCCGCGTAGGCTTCAGTCTTCGAATCCGCCAGCATGCCCTGCACCAGCTGAAACTCACCGATCGGCTGTCCGAACTGTTTGCGCTCGGATGCATACTCAACACAGTCTGTAATCAGCCGTTCGGCGACGCCCACGCAGACAGCGGAAATGTGCAGGCGGCCGCGCGCAAGAATCTTCATGGCGTTGATGAAGCCCATGCCTTCGTCGCCAAGCCGCAAACGGGCGGGTACGCGTACATTGTCAAAGTTCACGTCACAGATATGCGCGCCCTGCTGGCCCATCTTCTTTTCCGCTTGGCCCAAGCTGATGCCTGGCAGATCAGATGGCACAATGAACGAGGACACGCCCTTGGCGCCCTTCACATCGGGATTGGACCGCGCCATGAGTGTGAAGATGTCAGCTTTGTTGGCATTCGTAATGTACCGCTTCGTGCCGTTGATGACATAATCGTCGCCATCCCGGATAGCAGTCGTGCTAACAGAGCCCGCATCGGTCCCGGCTTCCGGCTCGGGCAGTGCAATACTTGCGATGATCTCACCTGACGCAAGGCCGGGCAGCCACTCCTGCTTTTGTTCGTCCGTGCCGAACCTCACAATGCCCTGGCTGCCGATTCCGACATTTGTTCCGAATACGGACCGGAAGGCTGGCGACGTGCGGCCCATCTCAAACATGGTCAGGCACTCGTCCTCCATCGACAGGCCCAGTCCGCCGAATTCTTCCGGTATAGCGAGCCCGAACAGCCCAAGCTCTTTCATTTCCTGAATGACTTCGTCCGGCACCGCGTCATTCTCAGCGACCTGATCTTCGAGGGGCCGCAGCCGCTCGCGGACGAAACGAGAAACGGAGTCAAGAAGCTGTTGGCGGGTTTCGGCGTCGAGGGACATGGTCAGGCAACCTTCCGGCGGGCATGTGAGGATGTGTCAGTTCGGCGCGAGAGTATCGACCTGCCCAAGCAAGGTCAAAGCCGCGTCATGCACTCGTCTGACTGGACAGTGCAGGCCTAAAGATAGACCACGACTGCCATTAGTCGATCTACCCGGCTGCCTGTTTCCGTGAAAGGCAAATAGATGCCTTCAAACTCCCGGTATCCCTTCCCGATAATGGCAAGTGGTCCACCAGCAGCGACCGGTGCCTTTCGTGCGCATATTTTGCTGTAGAAGGACATCATGGTCTCGGAATAGCTTTTTCCGAACTTCGACAGTTCAGACACCTTTGTTCCGGTCAGATTTGCGTCATGTGTTTCTGCGCTGTGAGCGCCCACGAGACGGTAGGAGAAATCCACTGGCGGATTATCATCCCCAGCTTGACCGTCCGCCCAGATCACATCTATCAGCACGATATGCGGGAGCAACCCTTTCAGGGCGCCAGGATCAATCAGATCCACATGCGGCAAGGCCGCGCTTTTGGCTTTGTCCTGCCAAAATGCCAGCCCCTGGTTGGTTACCGGTTGCGCCAGCTCATCAACCGGCTTCATCAAGGACGGTTGATGGCTCGATTTGTCAGAGCTTGTCTTACGGTCGGTCAATCATCACCTTTGGGCAGAATAACGGCAACTCGTCGACTGCCATAGGTGCTGTGATATGACACACGCAATTGAAAAAACACTAACTTCAGAAAATGGATTTGAGCCAATGGATGTTGCGCCACCTGCCGAACTCTCGGATTGGGAAAAATGGGCCTTTGAGGAACCTTTCGAGGACATGGCTGGCCCGTTCTTTTACAAACAATTGCCGAGCGGATTTGTGTCCGCCTTCAAGGTCGAACCGAAGCATCTCAATGGTGGTGGCGCCATTCACGGCGGCATGTTGATGACTTTCGCAGATTACTCGCTCTTCACCATTGCAAAGGCGGAACTGGAAGATACGCCCTCGGTCACCGTTGCGCTCAACGGAGACTTCACGTCTGCAGGGCCGGGGCAGGGCATTATCTATGCGTCTGGAGAGGTCGTGCGGGAGACCGGCAGTATGGTATTTGTACGCGGAACGATTAACGCCGATGATCCCAACAACGGAACCACGCTGCTGAGTTTCAGTGGCATCGTCAAAAAACTGCGAAAGCGCACCTGATGCAACTGCCCCGGCTCTCCATTCATGACCAAAGTCCCATTCGTGCCGGCGGCACGGCGGCTCAAGCGCTCAATCAGACGATTGACCTGGCGAAACGGTGCGATGCGCTGGGCTATCATCGCTACTGGGTGGCTGAACATCACAACACCAAATCATTTGCAGGGTCCGCGCCTGAGGTTCTCATCGCCCGGCTCGCCGCGGAGACCAAAACCATGCGGATCGGCTCCGGTGGCGTGATGATGCCCCATTATGCCCCTTTAAAGGTCGCCGAGACGTTCCGACTGCTGGAGACCCTGTACCCGGGACGCATTGACCTTGGTCTTGGCCGAGCCGCTGGTGCCGAGCCACGCACAACTGCGGCACTCATGCCGGGACCAAAGGCCTATCCCCTGGAAGTCTTTCCCCAACAGGTGCAATTGCTGACCCAGTTCCTCGAAGACGCAACGGGACTGGAAGGCGATTCAGGCGGCTTCCCGGACGATCACCCCTATAGGGGTATCCATGCCGCTCCCATGGGCCCCGGAGTGCCGGACATGTGGCTCCTGGGGTCAGGCGGCGACAGCGCCATGCATGCGGCTCTCTTCGGCCTCAACTATTGCTATGCGCATTTCATCAACCCGGAATCACCCAGCCGCGCCTTTGAGACCTACCGGAAGCATTTCAAGCCTTCGCGGTCTTTGAAAGCGCCCCATGCGGCCATGGGCGTTGGGGTGATGGTGGCAGACACAGAAGAAGAAGCCCGCCGCATTTGCGCCAGCCGCAACCTTTGGGTGCTGTGGATGATGCAGGGCAAGCCCGGGCCCTTCCCCTCCATCGAGGAGGCACTAGCGTACCCCTACACGGACGAAGAACGCGAAATTCTCAAGGGCATTGAGGCCAGGGGCATGACCGGCACAGCGACACAGGTGCGTAACCAGCTCCTGGAGTTGGCGTCGGACCACGACGTGGACGAATTCGCCATCGTCACGATCACGCACGACCATGCGCACCGTGTCCGCTCCTACGAGCTGTTGGCAGATGCTTTTGCCCTTGAGCAGGCGGCCTAGGCGACAATCCCCACGACCGCCCCTGTCATGCAGGTGGCAAGCGTGCCGGCAACAAATGCCTTGCCTGCAAGTCCGATGATTTCGTCGCGCCGCTCAGGAACAAGGCTCGTCAGCCCGCCAATCATGATGCCGACGGAGCCGGGATTCGCAAAGCCGCACAGCGCATAGACCATGATGAGCTGGGACCGGTCCGACAGGGTTCCTGGCTCGAGGCCGATGAGACCCAGATAGGCCAAAAACTCATTGAGCACTGTCCTGGTACCCATGAGCGCGCCGGCACTCCCAGCTTCGCCCCAGGGAATGCCCATAGCCCAGACGATTGGCGCAAAGAGCCAGCCGAAAACACGTTCAAGCGTCAGCGGCGCACCGGCCAGATCAGGCAAAGCCCCTAAGACGATGTCAGCAAGCGCGACGAGCGCGACGGCGACGATGAGCATCGCGGCGATGGCCAGCAATAATTGCAAGCCGCTCGTTGTCCCCTGCACCACTGCGTCCATGCTGCCGCGATATTGAAGCTCCGGGACATCCTCACTGACTGATGTCCCTGTTGTGGTCTCAGGCACCATGATGCGTGCAATGATGATGGCAGCCGGCAGTGAAATGAGGGATGCCGTGATGATGTGCCCAAGTGCACCTTCCACGCGCGCGCCAATTACACTGGCATACAGGACCAGCACCGTACCCGCGACGGTAGCCAGACCAACGGACATCAGGGCGAAGAGTTCTGACCGCGAGAGTTTGGCGAGATAGGGCCGAATCAGAATCGGGGCTTCCACCATTCCCATGAAGACATTTGCCCCCGACGCCAGACCAAGTGCGCCACCGATGTTCAGCACCCGGCGCAACAGGGCAGACAAGGCTCCGACAACTATCGGAAGCACCCGCCAGTGCCAGAGCAGCGCTGCCAATGCCGACACCACAAGAACGATGGGCAGCGATTGGAACGCCAGACTGAAACTGGCCGGCGGATTGATCACCTCAAAAGGTGCGTCTCCACCGCCGACATATCCAAAAACGAATGACGTTCCGGCCTGCGTTGCCGACATCAAAGCGTCGACAATGGTATTGAGAGAGAGCATCGCCTCATGAGCAAACGGGACGCGCAAAAACAACACGGCAATAAGGAGTTGGGCGGCCAGCCCGGCCAGAACGGTTTTCCAGGCAAAAAGTGAGCGGTTTTCGCTCAGACACCAGGCAAGCCCGACAAATGCAAAAACGCCAAAAAGGCTTTGCAAAATCAATAGATTCATAAGCAGGTCCCCAAGACACGAGCCAGAAGGCCGGCCGCAGGACCGCGATCAGCGCTTGAATCTCACTCGCTGGCAGCTTGACCCGACAATGCGGGCATTGCAAAACCTCACCAGCATTTTCTGCGGCGTCCTGCCAGGAACCGCACCCCTCCACAATTCAGGCAAAACGGCCAAAAAGAGGATCAATCAGATCATGACGATTTCGTTCGAAGGTAAGGTGGCAATTGTAACCGGTGCCGGTGGTGGTCTTGGCCGCTGTCACGCACTTGAGCTCGCCCGTCGCGGCGCAAAGGTCGTGGTCAACGATCTTGGCGGTTCTGTTGACGGCTCAGGCGGGTCCTCTGAAGCAGCCGACAAGGTTGTCGAAGAAATCAAGGCGCTGGGTGCTGAAGCCATCTCCAACGGTTCCAGCGTGACCGACGACGCCGGTGTTGCAAATCTCGTGAAGCAGACGGTCGATGCCGTCGGCCGCATCGGCATCCTGATCAACAATGCCGGCATCCTGCGCGACAAACGCTTCGCCAAAATGGAGCAAAAGGACTGGGACCTCGTCGTTGACGTGCACCTCGCTGGCTCCGCCAAAGCAACCAAGGCTGTTTGGCCAGTCATGAAAGAACAGCAGTATGGTCGCATCATGATGACGTCATCGTCTTCAGGCCTGTACGGCAATTTCGGTCAGGCAAACTACGGCGCCGCCAAGCTTGGACTTGCGGGCCTCATGAACACGCTGAAGATCGAAGGCCAGAAAGACAACATCAAGGTCAACACCCTGGCTCCGGTTGCCTTTACGCGCATGACCGAGAACCTGATGCCTCCCGAAGCTGAAGCGATGCTGAAGCCGGAGTTCGTCTCGCCGGGCGTTATGATCCTCGTGAGCGAGGACGCACCTACAGGCACTATCCTTTGCGCAGGCGCAGGCGTCTTTGCCGCCGCCCAGGTCGTAGAAGCAGATGGCGTCTATGTGGGTCGCGATGATCTCACCGCGGAAAAGGTTCTTGAGAACTGGGACCAGATCACAGACTTCTCAAATGCCAAGCCCTTCTTCATGGGCGGAGAACAGACTGGCAAGTTCTTTGAAAAGGCCTCGGGCAAGTAAGCCTGCGTTTTTCAAGCGTCAGATGAAAGCAGCCGCGGGTGCGTTACGCACTAGCGGCTGTTTTTGTATCGGATGCCTGAGCGCTATTGCGTGCCTTTGTGACGCGCAATATCTCGTCACGCAACAAAGCTGTATCAATCGGCTTTGAGATGTATCCGTCAAAGCCCTGTGCGAGATAGGCCTCGCGTTGACCAACCATTGCGTTGGCAGTGATGGCAAGGACGGGGATGCTGCCACGGCCATTTGGCAGTTTGCGAATCTCCGCTGTGGCGGTGATCCCGTCCATTTCAGGCATCTGCACATCCATCAACACAACATCGAAGTTTCCGTATGCCACAGCATCCACGGCCTGGCGGCCGTTCTCGACGACCTCATACTGAAACCCGAATCGCTCAATGAATGCCCGCATCAGTTTTTGGTTGATCGGATGGTCGTCGGCGACGAGCACGCGCAGTTCCCCGTTGCGTGAATCGAGCGGATCGTCCGCGCCCCCAGTAGCAACGATGTCATCAACGACTTCAGGCTCTGGATCGCTGACAAAGAAACGGCAGGGTATTTCGACACTGAACGTGGACCCTTTGCCCTCCTGACTTGCGACCTTGATGGAACCGCCCATCAACTGGGCAAATTCCTGGCACAGTGTAAGTCCAAGGCCTGTTCCCCCAAAGCTGCGGGATGTCGACGCATCGGCCTGTGTGAACTTTTCAAAAATACGCTTATGAGCCTCGGCCGGTATGCCGGGACCAGTGTCTTCCACTTCGAAACGGAGCTTGCCCGATTGAGGCGCGGTTGCCCGAATGATAACCGAGCCCTTGGACGTGAACTTCACTGCATTGCCGACGAGATTTGTCAGCAATTGTTGAACTTTGCGGCTGTCGAGCTCCGCGCGGGCGGGCACAGACGCGTCTATCTCGACGGTGAACTCAAGCCCCTCATCCCGAGCGCGCGGTGCCCAAAGCGCCTCGATGCCTTCAATGATGCGCCGGGGATCCTCCTCTTCGGCGTCAAGCGACATGCGTCCGGACTCAATGCGGGACAGATCCAGCGTGTCGTTTAGCAGTGCTAGCAGGTTGTCGCCGGACTGCACGATGGTCTCGGCATAGCTGCGCTGCTCTTCTGACAGATCACCCCGCAATAGCATTTGGCCCATGCCCAGCATCCCGTTCATGGGAGTGCGAATTTCGTGGCTCATGATAGCCAGAAACTCGGTCTTGGCCTTGTTCGCCTGGTCCGCACGGCGACGGTCAGCTTCTGCTGCCTGCCGCGCAATTTCCAGCTCTCCGATCAGCTCATCCTTGTCTGCCTGAACGGCAAACACATCGCGGCTGAGGCGTAAATTGGCGATCGTGTTACGGGCGACCAGGATCACCAGAACAATCGCGAGGCCTGCCAGAGCGATGTCGGCAGGTCGCTCAGCATATAGCGCCGGCACAAACATGATCAGGAGACCTGGGACCGCGCCGCTGGTGATCGCAATTCTCGGAATAGCTCCGTTCTGGTTTGTCACGACTATAAGCGAGCCCGACCATGCCAACAGGACCAAAGTCGTACACAGAGGGTCACCTTTCCCCATACCGAACAACAGTCCGGGTGCCCAAACAAGAAGGGTTCCAAAGGAACATATTTGCAGCAGTGAAATTCTCTGATGAACGTTCCGAATGGTTGTCTTTGTGCGGCTTATTTTCATCCGAACGAGGAAGAAGGCCACCTCAGCCGCAAACACCGCAGCTGCCCATATCAGTGCTTCCGTTCCCAGACCGACAGATGCAAAGGCAAGGGCGAGTAGCCCCGCGATAAGCGCAGTATTGAGCAGGTCCCACCGGTGCACGTCGAGGTAGTTCTCAACGCTGGCAATTGCCTCGTCGAGCTCCGCCTTGCTGCGCGGCTTCCCCCACAGGGCATGCCGGATGGAATCCCAATACGTCATACCCGTGATGATGGGTTATCACCGGTTAAAATTTTGATGGCAATTGGACACGAAAAAGCCGGGGCGCATAGGGCACCCCGGCTGGTTTGGTTAGCAAAGGCTTAAGGGTTTACAGACCCAACACAGCCTTGGCCATGATGTTGCGCTGAATCTCGTTTGACCCAGCATAAATCGAGGCTTTTCGCAGGCTGAAATAGTAGGGTGCGGTGACCGGCGCATAGTCCGGGCCCACCATCTCTTCGTTGTACAAGGCAAATGT
>JBHJJF010000193.1:0-21246 GCA_050042885.1 Candidatus Phaeomarinibacter sp.
CTTATGCTCTGCGTCGTGCAGCACTTGGTGTCATCCGAACAATTTTAGAATCTGAGGTCCGACTGAATCTTACGAAATATCTGAGCCTATCTCATCAAAACCTACTTCGCCGGTACGATAAGTACTCCGCGCTGCGTTTTAGGCGAACCGATGGAGATATTGTGGGTATAGGCAGAGAGCTTAGCGAGAACGGTTTTGACATCAGCGATGTGTCCGCACCGGATAAGTCATACTGGTGGATTGCCCTAAGGGCCATTGGCCTCAAGAATCCGTTTGATGAGCTTGATAAAGACATGTTCGAGGAAAAGAACTACGCTTACCTTGCTCCATGTTCAGATGTGCTTCCTGATCTTCTCTCATTATTTGCAGACCGCCTGAAGGTCTATCTCCGTGACCGTGGTGCCCGGCACGACCTTGTGGACGCTGTCTTCGCCATGGAGGGTCACGATGACCTCTGGCTGATCGTCCAGCGCGTCAATGCGCTGTCAGATTTCTTGGCAACCGATGATGGTGCCAACCTGCTGGCTGGCTACAAGCGTGCCGCTAACATCCTGCGCATTGAGGAAAAGAAGGACGGCAAATCTGCGGCCGGTGCTGCCAATACGGAACTGTTTGCCGAAAAAGCCGAGAGTGATCTCTATGCGGCCATTGACGCTGCGACCGGCATCGCCCGCGAAGCAGTGGCGAAGGAAGATTTTGCAGGTGCCATGGCGGCCCTGGCACAGTTGCGAGGGCCGGTTGATCTGTTCTTCGACGATGTCACCGTCAATGCATATGACCCCGCGCTGCGTGAAAACCGGCTGAAGCTGCTCGCGCAAATCCGTGATGCGCTTCACACGGTCGCGGACTTCTCCAAGGTAGAGGGTTAGGCGATGGCTGACGTGATAGAGTTTGCATCTGCTCCGATTGACCCTCCGGTCAAGCCGGAGGGACAGCGGTTCGTCTTGTTCCCGGCTTCCCTCCGGCTTGACCGGAGGGTCTCTGGGACTCCAGGACAGGTAAACCCTGCGCGGCCCGTGTCCGCTGCAGAGCCCCGCAAACCGCTCCTCTTCATTCACAATCTCAACTCACACCGCAAGACAGGCGAGTAACCATGACCAAGTGGGTGTACAGCTTCGGCGACGGCAAGGCGGAAGGGTCCGCCAGCGACCGCAACCTTCTGGGCGGCAAGGGCGCGAACCTTGCTGAAATGTCCAATCTGGGTTTGCCGGTGCCGCCGGGCTTTACCATCACCACCGAGCTGTGCACGGCGTATTACGACAATGACCGTCAGTACCCGGATGAACTGGCAGGCGAGGTGGACAAAGCGCTGGAACATGTAGGGTCCCTTGTAGGCGCCACATTTGGCGACACGGCCAATCCGCTGCTGGTTTCTGTCCGGTCCGGTGCCCGGGCGTCCATGCCCGGCATGATGGACACGGTGCTGAATCTTGGCCTCAATGATGAGACCATCGGCGCACTGGCCAAGCTGTCCGGAGATGAGCGTTTTGCTTTGGACAGCTACCGCCGCTTCATCCAGATGTATTCAGACGTCGTGCTCGGCGTGGACCATTATCACTTCGAGGAAATCCTTGAGACCTTCAAGGAAGACAACGAACTGACGCTCGACACTGAGCTCACCGCCGACAACTGGAAAGACATCATCGGCCACTATAAGGCGGCTGTTGAGCGCGAGCTGGGCCAGCCTTTTCCGCAGGATGTGCGCGACCAGCTCTGGGGCGCGATCTCGGCAGTATTCGGCTCCTGGCGCAATGACCGGGCTGACACCTACCGCCGCTTGCACAATATTCCTGAAAGTTGGGGTACTGCCGTCAACGTCCAGGCCATGGAGTTTGGCAATATGGGCGATACGTCAGCGACGGGCGTGGCCTTTACCCGTGATCCGTCTACGGGCGTCAGACAGTTCTATGGCGAGTTCCTCATCAATGCCCAGGGCGAAGATGTGGTGGCCGGCATCCGCACGCCGCAGAACCTCACCAAACAGTCGCGCATCGAAGCAGGCGCGTCTGAACCGAGCATGGAAGAAGCCATGCCGGACGTCTTTGGCCAGCTCGTGGACATTTACAAGAAGCTGGAAGGCCACTACCGCGACATGCAGGACATTGAGTTCACTGTCCAGCAGGGCAAGCTATGGATGCTGCAGACCCGAAGCGGCAAGCGCACTGCCAAGGCCGCGCTCAAGATTGCGTGCGATATGGTGGATGAGGATCTCATCACGTCAAACGAAGCCGTGTTACGCGTTGACCCTGCGTCCTTGGATCAGCTGTTGCACCCGACCCTTGATCCCGACGCCCCGCGCAATGTCATTGCAACTGGCCTGCCGGCCTCGCCCGGTGCCGCCTCCGGTGCCGTCGTGTTCACGGCAGAGCACGCCGTCGAATGCATGCAGGAAGGCAAGCGCGTCATCCTCGTGCGGATCGAAACAAGTCCGGAAGATATTCACGGTATGCATGCCGCTGAAGGCATTCTTACCACGCGCGGCGGCATGCCGAGCCACGCAGCCGTGGTTGCCCGCGGCATGGGCCGTCCCTGTGTGTCCGGCGCGGGCTCCGTGCGGGTGGATTACGCCACCAAGACGTTCAGCGTGAACGGGGAGACCGTGAAAGAAGGCGACATCATCACCATCGACGGCGCCAAGGGCCATGTCATTCTCGGCGAAGTACCGACATTGCAGCCCGAGCTCTCCGGTGACTTCGCCAAGCTGATGGTATGGGCAGACCAAGCCCGGCGCATGAAAGTGCGCACCAATGCAGAAACGCCTGCGGATGCGGAAACCGCCCGTAAGTTCGGTGCAGAAGGCATCGGCCTGTGCCGTACCGAGCATATGTTCTTTGAAGCCGAGCGCATAGTTGCCGTCCGTGAGATGATTTTGGCGGATGAGCATGACAAGGCTGGCCGCAAGACCGCTCTGGACAAGATCCTGCCCATGCAGCGCAAGGATTTTACGGATTTGTTCGAGATCATGTCCGGGCTGCCCGTGACCATCCGGCTGCTTGATCCGCCCCTGCACGAATTCCTTCCGCAGACGGATGATGAATTGGACGAGGTAGCGGCCGCCTCTGGTATTGATGCCGCCAAACTGAAGCAACGGGCTCATGAACTCCATGAGTTCAATCCCATGCTCGGCCACCGCGGCTGCCGTCTTGGCATTTCCTATCCGGAAATATACGAGATGCAGGCCCGCGCTATCTTTGAAGCGTCCATTGCGGCAGCGGAAAAGACCGGCGCCCCGGTGACACCTGAAATCATGATCCCGCTCGTTGCCATGAAGCAGGAGCTGGACACCCTCAAGGAACGTATCGTCTCAATCGCCGGAGACGTCGAGAAGGAAACCGGCAAGAAGTTGAACTATCTGGTCGGCACCATGATCGAGCTGCCCCGCGCTGCGCTGCAGGCCAATCACATTGCGGAAACGGCCGAGTTCTTCTCCTTTGGCACCAACGACCTCACCCAGACCACCTATGGCATCTCCCGCGACGATGCAGCCATGTTCCTCAAGACCTATCAGGATCAGGGCCAGATCGAGCAGGACACGATACTGACGCTTGATCCGGAAGGTGTGGGCGCACTGGTGAAGATCGGCGCCGAACGCGGGCGTGCGAGCCGAGCCGATATCAAGCTGGGCATTTGCGGTGAACATGGCGGCGACCCTGAGTCCGTCCGCTTCTGCGAAGGCGTTGGCCTCGACTATGTATCCTGCTCTCCCTACCGGGTGCCGATTGCTCGCCTGGCGGCCGCCCAGGCAGCTCTTCAGGCTTGATTCGCGCGTATCGAGCTTGGATTGCTGCGCTGCAACAAATATCGCAGAAACCTGCGTATATATGATTGTGCAGTGCAACAAATAGTGAACGCTCTGCGCCTCGTGCATGGCGGAGTTGCGCGCTGATTTCCCTTTAATTACAAAAACTTATATGAAATCACGTCGGCGTGACTCGAACCGGGTTGAAGCCCCCAAACCTAAATGCTATCTCCCGCATCACAGTGTTCCTGTTTACATTCCTGTAACGAAGGAACGCGACGCGAGATTCCAGTCGGGCCGCCATCATCCAGAACACGGATGGCACACGGATTGCCTGACATGAGAACGGGCTGGACGGATTGGGCGAGGCTAGGGAAGCTTTCCGCCGATTTTCTCCGATTTCCAGGCCCATATCGGCACACGTCAGAAGATGACGTGCCGAAGTGAGATTGCAGGCAAGCGAGCCTGTTTGTTTTTGGGGGCGTGAAGATGGTTTGTGAGGGAAGCGCAGAAATGCGCGCCCCGGCCGCGTTCACGCCACTTGTCCGGCAAGCCGGGCAAGACATTGAAGTTTGGAGACAGGACGATGCCTAAGAGCTTCGACACCGTTTTGACGAACATTCGGGCCTTTGTCGCAGAACAAAGCACCCGCCGTATGGCTGCAGCATCAACCGCCGCCGCACTTTTTGTGGCCCTTGGCGCAGTAGCCGTGGGTGCTGTACCCGGTACGTCCGGTGTGTTTACGTCATCCACCGAATCCGCAAGCATAAGTGACACGCCGACAGTTCGGGCCGTCAGTGCCAAGGCACGTGCCCGCGTTGCCGGTGGTCGCCTCAGCGCGCCGGTCATGACGTTGCCAGCCGTCACCAAATCCATGAGTGATCCAACATTCTATGCCGTGGTGGAAAACGCGGTTCAGATCGCTGGCGGCGACCGTCTTGCTGAGCAATTTGCTGGTCTTTCCCGCAAGCAGCTTGAGCGCGAGCACAAATGTCTTGCCGAAGCCATCTACTTCGAGGCCCGCAGCGAAGGTGCCAAAGGTAAGCTCGCAGTTGCCGAGGTCGTGCTGACCCGGGTCGATGACTGGCGGTACCCCGGCACGATTTGCGGCGTCGTTTATCAGGGTTCTCACCTTGCGACCGGTTGCCAGTTCTCCTGGACGTGCGACGGCCTGCGTGATGTCGCAGCGGAAGCGGGAGCATGGGAAAAATCCCGGAACCTCGCAAGTTACGTCATGCTGGACGTCGAGTGGGAAGACGTGACGGGGAATGCCACCCACTATCATGCAGACTATGTGTCCCCTTACTGGGCGCCGACGCTGCGCGAGACCACAACGGTCGGGAAGCACATCTTCTATCGCTGGGTAAACCGGCACGCGCCCCAGGAAAGCTAAGACCGGCCCGGGGACTACTAGTCAAAAAGCCAGGCATTTTGCCTGGCTATTTCTGTTCTACGCGGGTCTATTGGCCCGCCGCGGCCTGCTCTTCCATTTCCCGTATGACAGCCGCCAGCGGTCCAGTGCTTTTGATCTGCTCTCGGACGAGTTCTGGTGTGTTCCCAGCAGCTTTGTCCAGATCGCCGATCTCTTCGGGCACATACCAGTGCAGTTTCTCCGGCGTGTGGTAAGCGTCCCAAACACTGTCCGCAACGGATGAAGCTGGCATCAGCCTGAATGTCCCTTCGCTTGGAGCATTGTCCTGCGTCCCGTCCGGGAGGATGGGCGTATCAATCAACCCCGGCAGAACGTCTGCCGCGCGCACCCCGTGCCGAGCAAACTCAATGGACAGTGCTTCTGTCAGTCCTTTCACCGCATGCTTGGTCGCTGAATAGACGGCGATGCCCGGCATGCCGAACGTAGCGGACGACGATGATGTCGTGAAGCAAAGCGAGTTGGGCGTCGCTTTGAGCAGTGGATATGCGAGGTGAATGCCACGCATCACGCCAACAAAATTGACGTTCACAACTGCCATGACGTCATCAAACGTCATCTCATCAAAGAAACCGCCGGCACCAATGCCTGCATTGTTGAAGAGAAGGTCAAGCGTGCCGTCAGTGTCCGCAGCAAAGGCGTTGAGCACGTCCGCATACTGGTCGCCATTGGTCACATCAAGCGTGGAGATGAAGCAATTCTCTGCGCCAATTTCGCTCTCAAGTGCCTTGAGGCCGGCCTCGTTGACATCCGTGGCGCCGACAAACCAGCCCTTGCCCGCAAAAAGCTGCGCTGTCGCAAGGCCCATCCCGCTGGCGGCTCCGGTGATAAAAATGGATTTACGCCCGTTGGATTTGGACATGCCTGCTCTCCCTGAGTTTGTTTTATTCAGGTGAGTGTAGGGCGATCAGTCGCCGAAATCGATATCCAGTCCCAGATCCAGTGAGGGTGCGGAGTGAGTCAGCCAGCCAACTGATATGAGATCGACACCACTTTCCGCGACGCCAACAATCGTCTCAGCCGTAATACCGCCGGACGCTTCAAGCGTTGCACGACCGGCATTGATGACTACGGCTTCCGCCAGAACATCAGGCGACATGTTATCAAGCAGAACGGCCTCGGCTCCTGCATCCAGTGCTTCCGCCAGCTGTTCCAGCGTATCCACCTCACACTCGATCTTGACCATGTGTCCGGCCTGAGACCTTGCCGCTTCAATGGCAGCTGTCACGTCGCCCGCCACGGCAATGTGGTTGTCCTTGATAAGCAGGCCGTCATCGAGCCCGAACCGGTGGTTGGCTCCGCCACCGCTGCGCACGGCGTGTTTTTCAAATGCGCGCAGCCCCGGTGTCGTTTTGCGGGTGCAGGTCACCCTCGCCTTGGTATGCGCAATGAGCTTGGCCATCCCATGTGCCGCCGTCGCGATGCCTGACATGTGGCCAAGGAAATTAAGCGCAACCCGTTCTGCGGTGAGAATGGAACGCGCCTTGCCATCCAGGTGGCAGATCGTGTCGCCCGGCTCAATCATGTCACCGTCGCGTCGTTCAATGCCAATCATCAGATCCGGATCAACCATCCGGAAGGCTATGCGGGCCGCATCTAGCCCGGAGACCACACCTGACGCCCGCGCTGCAATGCGTGCCTGTGCCCGTGTGTCTGACGGAACCACGTAGTCCGTCGTGATATCACCGGCACGCCCAAGGTCTTCTTGAAGGGCGTTGCGCACGGCGGGTTCGACAATGAGGCGAGGCATGGGAGGGAGGTTGGAGTCGATCATTGGCTCAGGCCGTTTTGGTAGCAGGCGCGGCGCACGTGGAAAATGCCTCCGCCAGTGTGAGGGGAATGGGGTGCGCCAGCGCCTCATCCGTCTGCGGATAGTCGAGGCGGCTATGGCCACCCCGGCTCTCATGACGGCGGTAGGCGGCTGCAACAATCAGATGAGCAGCTGCGAGCATGTTGCGGTAGCCGCTTGCTTCCGGCAGTGCGCGGGTTTCGAGGTCCCGTATCAGCGACAACGTCTCTTCCAATGAACTTGCATCGCGTGCGACGCCGACATTTTGGCTCATGCTCTCGCGCAATGTCTTGATCTCAGAAGCATGGGGATCGGGGCCGGTAGGCACAGCCCCACCACTTGGGGTGCTTGTCGGCACCCGCGCTGACGCGCCGTTCGCGGCTATGGCGTTAGCGATGCGGGCGCCAAACACAATCGATTCAAGAAGCGAGTTGGAGGCAAGCCGGTTGGCGCCATGGGCCCCCGTACGAGCGGCCTCGCCACACACATAGAGCCCCGGCAGACTTGCCGCTCCCGTCAGATCGCTGACAACGCCGCCCATGTGATAGTGCGCGGCTGGGGCAACTGGAATAGCGCCTGTCATTGGGTCAATACCATTGCGCTGGCAGGCCGCGTAAACGGATGGAAACCTCTTAGGGAAGCGATCACCAACGGCCGCTCGGCAATCAAGCAATACCGTGCCGCCACGTGCGATCTCCGTAGCAATTTCGCGAGCCACAATGTCCCGCGGCGCCAACTCAAGGTCACGGTGCACACCCTCCATCAGGCGGGTGCCGTCTGCTTTTAGAAGCGTTGCGCCTTCTCCGCGCAGCGCCTCGGTTGCCAGAGGAGCGGGATCTTCCGCGCAGGCAATAGCTGTTGGGTGAAATTGAACAAACTCAACGTCACTTACCAGTGCGCCCGCCCGCGCCGCCAGCCCGATGCCGTGGCCGCGTGAGCCAGTCGGATTGGTGGTTACAGCATAAAGCGCGCCGACACCGCCCGTTGCCAGTACCGTGGCGTCTGCCCGAAAGACGAGCATCGGGGCGTCTGGCTCAACACCGCCACGTGTGACAAGCCCGGAGACAACACCGTTTTCCACAAAGAGGTCAGCGGCATGCCAGCCGGATACAACATGGATGTTGTCGTGGGCTGATGCTGCGTTGCCAAGCGCAGCCATGATGGCAGCACCGGCACCATCGCCGCCAACATGGGCAATGCGATTGCGCGAATGCGCACCCTCGCGGCCGAGTGAAAAAGAGCCGTCCGGCTTCTTGTCAAACGGTACGCCGAGCGCCTCGAGGTCGGCGATCCGCGCAGGGGCGTCTTCCGCCAAGACACGAGCAGCTGCTTCATCGACCAGCCCGTCTCCGGCGGCAAGTGTATCGGCAACATGCAGCTGTACTGCGTCGTCTGGCCCAAGCGCCGCCGCAATGCCGCCCTGCGCCCATGTGGACGTTGCACCGCCCTTGCGGGGAATACCAGCAAGTACCGTTACCTGGCGACCGGCATCTGCGAGCTTCAAGGCTGTAAACAGGCCGGCAAGCCCCGCGCCGGCGACGAGTGCGTCGCCGGCCAGGTGTTCTTTGTTGGTGGAGGTGGCCTGTGCCATTGGCTTAGAGGCCTTCCGCAATTGGGATCAGGCTAGTTGTTAAGCGCGATCATGCGTTCAATCGGCAGCCGGGCACGCTCGGCAATTGCCGGGTCAACCAGAACCTCGTCCTGCATGGTGTGCAGGGAGGTGAGGATTTTCGGCAAAGTGATCCGCTTCATGTGCGGGCACAGATTGCACGGGCGGATAAAGTTCACATTGGGATTTTCTACCGCCACGTTGTCCGACATGGAGCACTCCGTGACCATCATGACCTTGCTTGGCTGGTTGTCCTTCACCCAGTTGATCATTGCTGATGTGGAGCCCGAGAAATCAGCCTCGTCCAGCACGTTTGGCGGGCACTCAGGGTGCGCGATGATCTTGATACCGGGGTCGTTCTCCCGGTATTCGCGCAGTTCCTCGGGCGTAAAGCGCTCATGCACTTCGCATGAGCCCTTGTAAGTAATGATTTCGACGTCCGTATCCTTCTGCACATTGCGCGCAAGATACTCGTCAGGAATGCACATGACGCGCGGTGTGTTGAGGCTCTCAACAACCTTGAGCGCATTGGAAGACGTGCAGCAGATGTCTGTCTCTGCTTTCACTTCTGCAGAGGTGTTCACATAGGTCACCACAGGTACACCCGGATAGGCCTCACGCATGGCGCGCACATCTGCCCCGGTGATGGAGGAGGCAAGCGAGCAGCCGGCCATCTCGTCAGGAATGATCACGGTCTTTTCCGGGTTCAGCAGCTTCGATGTTTCCGCCATGAAGTGCACGCCGCACTGGACGATGACCTGTTCCTCGACCTTGGTAGCCTCAATCGCCAACTGCAGGCTGTCGCCGGCAATGTCGGCGACACCGTGGAAGATTTCAGGCGTCATGTAGTTATGCGCCAGGATCACCGCATTCTTCTGCTTCTTTAGGCGATTGATCTCGTGGATGTACGGCGCAAAGAACGGCCACTCCACAGAGGGGATTACCTTTGAGAGGCGCGCATACATCGGCGCCATTTCCTTGGCCAGGCCCGGGGTGTACTCTGGAACTTCGATGTCTGGAACAGGCTTCTTAGCTGCCGGCTTTTTCACCTTGGCATTCTTGACGCCGTCATTTGCACTGACGTCATACGCACTGCGTTCATACACAATCGTCATAGCCAGGCCTCCCTTGGGGCTGGTACGCGGCTTATGCTCATTTAGAGCATATAGGGGGCCGCAAAAAAGGCGGACACAACTCCGCTCCAATAATTTCAGACTAATGCTACAAGTGAGCATTACTCCTGTCAAGTAGAGTAAATGGCACGGAATGGACCAGCGTCAAGTGCGCGCTGCCGCGCGATGCAACGGGGATATCCGTTTTTGGTCCTGCTCTCCACGTGAGCGTTTGTGCTTTTCTCTGGCAATGGAAGACATTCCCACCATCAAGACAGTGTTCAGCGCAGCAGCATTGCTGCTGACGTTTTTCCTTTTTTACATCTACATCCGCTCGATCCTGCGAGATGAGGTGCGGCCTCACGTCTTCTCCTGGATGATCTGGGCGGCCGGGACCGTCATTGTGTTCTTTGCGCAATTGTCCGACGGGGCCGGCATCGGCGCCTGGCCGATCGGCATTTCCGGCGTGATAACGTTTCTGGTTGCCGTCTTGGCGCTCACCCGATCTGCCGACAAGAGCATCGTGCTCATGGATTGGGTGTTCCTTATCTTGGCGTTGAGTGCATTGCCTCTTTGGTTTGCCACCTCAAACCCGTTTCTGGCCGTCCTTGTGCTGACCATCGTGGACCTTTTGGGGTTTGGCCCCTCGGTCAGGAAGTCGTGGGTATTGCCCTATGAGGAGAATGCGCAGTTCTTCGCGTTGGGTGCCGTGCGCAACGGCTTCGTAGTTGTTGCTCTGGAAAACTATTCATGGACAACAGTGCTGTTCCCCGCCGCCGTCGGCTTGGCTTGCTTCCTGTTTTTCGCAGTGATCCTCATCCGGCGGCAGGTCGTTCCCCAACCGGTTACGTCATCTCAAAACGGATAGGGACCGACTTGGGACCACAAACAAACTCTGACTCGGTCAGTTTTACAGGTCCCGTGAGCTCAACCTGTTTCAGGCGCGGCGGCGGATATTCTGGTCTCGCAGCGTATGGTCCTATGTCGCTGAGCGAATGAAGTGGTGAACCGGTGCCCCCAACGAATGCACTCTTCAACAAAGCTCGGGATCAACTAGGGCTATTTTGAAGGCTTTTGCGGACTCAGCTGTGCTGCCAAAAGAATCAAAACGCGACTAGAGTGGGCGTTTAGCCTGTTGGTGCACTCCGGGTGCTACGCCGCGGTGCAGCCACACGCATACCCGGCGCTGCGCTTTCGGTAACGACCTCGCGACGGAAACGGAAATGCTCTGCAGGACGTCCGCCGGTGTTCGTTGTCATCCGACCTGTCCGCTCAACAAGACCTGCTTTTTCCACAAGTCGCCGGAAATTCTGCTTGTGTAGCTTGACCCCCATCACGGCCTCGACGGTTCGCTGAAGTTCGGTCAGGGTGAACTGTTCTTCTATAAGTTCAAAGACGACGGGCCTGTACTTGAGCTTGGCACGCAATCGTCCCATGGCCGTGGCCAGAATGCGCCGGTGATCATGCTGCATGGGGTCACCGAGCGGTGGTACGTCCTGACGGCCTTCAGACATCTCCAGTTTGCGCCGTGCGTTCTGGCGCCCATCACGGGCTGCTTCATCCACCAGTCCGGCTTCATACAGCAGCTCAAACCGCTCTAGAACTTTCTCCTCATCCCAGGAGACACCGCCAAGCCCGCAACACAGATTTAGCCTCTGGCTGCGTTGTGCGGCAGATGCTTGAGTTTCGGCGCTGTCGGCCCATTCGGTTACCAATGGGGCAATCGCATCGTCGATAATGCGCGGACGGGACTGCCGCCAGTCCTCCCAAGGGAAATAGCTGTACCAACCGCGCCAGCCGCTCTCCGCGGCGGCGGCATCCTGTCCAAGTTCGTCTGCGCTTACCAAAGCCAGGTAGCCGACAGAGATGATGTGCGGCCCAATGTCGTCCGGCAGGCGATTGCGACCTCGATCACCAAAAGTATAGAGCTGTTCAACATATCCAAGATCAAGGCCCGTCTGCTCGCGCACCCAGGCATGCAGACCTGTCGCCATCGTCCGGTGCGCAAGCGGGTCAAATGGGCCAAAAGGCAGCGCATCCCATTGGTCTGAGTGGTGAGCGGACTGCGGGCCTTGTGCTCTGACGATCAGGGTGCGCGGCTCTTGCTCTGCAACGGTTACAATCGCTGCATTCAGGCCCACAACGACCGCCGTCGAGGTATCGTCGAAAGATGCCTGTCTCTTCGGGTTCAATGGTCCGGAAGCTGCAGCCATGCAGTCAGTGTCTCCGCTGATCTCAAATCTCGTCCAAAGTCAGCATTGCGGGCGTTGACGACAACCATAAGATACCCCTTTTGCTCAACCGCAGCATTATGAAGGCATTGATTCTGAAAGGCAATTTTGACCGCTCATGCGGTTGCCAGAGTTGCAAATCGCTTGAGATAGGCAATCTGAGCTTCACCGGCAGGCATGGGTTTGATCCATCGGCGTGCAGCCCGCGACTGTGCAGGTGTGAGGCGCGGACGACCAAAGATTTTGGCCGCTTCGTCAGGCTCAAAGCCAGCGAGCTCAATTGCTTCCAAATAGGCTGAAACCCTGTCCGCCCGCTTTATTGTTCGTTCCACATGCTTCGGGGTCTTAATCGGAATGCCAAACCGCACATGGATCGCAGCCTCAAGCCGCCCTTCAAAGTCACGGTAGTCGACACCAAGAGCAGCTTTGAAAGGGCTGATCATGTCGCCGATGACATATTCCGGGGCATCATGCAGCAATGCTGCCAGCAATTTGGTCTGGTCCCAGTCCGGGGCAAATGCCTGCGCCAGGTCGGTTACCAGCAAGGAATGCTGCGCAACGCTATAGGCATGGTCGCCGACAGTCTGACCATTCCAGCGCGCGACACGGGCCAGCCCATGGGCAATGTCTTCAATCTCCACATCCAGCGCCGACGGGTTGATAAGGTCCAGCCGTCGGCCACTCAACCTCCGCTGCCACGCACGCGGCATCTCTGGTTGTTTTTTGGGGGGCAGGGAATTTCTCCGATGGTTGCGCGGCAAGCGAAAGGGCGAGTGCTACGACTACGCACACATTGGCTCATTGTCGACTGCGGGGTGATATTTGCCCTGTTCGAGCGGCTGAGTTTGGCGCAAAGTTGACCCATATCATGGCGTCTAGGGATGCCGCAGGATGACACTTGAAACAGTGCTGCTCTGCATGTTTATCAAACTCACATTATCCTGCACCGAAACGGAACCGACATTTACATCAAACGAATTTTGTGCCCTCTATATGGTTCAGCCTCAGACAGTGCGGCGCTGACCACCGGCCTTGCTTTGACCAAGCGTTTCGGTGCGCAGGCTGACATTCTGTTCGTGCGTCCCAACCCAACCGACGCATTGCCGTATCTGGGTGAGGGCATTTCCGGCCCCGTTGTTGAGGACATCATTGAAACAGCGCGCAAGGCTGCAGATGACGCGGAAGCTCAGTGCCGCAATGCTGCGGGCAAGGCCGCGCAAGAGGCAGGTCTCGCGCTCTCAGACGAAACAACACCGGGCAGCGCCTCTGCTCGCATTCGCGTAAAAGCTGGTCGCACCGCTGAGGTCATCGCCGCAGAAAGCCGCCTCGCCGATCTTGTGATTGTCGCCGATGCGTCTGCACGAGACCAGACATCCGGTCCCAATGCGCTTGAAACCTGCATGTTGGCGGAAGGGCGGCCGGTCCTTTTGGCGCCGGCCCAGGCCACAACCAGTGTCGGCACCAGCGTCGCCATTGGTTGGGACGAAAGCGGAGAAGCCGCAAACGCTGTCACAGCGGCCATGCCGTTTCTCACAGGCGCTGAAAAAGTTACCATCGTGTGCGTCGATGAAGACGGTATCAGCGATGCCCCTGGCGCCCGCGCGCTGGCGGAATATCTCACGCTTCATGGCGTCAAGGCTGAAATTCATCTAGTGCCGGAAGACAACCGCAACACCGGGGAAGTGCTTCTGGAAGAGGCCGCTGGTCTGAATGCGGATCTTCTGGTTATGGGTGGTTACAGCCACTCGCGTCTGCGCGAGCTCGTCCTCGGCGGCGTAACCCGCCACATCCGCTCCCACGCCACCATGCCGGTGCTGATGGCACACTAGTCTCTATCGGATTTGGTCGCCCGCGTGTTTAAGTACAAAGGAGTGTAACCTCATGGCTCTTTACCGTGTACATCTCAATGTTGCCCGCTCAGAGGAGTACCCGTCCGGCTCGTCCGAGTGTGGATACGAGTTTGTCGTTCCCCTTGATGGCCAGATGCAGCTTGATCCCGACGTCTGGAAAAACCACAAGGATGACTGCACCGTACATCGCTTCTGGGAAGGTGAGCCGGACTTGCGCGGGCACCTGCGCCATGTGAGAAAAGGCTGGAAGTTTGACTACGACAAAAACGAAGATGACGACGACGAGTTGTTGTTCAAACTGGATCGTCACAAGCTTGCTGAAGGTGAATACGTTTCTATCACCGAAAGCGATGGTGAGATGCACACCTTCAAAGTGATGGCGGTACGCCCTTATCCGTAGGGATTGCGATCAACCATAAAAAGAAAAGCCCCCGGGAACTCAACGGGGGCTTTTCATTTGTGCGCGCAACGATTTGTCAAAGGCGCCGGACCAACACGCTACCGGCGGAGTAACCAGCTCCAAATGAGCAGATAAAACCCACGTCCCCGGGCTCAAGGTCTTCGCTGAACTGGTTGAATGCGATGATGGAACCGGCGGAGCTTGTATTGGCATACTCTTTGAGAATATTCGGCTGCTCTTCTTCGGAGGGCGGCCGGCCCATGACTTTCTTGCCAATGAGATCATTCATGTTGGCGTTCGCCTGATGCAGCCACATGCGCTTCAGGCTGTTATTGCCGATGTTTTCTTCTGCCATGTGCTCAAGGATCATCGCTGACACCATGGGTACAACTTCCTTGAAGACCTTGCGGCCTTCCTGAACAAAGAGCTTGTCCTTGGCCCCGACGCCTTCGGGGGCCGTGCGATTGAGGAAGCCGAAATTGTTTCGGATGTTGTTTGAAAACTCGGTTTTCAAGCGTGTCCCGATGATCTCAAAGGGGTGCTCGGCGGTGGCCGCATCCTTGGCTTCAAGAATGATCGCCGTTGCAACATCACCGAAAATGAAATGACTGTCGCGGTCGCGGAAGTTGAGATGGCCGGTGCAGATTTCCGGGTCTGTTACCAAAACACATTTGGCAGAGCCGGAGCGCACCATGTCGTAACCCTGCTGGATTCCGAACGTCGCCGACGAGCAGGCAACATTCATGTCGAATGCAAAACCGTTGATGCCCAGCAGGTCCTGCACCTCAATGGCAATTGCTGGATAGGCGCGTTCCAGGTTCGAGCAGGCAACGACAACCGCATCAATGTCAGCAGCTGTTTTGCCTGCCTGCTTCATTGCGTCCCTGGCAGCTGTCACGGCCATCTCAGCAAGAATGGAGGGTTCCTGGTTTGAGCGCTCACGCAGCCGCGGGGCCATGATGTCCGGATCCAGAATGCCCGACTTGTTCATCACGTGCCGACGGTGGATACCGGATGCTTTCTCGATGAAAGGGACGCTGGACTCGGTCAGCGCTTCTACCTCGCCGCGCTCAATCGCATCCTTGTTGGCTTCGTTGAATTTCGTCACATACGCGTTGAACGCTTCAACAAGCTCTTCATTCGTGATTGTGTCTTCTGGCGTAAAGACGCCGGTTCCGCTGATGACGACTTTGGTCAACCCTACCACCTGAGTTTGTCACGCGCGTGGGCCCGAATTTGGCTGCCACGCTACTTGTATGACGTTTTCTGTTCCCTCAACCGAAGGCCTCTTTTGCATTGTTTGCCATGGCCAGCGCTGATTAATGAGATAATTTAGTGGAACAGTGCACGCCGCACCAGCGATACCGGTCCAAAATGGTGAAGAACCGGCACCGTCGGCCCGCAGTTCGCCCAGTCACACAAGGATTTCTCGTGACAGATACAACCATTGTCGATGCCACAAACGCCAGCAAACCAGCTGTCGAAGGTGCTAAGCCAGATTACTATTCCCAGCTTGACGCAGCGGAAACCATGGCATGGGACATGCTGGAGCAGGGCGCGAAATCATCCAAACAACCGTTTCACACGCCGGTTCTTGCCACAGTTAATGAAGATGGAGCACCGCAGGCACGTACAATTGTGATGCGCCAGGCAGACCGAACCATGGGAATACTGCGGGGCAACACGGATCAAAGGTCACCTAAGGCAAGGCAACTGGCCAATGATTCGCGCGTCCAGCTTCTGTTTTACGACGTCGGTGCCAAAGTTCAGCTTCGTGTAACCGCCACAGCAGACCTTGTGACTGAGGGCAGCGCGCTTGATGAAGCTTGGACAGCTTCGGCACCTGGCAGCAAGGTTTGCTACCTTGCGCAAGGAGCACCTGGAACCGCTCAGGAAACGCCAACGTCAGGACTGCCGGATTTTGCGGATCTCGGCCAAAGAGTGGCGCCAGAAAAGCTGGAAGCGGGCCTGAACAATTTTGCGACTATCCGCTTCAAAGTTGAGGCCCTTGATTGGCTCTACCTGGACAGCAAAGGCCATAGGCGCGCGAAGTTTGACTACATTGCAGGCACCAAAAGCTGGGTCATTCCTTGATCAGTGCATTTGGGCTGGCTGCTAGCGCGCTAGGTCCTGGCAGACCTGGTGGCGTGGACAGGACACTTGATGGTCGTTCACCATGCCCACAGCCTGAGCAAAGGCATAGACAATTGTCGGTCCGCAGAACTTGAACCCACGTTTCTTGAGATCCTTTGAGAGGGCTTCGCTCATTGGCGTGGCAGTCGGCATGTCCCTCCAGTTGTTTGATTGTGTCACCACTGGTGTGCCATCCACAAAGTCCCACAGATAGCCCGCAAAGCCCTCTGGCTCGCTGTCCATGATGTCAAGATACGCCTTTGCATTGCCGATGGTGGCCTCAATCTTTCCGCGATGTCGGACAATACCGTCGTTACCAAGCAGCCGTTCCACATCTTTATCCGTATACCGAGCGATTTTATCTGGCTTGAACCCGTGAAATGCTTTGCGGAAGTTGTCCCGCTTCCGCAGGATGGTGATCCAGGCAAGCCCCGCTTGGAATCCGTCGAGGATCAGCTTCTCAAATAGCGCTTGGTGATCATATTCCGGCACACCCCATTCCTCATCGTGATAGGCGACATAAAGCGGGTCATCGCCACACCAGCCACAGCGTTCCTCTGTGTTGACGGTTTTTTTGCTCACTCGGCCGTCCCCTCAAGTGTGAAAGAGGCATAGCCAGGTACGCTTAGTGTCAGCTTGCTTTTGTCTGCCCGCGCTTCCAGGCTCTGTGTCTTGGCCACGCGATCTGTGAACACGAGCGCCAAAGCACTACCGCCAGCGACGCCGGCAATACTCCCCACTTTCGCATCTCCAATGGTGACATCGGTCCCTGCCTTAGGCGTGTCGCCATCCACGGCCGCAATCACCAGCCGTTTGCGGGCCTTGCCTTTGCGGTGAGTCCGAGACGCCACTTCCTGACCGACAAAGCACCCTTTGTGAAAGTCGATGCCATTGAGCAGGTCCAGATTGTTTTCAATCGGAAAGTCCTTTTCTGCACCAATATCCATAGACCCATCCGGAACCCCAAGGCCGACACAGAATGCTCTGTAGTCTTCCGGTGTGGCAGCATCTCCAGATAGGCTATCGCGCACAGTCTCCAAGTCGCCTCGCGGCGCAATCATACGTACGCCCAGAAATGCGCTACGCGGGTCTGGGTAAGCCATCTGACCCGGCAAGGGGGCTGCCTCGTTACCCCATTGAGCCAAAACGCCAAAGTCCGCAGTTATGTTCTCAAAAGTCACATCCGCCCGCAGCTTGTACATCGTCAGGCGTTTTTGGAAGTCCGCGACGCGCGAAGCAGCACAATCAATCAGGATTGCGCCCTCATGGGTTGGATCGCTGACCATGAAGAAGTCGAAAAGAAATTTGCCTTGTGGCGTGAGCAACAAGGAATAGACCCCGTGACCCGGAACGACGTGATCCAGGTTGCCCGTCACCAGTCGCTGCAGCAGCTCATGCATGTCATTCCCGGAAGCGCGGAGTACCGCGCGGTCAGTCAGCTCAGCGAAACAGGTGATGCTCATTGCGGGCTCTCGCTTCTCAAATTGCCGAATTGCGTTCCACATAAGGGTGGGGAAGGAATCTCCCCCCTTCAAGTGGAATGTTTCCTCTTTGTGCTCCATGCTGACAGCTGCAATTTTGGCTGAGTTGGCTTTCCTGCGGTTCCCAAACTATAAGGCGCTTAGTCTACTTTCCTCAGCTGCAACCTTCTTGGGAGCCAGCCGTCCCAGATGAAGCAAATTCTCTTCGTCACGTACAACCGCATCGGTGACGCCGTGCTGTCGAGCGGTGTGCTGTCATGGCTGGCGGACCGGTATCCGGACGCTGAAATCACGGTTGCATGTGGCCCCGCGACCGCGACCCTGTTTCAGGACCAACCTGGCGTCACCCGCATCATCGAAATGCCAAAGAAGAAAAGTGCGGGCCATTGGTGGTCGTTGTGGAAACAGACCGTGGGTACGCGGTGGGATATGGTCGTAGACCTCCGCGCGTCTCTTATATCATATCTGCTGCGAACCAAATCGCGCCATGTCCTGAGGCAGGACACATCCCTGCACCGTGTGCCGCACATTGCGACAGTACTGGGTCTCACTCTGGCACCCGCGCCACGCCTCGCGACCGCACGTGACGCACAAGCCAAGGCCGTGGAACTCGCTCCAGACGGTACAGCCATACTCGCGGTCGGCCCGACGGCGAATTGGGGTGGTAAGACATGGCCTGGTGACCGGTTCGTTGATCTCATCCAGCGCATCACGGGACCTGGTGGGTTTTTGTCGGACGCCCGTATCATGATCATTGGTGCAGCGTCGGAACGTGATGCTGCTTTACCAGTCATCAACGCGCTCCCTGACGACAAGGTGATTGACCTTGTTGGCAAGACCGACCTGCCACAGACAGCAGCCTGCCTTGAGCGTGCGAACTTTTATGTCGGCAACGACTCCGGTCCAATGCATATGGCCGCCGCGGTTGGACTGCCAACTCTGGGCTAGTTTGGCCCAAGCCCCGAGGCGCGCTACGGCCCATGGGGGTCCAAAGGAGCAAGCGTTCGCGGTGCACGCAGCTTCGAGCAGATTATCTCTGGCCCGGCCTATGACTTTCGCTCCGCCAAGAGCGAAATGACTGATTTGAGCGTTGATCGTGCTCTTGAGGCGGCTGAGAGCCTGGCCGCACGAGTGATGGCAAATGACGCTGGCGTAACACCCAGACTTTCGACGTTGACCGTCGCCCATAATGAGGAACACAATCTGGCCGCTTGCCTTGAGGCTCTGTCTTTCGCTGATGAGCGGGTTGTAGTGCTTGATCGGTGTACAGACAGATCCAAAGAAATTGCTCTGGCATCCGGAGCTGACACAATTATTGAAGGCGCATGGCCCATTGAAGGAGATCGCCGAAACGCAGGGATCGAAGCCTGCAAGGGCGATTGGGTATTGGAAGTTGACGCCGACGAGCGCGTGCCGGCGGACCTCGCACGTGAGATCGGCGCGGTCACACTGACCTCACCTCCCGGCTACTACCTTATCCAGTTTGACAACTATGTTGGCCGGACCCGTGTGCGGTATGGCTGGGGCGCTTATATCGGAGCCAGTGCCGCGCCACGTCTTTTCGCACGCGGCACAAAAACATGGGGGCGCCAGCGTGTTCACCCGTCCCTTGAGTTGGGTTCGCGCCTGGGAACGCTTGCAACACGGGTTGACCATCTGGTGGACGACGACATCACCGACATGCTCGCACGCTTCGATCGTTACACAACCGGCAATGCCCGCGACCTGATCTCATCGGGCAAGGTGCAGGAGGAAACACTTCGTAGAAACATCCGGCGTATCCCTTCCCGGTTCTATAAGGCTTATGTTCGGCGCAAGGGCTACCGGGAGGGGGGCTATGGGTTCCTTGTGGGAGTGCTTGCCGGGCTCTACCCGGTCGTGTCCTATCTCAAGGCGACGCTTGAGCCCGAGCAACATACCGAAAGAAGCGAAGGTGATGGTCAGTGAACATTCTGCACACCATTGCCGGTGGAGCCGTCGGCGGTGCTGAACGTTTCTTCGTGGATTTAGCGATTGCATTTAAGACTGCCGGGCACGTCTCGGAGGCGGTCATGCGCCCCAACGAGGCGCGCGGACGTCTTTTGGACGCGGCCGGAGTGCAGCACACAGACGTTCCATTTAGCCGATGGCTTGATTTCAAGACGCCCCACGCCATTCGGACTGCAGCAAACAACATGAACGCGAATGTTGTGCTGTCCTGGAGGGGGCGGGCGGCGCGCGCCACCCCTAAGGGCCCATATGCCCGTGTGGCGCGCCACGGCGGCTACTACACCCACAAGTCCTTCAGAGACTTCGATGCACAGATATGCAACACGCCGGACCTTGTTCGATATCTGACAGAAGGCGGATTTGATCCGTCCACGGTCCATTTCATTCCAAACTTCACCCCGATTGATTCTCGTCCGGCATTGCCAAGGGCTGAGTTTGATACACCTGAGGATGCCCTGCTGCTGCTCTCTATGGGGCGCTTGCACGATGCAAAGGCCTTTGATGTCACGCTGGACGCGCTCGCCGCAACGCCAAATGCCTACCTATGGATCGCTGGCGCCGGCTCACTTGAGGACGATCTAAAAAAGCAGGCCCGTGATCTAGGCATCAGCTCTCGCGTTCGCTGGCTTGGCTGGCGCGATGACACAGGGCGCTTGCTCCGCACTGCGGACATATGTGTTTTTCCATCGCGGGTTGAACCATTTGGGAACGTTATCATCGCATCCTGGGCACATGGCACGCCGGTCGTGACTGCCAACGCCACTGGACCCGAATGGCTCGTCAGGCATGAAGAAGATGCTCTGCTTGTGCCACGCGACAACGCTCCGGCGGTGGCCGAAGCCATCGCCCGGATCGCGAATGATTCGGATCTGCGTCAGAAACTCGTAGCGGCAGGAGCCGCACGCGTAGAGTCAGAATTCTCGCAATCCGTCTGCATAGACCGTTATCTTTCGGTCTTCAGGCAGGTAGAAGAAGCGCGCGCGTAGTTCAGCGCAGCAACACGTAGGATACAAAGACGACATGTGCGGCATTGCGGGTATGCAGACAACAGGCGGTGAGGCGCCCTCATCGTCCGTGCTCGATGCCATGTCGGATGCTTTAACCCATCGTGGCCCGGATGGCGAAGGTAGTTTTATCTCCGGCGCCACCGGTCTCATCCAGACACGCCTTGCCATCATCGATCTGGAGACCGGCGACCAACCCTTGTTTGATGATGAAGGGTTGGCACTTGTCGCCAATGGTGAAATCTACAACTACCTCGAATTGCGCGGCGAATTTGGTGAAAGTAGTTTCAAAACCCAATCCGATTGTGAATCGCCGCTCAAGCTTTACCGACGCGATGGCCTGAAGTTCGCGAATGGCCTGCGCGGTATGTACGCCATTGCCATGTATGACCCTGAGGGCGAACGGCTCATCCTCGCGCGGGACCCATTTGGCATAAACCCCCTCTACTATGCCGAGTTGGCACAGGGTTTCCTATTTGC
>JBHJJF010000194.1:0-3574 GCA_050042885.1 Candidatus Phaeomarinibacter sp.
TCTCCGTTGCCCTTAGGCTGGTATTCAGGCGGTACAGCGTTGAGCAATAGGGGCAGATGATTTCATAGTCAGCGCCCATGTCCAGATACACATGGGGGTGATCGTGGGGGGCGCTGGCGCCGGAGCAGTAGAACACCATGACGCCGACCACAAAAATCGCCACCGCCTCGTCAATACTGAATATCGGTACGACTGCTCCGGCCATCTTTCGGGTTCCCTGCATGTGTGCGCGCTGATGTCATCTTCTACCGCTGCCACCCTATGCGCCGCAAGCATTAGCTGAGCCGCTATTGTGACCCGGCAAAGAAGTCAGACAGCAGCTCGTTGGAGACGTCAAACCGTTTGTAATTAAGCCCGTTGTCTTCATTGTCGAGTATATGGACATGGGCGTCCGGCTCGAGCGCTCGCAGCTTGTCTGCACTTGAGGGCAGAACCGTTGGGTCATCCGCGCCGAACACGGCAGCTACAGGCAGGCCGGTTGATGCCAGCGACTGATAGGTGTCCGTGCGGCTCGTCATTGGTGTGTGACGCAGGGTGGACAGCAGCGAGTCCAGATAGCCGCGATAGTCCATCTGTATACGGATGTTGCCTTTCAGGCGCTGTGCCTCCGGCAGGCCGTCTTCATTGTATTGCGGGTCGCCGAGCAACATCCCGCGCCCGATCACGCGCCACATCAGATCGCCGATGCCGGGAAGACGAATGACCTTGCCGGCGGCGGTATCGCTCCCGGCCACATCAAGGCCCGCGGGCACAAACAGAAAGACGCGGTCGACCCGTTCGGGATGTCGGGCCGCAAACTCAGACACAATCGGCCCGCCCATGGAGAGGCCGATCAGGCCCACTGGCTCGGTGATGCCCAAGCCGTCGAGCAGGTCCAGCAATGACCGGTCATAAAAGTCTATGTCGTAAGGGCCGCCGGGACGATCGGACCAGCCGCGGCCGAAATGGTCAAAGCGCAGTACCCGATAGCCCTTGTCCGTCAGGGCTGAGACATTCTGCTCAAAGATGAAATGCGGCGTTGAGAAGCCGTGCACCATCACAAGGACAGGCCCCGTTTCAGGTCCGTCCCAGACATAGTGAATTTGACCATCCGACAGCTGAAGGAATTTGCCAGGGGCCTGCGCGCGGGCGGCGGCGTTCAAGGGCTGCAGCGACAGACCAAGAACGACATACCAAAGCACTGCCGCTGCGATGACACCGGCAAGAATAAAGAGTAGCCAGACCATGTCTTACCTCCAAGGCGGCGCTTTTCACGCCTGTTTCTTATCGTACCTAACCGGCTTCAATGCCGAAGGCCCGCGCGAGCCAGTAAAGCGGCCAGACGATGCTTTTGCCAAGGGCCAGGGCTGTTGAAACACCCCATCGCCACCCATCCCAATCCAGTGCTTGCGTCCCGCCGCCCAGCACCACATCCTCCCAGATCAATGCCATCATGCTTGCGACAAATCCCACGCCATAGACGGCGCGCATGAGACGGCGCTTTGCCGGAGGCGCCGTGGCAGAAGCGTTTGCTTGCGGCGTTAGGCGCGCGGGCTTTGATGTGCCCGCATACACGCGGCGGGGGGACGAGGTGCCGGACGCCAGCAGCAGGCTCTTTTCTGCCGACGCGCGGTCAATGGTCACCGCGTAGTCGGCCGACGGCACCGACCGCCCCAGCGTATGAGATGAGGGGGCGAAGGCGCTGGCAAATTTGATGTCACGGTTCTGGGCACGGGCTGCCGTGCGCGTGTCCTGCGCCAGCGCCATGAAGGAGGCATCTGCGCCCATCACCAAAAGAATATCCGACTGACGGGCACCGAGTGCCTGCGTGCCGGCCAGGGCCATGCGGATGCGAATATCGCCGGGCTGGGTAACGAGCTTTGCCTGTGTCTGTTTCACGCGGTTCGCCCAGCGGCGGGTGTCGTCTGATGCATCGCTGGAGACATAAATATGGGCGCGGATGATGTCCCAATCGCGCTCCTCAGCGAGCCGTTGGGCAAGTGCTGCCGGGTCGACATCCGCATATCCCGGCCCAAAAGAATGCGCCAGGGCGTTGCGCGTGCCTTCTCCGTCGCACAGCACAAGAACGCGTGAACGCCTCTCCGGTTCGGCCTTTGGGTCTTCAATTATGTGTGCGCTCGCGTCCATCAGGCCCTGTTACTTCGATTTCGCCCCAGACATCCGCAGCTTTTCTGGGGTAATGTGACCCGCCGTTCAGTCAAAAGTCACCAGTTTGTAAGCCAAGCTGACTTCTCGACTTACAATTTTGTGCGTATCATTGCCCAGAATAACAATGTGAGTGCGACCGCTTCATCACACGAGGCGATAAAAATCAGCCACCACAACTACATGGGCTGTCAGTTTTGACTGTCGGCTCCACCAGGCAGGTGACCCAAGGAGGATCTGGGCCGCGTGGCCGCTTCTGCACGCGTATGGAAGTGACCGCATGGCCCAATTGAGTAACGCATGAGCCAAACAGACACTGCAGCGACCGGTCAGGCAAACGGTCGGCCATCCGGGTTGAGCCGCTGGCGCATTGGCGCCTTCGCGCTGCCCGCAGCGCCGATCGCGGCCATGGGTCTTCCCATCGTTGTCTATCTCCCGCCGTTCTATGCAGATGAAATGGGTCTGGGTCTCGCACTGGTCGGGACCATCTTCATGATCACCCGGTTCTGGGATGTGTTCACAGACCCTGTGCTTGGCATTCTCTCAGACAGGTTCCAGACCAAATGGGGGCGGCGGCGGCACTGGATCGTGATTTCCGTGCCGATCATGCTCGTATCGATCTACATGCTGTTCATGCCGACGGCGCCGGTCTCCGGAAGTTACCTCCTGTGGTGGATGGTTATTGCCTATATCGGCTGGACGTTGCTGACGATCTCGCACATGTCCTGGGGTGCCGAGCTGACGCCTGACTACAATGAGCGCTCCACCATCCAGGGCTTCCGGGAGTTTGCGCTGATCGCCGGCATGATTTTCGTGCTGCTGGTCCCGGTCTTCATCGAAGCAATGCAGCCGGAGAATGTCGGTGCCGCGCGCGTTGCGTCCATGGGCTGGTATGTCCTCATTCTGCTGCCCATCACGGTGCTGATTGCCGTCTGGCTTGTGCCCGAGCGCAAGGTGCCGGACCCTGTCCACGTCCCGTGGCAGGAAGCGCTTAGCATTCTCTCCCGCAACAATCCGCTGCGTCGGGTTCTGATTGCAGACCTTCTGGGCGGCATCTCCGGTGGCATCGTGACGGCGCTGTTCTTGTTCCTTGCCGATGACGTCCTGCGGCTCGAACTCGCCAGTCTGCTGATCCTTGTCTACCTGACGTCCGGATGTGTTTTCGTGCCGATCATGATCCGGCTCTCGCATATCTGGGGCAAGCACCGGACGCTTGCCTACTCGTCGTTGTTCTCCGCCGTGACCGTGCCGCTCATTCTTCTTGTGCAGCCAGGTGACCTGCTCTTCGCGATCATTGTGTGGATTTGCCTTGGCGTGAACATGGGCGCGGGTCCGTTCCTGTTCCGCTCAATCATGGCGGATGTGGCGGATCACGATCATGTGGAAGGGGGCAACCAGCGCACCGGGCTGTTTTATGCATTGCTGACCA
>JBHJJF010000195.1:0-14257 GCA_050042885.1 Candidatus Phaeomarinibacter sp.
CGGTGTGGTGTTTTCCTTCCTATTAATTATTTTTGGTCCCCGGCGGCTTGACCGCGGGGTCCTGGCCCCCCCTCTCCGGCTTTGCTGGCGCCCCCTGTATTCCGCGGTCATGCCGCGGAAAGGCAATATGGGGAGGGAGAGCTATCTGATCTCGCTAGTTCGTGACCGCCTGCACCGGAACAAGAGGGTCTTCGTTTCGCGCTTCGATCTGCGTCTTGAGGTTGCGGACCAGCAACGCCGGTATGTTCACATCGGGCGGTGACTCCACGCCACGTCCGGAATACAGCCCTTTGCCCGGTGCCTGAAGGCTGGCAAGGTCATGGCTCATATCGACGTCATAGGTCCGGTCGATCTGAAACCGCAAATGCTGCTCTGCAGTGTACCAGGCGGTCTTCACTGCGCCGTCCTTGCAGGAAGCAAGCTCTGCCGGGTCCGTTGCCCCCCAGCGGCGTTCAACGCAGTGATAGGGGTCGAACGAGATGTCCCAGAGACGGTTCATCACGTCCTCAAGATTGAGGCGCACTTTCTGAGCATTGCTCTTGCGGTAGGTCACCTCGCAGGCGTGACTCTCTTCGTAGAAAGCTGCAAGCAGATCACCGGCGAGGTCCGTACCGGCATAGCTCAGCTTGGGATCACCGGCGGCGTGCATGTCCAGCAGCTTTTGCACCAGGTCGAACGTTTCCTTGAAGGAGGTCTTGAGACGCGCATCCCGCGACGGTGTCGAGTAACTCTCCCAGATGCCCTGCGTCCCGTAGATGTTGTCCGGCAGCTGCCGCGGCTGGTTGTAGCGGTGCACGCCCGTCTTGATGGCAATGTCGACGGCGTGCTTGCGAGCCGAGATGTCCTGGCACAGCGACGTCATCATGGCGCGCAGTTCGCGGACCGGGCGGTATTTCAAATCACCTACGGAGAGCGACGCGCGGATCCATTCGTAGTAGTTGAGGTTCTGGCCCTTGACCACGAAAGACGGCTCATACCATTTGGTGAAGTTGAGCACTTCCGTGCCCGCATATTGCTCAAGCGAGAAATCAGCCAGCTCAATATTGGCAGCCCCGGTGACACGGCCGCCATAGAGCACGCCGTTCGCGGCGCGCTTGTAGCCCGCAAGCTGGATCGGACGCCAGTTCTTGAACCCGGTGCCAAGGGCTGCTTGGGTGCGCAGGAAGTTGCGGCCGAAATAGCTGCGCGACAGGGACTGGTCGGGGTGTGCTGCCAAGGTCAGCACGCGGCCATCTTCCGTCACCTTGTAGACCATGGTGACGTGGCCGTTGACGTCATAGACCACCGTACCCGGACGAATGGTGTCGCGGTTGATGTCCGGCGAGTAGTGGTCGGTGAAATAGGGTGCCGCTTCGGCTGCGGCATGGTGGCGATACATGCCCGTCGAGACCGCACCGATATAGCGGATGAAGTTTACAGCGTTGATCCCGGTCCTGGCATCACGGCGGGCCACCACCTGATTGCCGGCCATGGAATAGCGAATGTCGCTGCCCGGTCCATCGCCGGAGCGCATGGCTGTCTGGTGCGAGAACGGCAGGCCGTTCTTCCAGGCGTAGTAGGCGCGCAGCATATACGGCATGTCTGCGCAGTCCGCCCACCACTTCACATAAGGGTCTGTGGCTCGATAGGGGTTCGCCGGGCTCTTGAGGCAGTCGTTCATGGTGTAGCAGTCAGCTTCACCCAGCGCCGTGATGAACTCGCTGAAACCGCGCTCGTCGGACTCACTCCAATGGTCCTTGGTGATGATCCATTTGGAGGACCGTGCAGCTTCAGCCGTACCCAGGCTTGCAGCCGTAAAGGCCACGGCTCCGGCTGCGACCAAAGCTGTCCGCGCAAGTGAACGCAGCGCCGATGATGGCGCAAAACGTGGCGGTGAAAATACAGACATACGGTTGCCCCCAACAAACACCCGTCAGACCCGACATGTGTTCATAGACGGGTCAGCGCTGCCTAAGGCCTGTTCCCCCGTTTCCGCCCATCAAACATGTTGGTCGAAACGTCGGCCCCGCAGCAGCATGCGGAGCCGTCAGGCACGCGTGTACAACAGCCTGTTTACCCAGCGTCGGCAAGTCAAGCAGCACCTCAGACTTAACGGCGTGAAGCGTGATTTAGCGGCAGACTGCGATAAAAATCATCACAGCTATGCAAAAAGCGCGTGACAGGGTGTCGCGGCTCTTGTAAAAGTTCTGTCATAATAAAAAGGGGGCTGTCACGGGCGTTTTTCGCTCCAAGATGGCCCAAGTTTAGGGAGGAGAGCTTCCCCCTACCAAGGTCACCAAGGGCAAACCCAAGACCATTTTCGCGCGGCGATCCAACCGCTTGCTCGCAGCGGATAGGGGAAGGAAGCAAACTAGAAAGCAAGGCCTTTACGGGCCTTGCTTTTTTCTTTTCTCAGACGCCTTCCATTGCCTGACTTATCAGCCAAAACTACAAAAAAGTCAACATTCCCCTAGGGAAAACTACTTACTCCGTTTCTCCGAAACGTGGCAGAAACGGAATGTCGTCTAGCGACAGTAAGCGGTACTCCATCACCGCAAACACGGCCGCCCACACAACCAGTGCGATCGCAGTGGTCGCCAATACCTTGCGTAACAGCATTGGGTGCACCGGTGCGCTGTCGGCTGCCCCTTCAACAAGCTCCTCACCGCTTTCCTCGCTGGTGCGCACGCCGAATGGAAGTACGGTGAACAGCACCAGAAACCAGATCAGGCCAAAAATGGCGATTCCACCGACCAAAGACATCTGCTTATCCTTCCAGCATCGCGCCTAAACGCGAGTCACCAATACCTGTACCGGCGGCTTCTTGTTCCACAAAAAACGGATGCGTCCGCGAACGGCGCGGCGCGCGGCCTCGGACACTGCATCATCGTCCCGCTTGGGCGCTTTTCGCATCCGGTTGAGGGCATCTTCCGCCGCCTCGGCACAAGTGTCCTCGATACTCAGCTCGTCTTCCAGGTCCGGAATGCCGGTCGCGGCCACTTCCGGGTCGGCAAGCAACCTGCCGTCGTCATCCACCACCAAAGACACAACAACACTGCCTGCAAAAGACATCTGCCGGCGCTCTCGCAAGGGCGCCTCGCCGGCCCGCACAAGAATACGGCCATCCAGATGTAACCGACCGGCGGGCACGTCATCGATGATCTCTGCTGGACCAGGCGCGATGCGCGCCATCAGGCCGTTGCGCAGCACCAGCTGTTCTGGAACCTGAAGTTCCTCAGCAAGCTCGGCGTGCGCCAGCAGGTGGCGCGGCTCGCCATGAACGGGGATCGCAAGCTCCGGTCTGATCCACTGATACATCTGCGCCAGTTCATCCCGACACGGATGACCGGAGACATGCACATCGTGATCTTTCTCCGTGAGCACATCGATGCCACGTTCAGACAAGCGGTTGTGCAACTCAAAGATTGGCAACTCATTTCCGGGGATGATCTTTGATGAAAAGATCACCGTGTCACCTTCGCTGAGAGAGATGTGGCGGTGACTGTCGTCTGCAATCCGCGACAGAGCCGCACGCGCCTCCCCCTGGCTGCCGGTGCACAGATACAGCACATTGTCCGGCGGCAGATAGCCAGCGTCTTCCTCAGCGATGGGCGCCGGAATACCATTGAGATAGCCCGTCTCCCGCGCCGCACTCGTCACCTTGCGCATGCTGCGGCCGACCAGCACAGTGCTACGATCGTTAGCGGCAGCAGCTTCCATGACCGTGGCCAGGCGCGCCAGGTTTGAGGCAAAGGTCGTAACCGCGACGCGGCCGGACAGTGACCCGATCAGTGCTGTCAGATTTTTTCTGACATCCGCCTCGGAGCCAGAGCGGCCGGGAGACAGCACATTGGTGCTGTCACACACAATGGCGCGAACACCTTCATCGCCGAATGCCTTGAGCGTTGCTTCATCAGTGGCGTCGCCGATTAGCGGCTCATCATCAATCTTCCAATCGCCCGTATGCATGATGTTGCCAAGGGGCGTGCGGATGGCGATGGCGTTGGGTTCGGGAATGGAATGCGTCAGGGTCACGAACTGCATATCGAAGGGCCCAAGTGTCAGATCGCCGCCGAGGGGAATCTCATGCAGGGGTACATCATTGAGCAGTCCGTATTCAGAGAGCTTGCTTCGCAACATCGCGGCCGTAAACGGTGTGGCATAGACGGGGCACTTCAGCCGCTCCCACAGATGCGGCACAGCGCCGATGTGATCTTCATGAGCATGGGTCAGAACCAGTCCAAGAAGGTTTTCGCGCTCCCCTTCGATGTAGAGAGGGTCCGGCGTGATGACATCGATCCCAGGCTCTGTCGCGTCGGGAAACGTAATGCCCAGATCGATCGCCAGCCATTTCCGATCACTTGCCGGCCCGTAGCCATACAGGTTGAAATTCATGCCGATCTCGCCCGTCCCACCAAGCGGCAGGAAGACCAGTTCGTCATTTATGGCAGCAGGCCGTGCGGGTTTAGCCATCAGGAATTGCGACCGTATATCTCAAGTAGGCCAACGCTTGTGACATCCGGATCGAAGACATCGATCTTGTCCGTCGCACCATCAAACAGCGATGCAACGCCCCCCGTGGCAACAACCTTCATCGGTTCTCCGAACTCCGCTTTCACGCGATCAATCAACCCTTCAATCAGACAGATATAGCCCCAGAACACGCCGGACTGCATGGCCTCGACCGTGTTGCGACCGATGGTCTGTTCCGGCCGCTCAATGGCGACCCGAGGCAACTTGGCAGCCGCATCGTGCAACGCCTGCATGGAGAGGTTGATCCCCGGCGAAATGATGCCGCCCTGAAACGCCCCATTCCCATCCACCACGTCAAACGTCGTGGCAGTCCCACTATCCACGATCAGAAGTGGTCCCCCGTGGGATATAAATGCGCCGACGGCATTGACCAGCCGGTCTGCGCCCACTTCGCTAGGATTGTCCATATCAACGGCTACACCCAGTTCGACATTTTCGCCGATTACCTTGGGTTCGACGTCGAGGTAGCGGCGGCTGAGATTGCGCAGGTTGAACAAAGACTGCGGCACTACCGTCGAGATGATGCACCCGGTGATATCACCCACATCCATCTGCTGCATCCGCATCAGCTCGGACAGCCAGACGATGTATTCGTCAGCCGTGCGACCGGTTGCCGTCGACGTCCGCCACTGGGCACGCCATTCCTTGCCGTCATGAATGCCAAAGACGGTGTTGGTATTGCCAGTGTCAATTGTCAGCAGCATGACTTACCTCAGGCTGATCGTCAGGAACGGGTGGTGGGAAAGAATACGTCGCCTGCAGAGACCCTGCGTACTGTATCACCTGTACGCACTTCACGCGCGCCCTCAGCGTCCAGTGACACGAACTCTCCCTCGATGACGTCATCATGCAGCCTTACGGTAATGGGACCCCCAAGGCCACGGGCGCGCGCCAGCCAGTCATCGCGGATTGCGCCGAAGCCCTTCCCTTTGTCCCACATGCCCGTGCGAGCCTGAAAGGCCGTCGCCAGCCCGGTCAGCAACTCAAGCGGTGTCACCGCCACGCCGTGGGCCATCAAGCAGGTTGCGGGATAAGGCGTATTGTCAGGTGCAGCGGTGATGTTGATGCCGATGCCGATCGCAAGCAGCGGACCGTTGTCGGGGTGTCCCACTGGTCCGGGTGCGGATTCAATCAGAATGCCACTCACTTTTGCGTGGTCGACGAGCACATCGTTTGGCCATTTGAGTTGCAGATCCATGACGCCCGCCGCCTCTATGGCATCGTGAACCGCGAGTGCCGTAACGAATGACAGTTGCGCTGCTTGGGGCAAGGCGCATTCTGGTGCGTATAGATGGGTGCAGAACAGGTTACCTGGTTCGGACATCCACGCTCTGCCGCGTCGGCCGCGGCCTGCAGACTGGGTGTCAGCACAGACCCACGCAGGTCCCCTCACACCAGTTGCCGCCATGCGGCGGGCTTCTTCATTGGTCGAGTCAATCTGGGCGTGATGATGTAAGCCCACACCAACAGGCCAATCGTCGGGCCGTGTCGGGCGCGTGCTCAGAACAGCGAACCTGCCGCCGCGGCGGCACTGTCGAGAAGTGGAGAAGGATAGGCAAAGAACAGAGTTACGAAGACCGCCGCGAGCCCCAGAACCAGCCTTACGTCACCGGCGATCGGCTGCTCAAAGGGAGCTGCCGGATCATCAAAGAACATTACCTTGATGACGCGAAGGTAGTAGTACGCTCCAACCACACTCGCCAAGACACCGATGACGGCCAGGACATAGAGCCCGGCCTCGATGGCTGCCAGGAACACGAAGTACTTCGCGAAGAATCCGGCGAAGGGCGGAATACCGGCCAGCGAGAACATCAGGATCGCCAGAATGATCGCCAGGATCGGCTGATTGCGCGACAGGCCTGCCAGATCATCAATGCTTTCAACCGCCCCTTCAGGACGGCGCATGGTGAGAATGCAGGCAAAGGTGCCAATCGTCATCGCCACATAGGCCGCGAGATAGATCAGCACGCCCTTTACGCCGTCTGGCGTGCCGGCAGCCAGACCAATCAGGATGAAGCCGACATGGCCAATGGACGAATAGGCCATCAGTCGCTTGATGTTGTTCTGGCCAATGGCGGCAAAGGCACCCAGCAATGTGGAGGCAACGGCCATGAAGAACACGATCTGCTGCCACTCAGCCATAATGCCGGGGAAGGCTTCCATCAGCGCACGCACCAGCATGGCTACTGCAGCCACTTTCGGCGCAGCGGCAAGGAAGGCAGTCGCCGGGGTTGGCGCACCCTCATACACATCCGGCGTCCACATATGGAACGGCACGGCGGAAATCTTGAACGCCATACCGGCCATGAAGAACACAAGACCGACGATGACGCCCATGGACACATCACCCGCCAGCGCTTCGCCAAGACCTGCATAGGTCACCGTGCCGGAGAAGCCGTAGATCAGCGAGGAGCCATACAGCAGCATGCCGGAGGACAGTGCGCCCAGGACGAAATATTTGAGGCCCGCTTCCGAGGAACGCAGGCTGTCACGCTTGAAGGCTGCGACCACATAAAGCGCGAGGCTCTGCAGTTCGATGCCGATGTAGAGCGCGATCAGGCCATTGGCCGACACCATCATGAACATGCCAAGCGTCGCGAGTACGAGCAGCACCGGATATTCAAAGCGGTTGAGATTATCGAGCTTCATGGACGAAAGACCCATGAAGAGCGTTGCCGCTACGCCGATCAGGATCAGGATCTTGACGAACCGGGAAAACGGGTCAGCGATGAAGCTGGCGTTGAACGTCGTCACCGCCTCAGACGGGGCCATGAGCACCGCAGCACCGGTGATGGCAAACAGGATGATCGCACCGATGGCAACCGGGACTGCATCATCATCCTTGCGAAAAACGCCGAACATCAGCAGCGCCATGGCGCCGACGGCTAGAATGATCTCCGGCAGGGCGGGTGCGAGTTCGGGCAGGGCAGAAGCGGCTTCCATTTGTCCCCTCCCCTCTACTGCAGGCCTGCGACGGTGGGCGTCGCGAGGGGTGCGTTGTGCGCCTCAATGGCCGCCGTTGCGTTGGTCAGCAGGTTTTCCACTGACACGGTGGTGACATCAAGAATGGGAGACGGGTACACGCCGAAGAAGATCACCAGCACCACCAGTGGCACCAGGGTAATGATCTCGCGGCGGTTCAGGTCGAGGATGTTTTTCAGACTGTCGTTTTCCAGCTCGCCGAAGATGACGCGCCAATACAGAAACAGCGCATAGGCGGCTGAAAGAATGACGCCAGTTGTCGCCAGAATGGCGACCCAGCTGTTGACGGCGAAGACGCCGACAATCGTCAGGAATTCGCCGACGAAGCCACTGGTGCCGGGCAGCGCTACGTTCGCCATAGTGAACAGCATGAAAATGGCAGCATAGAGCGGCATGCGGTGCACCAGCCCGCCATAGGCGGCAATCTCGCGTGTATGCATCCGGTCATAGATGACGCCAACGCACAGGAACAACGCGCCGGAGATGAAGCCGTGGCTGATCATCTGGAAGATGCCGCCCTGCACCCCCTGAATGTTGATGGCGAAAATACCCATGGTCACAAAGCCCATATGGGCGACCGATGAATAGGCAATCAGCTTCTTGATGTCTGTTTGAGCCAGTGCCACCAGCGACGTGTAGATGATCGCTATGATCGACAGCGCAAAGACGAGCGGCGCGAACAGGTCTGCCGCGATTGGAAACATCGGCAGTGAGAAGCGCAGGAAGCCGTAGCCGCCCATCTTCAGCAAAATGCCTGCGAGGATAACTGATCCCGCTGTCGGTGCTTCCACATGGGCGTCTGGCAGCCAGGTGTGCACCGGCCACATGGGCATCTTCACGGCAAAGCTGGCGAAGAAGGCCAGCCACAGCCAGGTCTGGATGTCGGCGGCGAACCCATGTTCGAGCAGCGTCGGAATGTCCGTTGTACCCGCCATCCAGTACATGGCCATCATGGCCAGCAGCATGAGCACCGAGCCGAGAAGGGTGTAGAGGAAGAACTTGTAGCTCGCATAAACGCGATTGGCGCCGCCCCAAACCCCGATGATCAGGAACATCGGAATAATAGCTGCCTCAAAGAAGAGATAGACGAGCACCAGATCAAGCGCGCTGAACACGCCGATCATCATGGTCTCCAGCAGCAGGAACGCGATCATGTATTCCTTCACGCGCGTCTTGATGCTTGTCCAGCTTGCCAGAATACAAGCCGGCAGCAACAGCGTCGTGAGGATGAAGAACAGCATCGAGATGCCGTCCACGCCCATGTGATAGGACGCGAACCCACCCAACCAGGAGTGCTTCTCGACGAACTGGAAGTCGGCGGTCGTGTAGTCGAAATCGATCCACAGGATCAGCGAGATCAGGAAGATAGTAAGCGTCACCCACAACGCAACAAAGCGCGCATTCTGAGCAACGCGCTCTTCATCCGCAGAGGAGATGAGCAGGATGATCAGGGCACCAAGCACCGGCAAGAAGGTGATGAGTGAAAGGATTGGCCATTCGGACATGACTTAGTTGGCCCCCATCAGCGTGTAGTAGGTGATAAACGCCGCGACACCGATGAGCATGGCGAAGGCATAATGATAGACGTAGCCCGTCTGCAGCTTCACCACATTGCGGGTGACATCCATAACCCGCGCCGCAATGCCGTTGGGCCCAAAGCCATCAATGACAAATCCATCCCCCTTCTTCCACAGGAAGTTGCCCAGCCACACAGCGGGACGCACGAAGATGAGATTGTAGAGCTCGTCGAAATACCATTTGTTGAGCAGGAACTGATATAGCGGCTGCTGCTCGCGGGCGAGATTCTTGGGAATGTCTGGTTTGGCAATGTAGAAAAGCCAGGCTGTAGCAAAGCCGATGGTCATCATCACAAAGGGCGACCACACGACCCACGCCGGAGCATGGTGGAACTCGTCCATGATGTTCGTGCGATTGACGATGGCATCACCCCAGAATTCGGCCTGGTAGTAGCCAACGAAGAACTCTTTGAACGGGAAGCCTGCCAGCACCGTGCCCGCCGACAGCACGATCAACGGTATCAGCATCACCCAAGGGCTCTCATGCACGTGGCTGATGACCTCATTTGACGCACGGCTGTCGCCATGGAACGTCATGAAAATCAAGCGCCATGAATAGAAGCTGGTGAAGCGCGCCGCGACGACTGTCAGCGTGAAGGCGTAGCCTGCCAGTTCCATATCGGCCATGAATGCTGCTTCGATGATCGCGTCTTTAGAGAAGTAACCGGCGAGATAGGGAAAGCCCGTGAGCCCCAGCGTCCCGATGATCATCATGAACCAGGTCCCGGGGATCATTTTGTAGAGGCCGCCCATTTTCCGCATGTCCTGTTCATCCGACATGGCATGGATGACCGAGCCTGAGCCCAGGAACAGCAGTGCTTTGAAGAAGGCGTGGGTAAACAGATGGAAGATGGCGATCTGATAGGCGCCGATCCCCAGCGCCACAAACATGTAGCCAAGCTGGGAGCAGGTTGAGTAGGCGATTACGCGCTTGATGTCGTTCTGGACGAGACCGACAGTCGCGGCAAAAAAGGCCGTCGTTGCACCCACGAGTGTCACGACCCAAAGCGCGTCAGGCGAGAATTCAAAGATCGGAGAAGTGCGTGCCACGAGGAACACGCCAGCTGTGACCATGGTTGCTGCGTGGATGAGGGCAGAGTCCGGCGTCGGCCCCTCCATGGCGTCCGGCAGCCAGGTGTGGAGCAGGAATTGCGCAGACTTGCCCATGGCCCCCATGAACAGCAGCAGGCAGATGGTCGTAATGACGTCCAGTTGCATGCTGGCAAAAGCGAAAGTCTGGCCGGCAATCTCGGGCACCGCCGCAAACACAGCGTCAAACTCAAGCGAGTCAAATGTGAAGAAGATCGCTGCGAGGCCCAGGATCAGGCCGAAGTCGCCTACCCGGTTGACCACGAAGGCCTTCATGGCGGCTGCGTTAGCGCTGGGCTTCTTGTACCAGAAGCCGATCAGCAGATAGGAGGCGAGGCCCACCCCTTCCCAGCCGAAGAACAACTGAACAAAGTTGTCTGCTGTCACCAGCATCAACATCGCAAAGGTGAAGAAGGAGAGGTAGGCGAAGAACCGCGCGCGATGCGGATCATGGCTCATATAGCCAATGGAATAAACGTGCACGAGGGACGAGACCGACGTTACCACCACCAGCATCACGACCGTCAGCGTGTCGATACGGATTGACCAATCGACTTCGAGTGCCCCGGAGTCGATCCACCTGAGCAGATCGACCTTGCCGACATAGCCACCTATGGCGACGTCAAAGAATGCGATCCAGGAAAGAAGGGCCGTCACCAGCAAGAGCGAGGTCGTGATGATTTCAGCGCCGCGATGGCCGATCACCCGGCCAAAGAGGCCTGCGATGAGGGCGCCGATCAGGGGCAGGAGAAGTATGGCTGAATACATGGGTTGCTCGCCCCTAACCCTTCATGAGGTTGACGTCCTCAACCGCGATGGAGCCGCGGTTTCGGAAGTACACAACGAGGATGGCAAGGCCGATGGCCGCTTCAGCAGCGGCCACGGTCAAAATGATCATCGCAAAAATCTGCCCAACGAGGTCGCCAAGCTGGGTGGAGAACGCGACGAGGTTAATGTTCACCGCAAGCAGCATCAGTTCGACCGACATCAAGATGATGATGATGTTCTTCCGGTTCAGGAAAATGCCGAAAATGCCCAGCGTGAACAGCAGCGCCGCAACGGTTAGATAATGGCCAAGGCCGATAGCAATCATGTCCTTGTCCTCCTAAATGCCCTGGCCCGGTTTCACGTCTTTAAGCTCCACAGCCTGCTCACGTGTCCGCGCCACCTGATGCGCAATCACCTGGCGCTTGACACCTTCCTTGTGGCGTAGCGTCAGCACGATGGCGCCGATCATGGCGACCAGCAGGATCATGCCAGAGGCCAGGAAGTAATAGACATAGTCTGTGTAGAGCACGCGCCCGATGGCTTCCGTGTTGGTCACGTCTGTCGGGATCGGCGTCGGTGACGCCATCAACGACGCTGCTTCTGGCGCAATGACCCAGGCGCCAAGAACAAGCAGAAGTTCAATCAGCAGGATAAAGCCGATCAGGGCACCAAAAGGCAGATACTGCAAAAAGCCTTCGCGCAATTCAGCAAAGTCCACATCCAGCATCATCACCACGAACAGGAACAGCACGGCGACAGCGCCCACATAGACGATGACCAAAATCATCGCCAGGAACTCCGCACCCATGAGCACAAACAGGCCCGCGGCGTTGAAGAAGACGAGGATCAGGAAAAGGACGGAGTGCACGGGGTTGCGGGCTGCGATCACCATCACAGCAGACGCCACCGCGATAAACGCGAAGACGTAAAACGCAATCGTTGCAACGATCATCTTGTTTGAGCCCCCCGGCCCGGTTCAAAAATTGTGCAGGCTGCTTTAGCCCGCGTGTCGATATTTGTTGGCGAAATCAGTGCGCTGCATCTAACGATACGGCGCGTCCAATTCCATGTTCTTGGATATTTCACGTTCCCAGCGGTCGCCATTGCTCAGCAGCCGGGCCTTGTCATACATCAGCTCTTCGCGCGTCTCTGTGGCGAACTCGAAATTCGGGCCCTCGACGATGGCATCCACCGGGCAGGCCTCCTGGCAGAAACCGCAATAGATGCACTTCACCATGTCGATGTCGTAGCGCGTGGAGCGGCGGGTACCGTCATTGCCGCGCGGGGCTGCTTCAATGGTGATGGCCTGCGCCGGGCAGATGGCTTCACACAGCTTGCAGGCAATGCAGCGCTCTTCCCCATTCGGATAGCGGCGCAGCGCGTGTTCACCGCGGAAACGCGGACTGATCGGCCCTTTTTCGAACGGATAGTTCACCGTCGGCTTGGGCTTAAACATGTAGCGCAGTGCGAGAAAGAAGCTCGACACAAACTCGGTCAGGAACAGCGACCGGGCGGACTGATCTAGCCATGCCATTTTCGTGTGTCTCCTTACGCCGGCACCAGGTCGAACGCGACAAGCACGCCGGCCGTGGCCACGAGATAAAACAGGGACAGGGGCAGGAAAACTTTCCAGCCAAGGCGCATCAACTGATCATAGCGGTAGCGCGGCACCATCGCCTTCACCATCGCAAAGATGAAGAAGAGGAAGACGACCTTGAACCAGAACCAGAAGAAGCCGGGAATCCAGTTGAACGGCGCTACGTCAAAAGGCGGCAGCCAACCGCCCAGGAACAGGACGGTGATCATGGCGCACATCAGCAGGATCGATACATACTCCGCTAGGAAAAGCAGCATGTACGGCGTCGAGGAATACTCGGTCGCAAAGCCCGCCACGAGTTCGGCTTCTGCTTCCGGCAAGTCAAAAGGCGGACGGTTGGTTTCCGCCAGCGCCGAAATGAAGAAGATGACGAACATCGGGAACAGCGGGATGAAGTACCAGTTCAGCATCCCGTAAGGGCCATCCTGCGCGCGCACGATTTCGGACAGGTTGAGGGAGCCTGCGACCAGCAGCACCGTCACGATCACAAAGCCCAGCGACACTTCGTAGGACACCATCTGGGCAGCAGAGCGCAGCGCGCCCATGAACGGGTACTTCGAGTTCGACGCCCAGCCGGCCATGATGATGCCGTACACGCCAAGCGATGAAATGGCGAAGATGAAGAGAATGCCGACATTGATGTCCGCAAGAGCCCAGCCATCGGCCATGGGGATCACCGACCAAGCAGACAGCGCCAGCACGGCGGCCACGATGGGCGCGAGAATGAACACACCTTTGTTGGCACCCGACGGGATCACGAATTCCTTGAAGACAAACTTCAGGAAGTCGGCAAAGGTCTGCAGCAGGCCAAAAGGGCCCACCACATTCGGGCCACGGCGCAGGGCCACAGCGGCCCAGACCTTACGGTCGGCATACAGAAGAAACGCGATCAGGATCAGCAGGCCGACAATAGTCAGCAGCGTCTGGCCAATGATGATGGCCCCGGTCAGACCATACGTGCTCAGGAAGTCAGCCATTGGTGCCGGTTGCCTCTTTTGAAGTCGTGTCCTGTGCCACGCGGTGGGTTGCCGCCAGCGACAGGTCAGCCATCGTCTTGCTGGCCCGGGCAATCGGGTTGCTCAGGAAGAAGTCCGTGATCGCCAGTTCGAATGGCGCGGAGTCCAAGGAGCCCTCGGCAAGCGACGGCATGTCGCCTGCATCCACCTGGCCGATGCGCATCATATGCGGCGCGTCTTCGTACATGGCAGCGCGCAGCTGAGCGAGATTGTCATAAGGAAGTGTCTTGCCAAGCGCATCAGACAGGGCGCGCAGGATCGACCAGTCCTCGCGGGCATCTCCCGGCGGGAAGGTTGCCCGGCGGCCAAGCTGTGCGCGGCCTTCGGTGTTGACCCAGGTCGCTGATTTTTCGGTGTAGGCGGCACCGGGGAGAATGACGTCGGCGCGATGTGCACCACGGTCACCATGGCTGCCCTGATAGATCACGAAAGCATTGCCGAACTGAGTGCCGTCGATTTCATCTGCACCGAGCAGATAAACCACTTCCACATCACCCGAGCGGGCCGCATCGAGAATTGCCGTTGTGTCCTTGCCGCCTTCGCCCGGCACAAAGCCAAGGTCGAGACCGGCGACACGGGCAGCTGCCGTATGCAGGACATTGAAGCCGTTCCAGTCGCCTGAAATGGCGCCGACACTATTCGCAAGAGACATGGCGCTCGCCAGAACAGCTGCACCATCCGTGCGGGTCAGCGCGCCTTGTCCGATGATGATCATC
>JBHJJF010000196.1:0-20800 GCA_050042885.1 Candidatus Phaeomarinibacter sp.
CCAAGCGCGACGCCGAGCTGATGGTGGACCTGCTGGACACGCGCGACCGCGTAGCCATTGATGAATACGCAGACCGAATCAACGTCCAGTGGCCGTCATCGCCGGATGAAAACGCCCGAGAAATTCATCGTCGCATCGACAGTCTCACGTCCCGCGGCAGCACAAACCTCACCGGCGGCATGATGCGCGGTGTGGACGAGGTGCTGGATCACTTTGACCGGTCCGAGCTCAACCGTGTGGTGCTCCTGTCAGATGGTCTGGCCAATCAGGGCATCACAGACCCTTATGACATTGCCCGTCAGGTGCGCGGCGCCCGCCGAGATGGTGTGCGCATTTCGACGATTGGTCTTGGTCTCGACTATGATGAGAACCTGATGCAGGCCATCGCTGAAAATGGCGCGGGCAACTACCACTATGTGGAACACCCGTCGCAGCTCGCCCGCATCTTCGAAGAAGAGCTCTCGACGCTTGTCCGCACCACGGCGCGCGACATTCGTCTGCGGATCAAGGGCGGCGGCGCGATTGAAAACATCGACGTCATCTCCGTCGAAGCGGATACGCCTGATGATGTATCGGTGGGAGACATGTTCGCCGGGGAAGCCCAGCGGATGATGCTTCGGGTTGAGGTTGCTGCAACAGACGCGGCCAGCATGTCCCTTGGTGACCTGGAAGTGACCTACACGGACGCCCGATCTGGCGATGATGCGTCGATTGAAGTGCCGCTGACGCTCAAGACGAGCAGCGACTACGACGCCATCAAACAGGCCCGCAACGAAGACGTGGTGATCGAAGCAGCTTTGTTTGATGCGGAACGTACACAACTTCAAGCGGTTGCTGCCTACGAGGCCGGTGACACTCAGCGTGCCGATGGTCTGCTCGCGGATCTTGCGACACGGGTTGAGACGCAGGCCGCCGACATGGATGACGGCCGTCTCAGTGCAAAGCTGGAAGCGCTTAGCGTTGAGCGCGAACAGATGAGCGTGGCAGCCGCACCGTCGGAGCGCAGTGCTTACCTCAAGAGCAGCAAGCAGCGGCTCTATCAGGCCAAGTCTGGCAAGCGCTCCGGCTATCAGCTCAAGGTCGGAGACGAAGGCCTTGAGGTCGAACGCCTGCAGACGGCACTGGCTGACAAGGGCTTCTGGTCTGGGCCTATCGACGGCAAATACACAGATGATCTGGAGGGGGCCGTGGACGAGTTTCAGGCAGCTGAAGGCATCAAGCAGGATGGGGTCGCAGGTCCCTCAACCCTACAGAACCTCGGTCTCTACTAGTTCCGAGGTAGCGATCGGTCACGAGCCAGCTGCGCCAGTTGCGCGCGGCTGGCTCTGCTGATCGCGTGTCGCGTCTTCTCCCAGTAAAACGGTTTGGTGAAAAACTGCCACATCGCCAGATACGCCCCCGCTGAGAGCAGCGGCCAGTAAAACACCATCAGGAATGTATGCGGCACCAGGTGCTGCGCGTCACGTTGCTGGACCGCTGCGATGCCAGCACAGACCGAGATGAGGTATCCGCCACCCAACAACACCACGTTGAGCGCGAGAAGCATTGTCGGGATTTGCGGAGACGTGAAATAGGATAGCGCCGACCCATTGATGACAATGCCGGCCGCGGCGAAGAACCACACAAAGGGATGCGCCAGGGCAGAAACAATTGATCCGCCAATCAGCAGCTGAAAGCCTATAATCCCTGTGGGTCCAAGCTTTCGATAGAGATCAACCGGCTTGCGCATATGCACAAGCCACGTCTGCACGTAGCCTTTCAGCCACCGCGAGCGTTGCTGCAGCCAGTTGCCCAATTCACAATTAGCTTCTTCGTAAGTTGTTGAATTCAGAATTGCGCACCGATAGCCCTTCTGCGCCAACCGGATTCCAAGGTCCGCGTCTTCCGTCACATTGTAAGGGTCCCATGCGCCCACTACCCGCAGCGCGTCCATGCGGAAATGTGTAGACGTCCCACCCAAAGGGATTGGCATAGCCAGTTTTTCGACGGTTGGGAGCAACAGATCGAACCACATGTTGAATTCAATCGTGAATTGTCTCGTCAGCCAATTCTCCGAAGCATTGAAGTAGGTCAGGGGCGCTTGCAAACATGCTGTTCGCTGGTCGCATTGCGCAAACATCGCAACCGCCTTCTTGAGTTGAAGGGGTTCAGGCTGGTCTTCAGCATCGAAGATAACCAGGTACTCACCGCGCGCAAATTTCAGCGCGTAGTTGCATGCTTTGGGCTTGGTGCGCGGCATGCTCTTGGGGACCTGGATGAACTCCACATAGCCCTCCAGACCGAGCGCCTTGGCAGTTTTGATCGTCTCAAAATCATCCGCTTCCAGAATGAGTTTTATGTCGAGTTTGGCACGTGGATAGTCCAAGGCGCCCAGGGCCTTGGCGAGAAGTGGCAAAACGCCAGCTTCTTTATACAGAGGCACGAGAATGGTGTAGATCGGCAGACTTGATTCATCCGGTAACTGATCAATTGGAATGCGCGCCTCCCGCGCCGCAATGCCTATGGGAATAGACAGTGCCCGTAGAATGAGGACCGCCAGGAAAAAAACTCCGAGAACTGCATTGAGCAAAGCGAGTGTCGCGAAGGGGGCCAACACACCGCCCGCAAAGAGTGCTGACAGCATAGCAATACCCCATGCACGCTGGCTCCACGGCCCACGTCCAAGAGCTGAAAGGGCGGGGCTAGTTTCATCAAGTGCAAACCGCGCCGTGTGATCAAGCGTCTCCCCAAATTGTGCCTGCAGCGTCCACAACACGTCGAGGCGCGGCGTGACAGCAAAGGCAAACTCACCGTCAGGCACGGACAATCCCAAGGCCCGCCTGCGAGCGATTTCCCGCGCGGCCATTAACGGATCAGGCGTGGCCAGAACTAGCCGGTCGCCTTCATGGGTGTCCGATCGGCCAATCGGAATTGCCTCAGCTGTCAGATAGAAGTCGAGAAGGGCCACGTCGAATTGCGCCGCCGGAGGCGGGGTTTTGAGCACATCCACAAAAGGCAACCCTAAGTGCTCGGCAAGGGCCGGGTAAAACTCAATGGGTCGTGTCAAACCAAGTGCTAGCACGGCCTGACCAAGGGGGACGCCCCATGCCGCAGCTGCCCCCAGGGCCTGCTCAAGCTCTGGCACAGTGACTATGTCGGCCTCGACCAGCACTTGGCCCAGAAGCCGCCGTGCATTTTCGCCCTGGTTTTGCCTAAGCTCGGCGCCAGCTATCCCGTCCGGCATGCACTTCCCTATACGCCGTTTCCAACGACGCCGGACTATAAGTTAATAACCTTATAGGTTGCAATTAGTTGTAATTCTTGATGACAGCTAGAAGGGCCCCTTCCGGCGAAAGCCCACAAAAAAAGGCCCGGACGAGCTCTCGCCTGGGCCTTTCACTTGAGATGTAGTTATCAGCCTAGTTGGCTGCCGGTGCCGTCATGGCTTCTTTAGCATCGTCGGCTGCGTCTTCTGCAGCTTCCATGACTTCCTCGACAACGTCAGAAGTAGCTTCTTCCGCAGCGTCGGCCGCGTCTGTTTCTGGTGCTTCCATCGTGTCTGAAGCAGCGTCAGCGGCTTCTTCACCGGTGCCAGAAACTGAATCAACAGCGTCGCTCACCGCATCAGCAGTTGCATCAACCGCATCTGTTACGGCTTCGCCAGTCGCCTCAGCGGCGTCGCTCGCCGCTTCCATTGTGGCATCGGCTGCGTCAGATGCAGCTTCAACTGCGCTGTCTGCAGCTTCTGATGCTGCATCAGCAGCGCTTTCGGCAGCTCCAGTCACAGCATCTGTCGCGCTTTCCATGGCATCGCCAAGTGCGTTACCTGCACCTTCTTCATCGCCGGTGCCGGAATCACAAGCAGCAAGGCCCAGTGCAAGGGCAGCGGCTGCCGTCAAAGTAAGTGTTTGTTTGATCATGCAAATAAACCCCGGCCCTCTATGTGGGCTTTTCGCCCCTTGTGAGAAAGCCGCGGCCCCCTGTTTTCAAGTAAATACGCGCCGCAAGACTTACGGCGTAACGACCACTTTGCCGATGACGTGCCTGTCACGCAACTGACACATCGCCTCGGCAGCCTGATTCAGGCCAAAAGTTGCGTAAACATATGGCCGAATTGTGCCCTTGGCGGCCATTTCGTCGATCGCCGCAATGTTCTCAGCGCCTTTGGCGGGGTCTCGTCTGCCATATTCGCCGGCTCGAACCCCCACAACGGAAAAACCCTTGATCAGGGGCATGTTAACCGAAACATCAGGGATGCGCCCGCTGGCAAAGCCAATGATGAGCAGGCGTCCGCCCCAGGCAATGCATCGCACACTTTCATCGAACACATCGCCACCAACCGGATCATAGATGACGTCCGCACCCTGACCATTTGTCAGATTCTTGACCTGGTCCTTGAAACCGTCTTTCACATTGATGACGTGGTCGGCGCCACGCCCCGCCAGGACATCTAGTTTCTCCTTAGAGCTTGCCGTGGCAATGACGGTTGCGCCTATCTGCTTGCCCAGATCGACGGCTGCCATGCCCACACCGCCGGCGGCGCCATGTACCAGAAGGGTCTCGCCGGCCTGCAGGTCACCACGCCGAACCAAAGACACATAGGCAGTCAAATAGGCGGTGGTATAGCCAGCGGCTTCCTCATAGGACATGGCAGCAGGCATCTTCCGGCACCCGTTGGCTTGCGTGTTGGCCATCTCCGCCATGCCGCCCGTGCGCAGCCCGGCAACGACCTTGTCGCCCACCGCGAACGTTTCAACGCCTGGTCCAACGGCCACCACGTCACCGGCGGCTTCCATGCCTGGGGTGAAGGGCATTGGCGGTTTGAACTGATACTTGCCCTGCACCATGAGGAGGTCAGGAAAATTCACCGCACAGGCGCGAATGCGGATTTGCACCTCGCCTTCGCCTGGCGCAGGCAGGTCAATGTCTTCAATAGCAATGTCGGTGATGTCTTCCGACAGCGTGTTTACCCGCACAGCCTTCATAGCGGTACCTCAAGTTCAAAATAGCAATTGGTATGTAAGAGCTATAGCGCTGCGGCGAGATCGCTTACGATCTCACGATTGACTTCCGCCGCGCGCTTGGAGACACCGCTCATGGCCGTATAGCCATGGGGCAGGTCGCCATATTCGCGGAAGGTGACGGAGACGCCGGCTTTTTCAAGCCGTCTCGCGTAGGCCTCGCCCTGGTCACGCAGGGGATCAAACCCGGCCGTGTACACCAGAGCCTTCGGCAAGCCACTGAGGTCTTCGGTAAGGCCCGGGCTGGCCAGAGGTCCTGTTTCTTCTGAGCCCTCCGGCATGTAAAGACCAGCAAACCAATGCATGGTCTCTGTGTTGAGAGGCACGCACCCACCGCAGCTTTGCATGGAGCCGTCCGTATCCGTCATGTCCACCCATGGATAAATGAGCAGCTGCACCGATGGCCCCTGTTCACCAAGACGCTTCATCTCCTGGGCAACTATAGTCGCCAGATGCCCCCCGGCACTGTCGCCGCCAACGGCAACACGTTCCGCGCTGCCACCGAACTGGGCTGCATTGTCCCGCACCCACCTGAACGACGCGATCGCATCTTCCGCGGCCGCTGGATAGACATGCTCCGGGGCCAGCCGGTAGTCGATCGAGATAACGCCGGCGCCCGTCTCTGCAGCAATCAGCGAACAGAAATGGTCGCACGCGTCCAGGTCACCAATCACGCAACCGCCCATGTGGTAATAGACCATAAGCGCATCACTGGCGTTGCCGTTGATTGGCCAATAGTGCCGCGCGTGAAGGCTGCCGCCAGGACCAGGAACAGAGAGCTCGGTCACACCAACATTGTTGGACCGTTTCGCGTTCATCATCGCAAAGCCCTGACGTGTTGCCTCCCGGCCTTCTGCCACGGGAAGTGTGTGAATGCCGGGACCTTTGCCGGCTTGTGCGGTCAGAAAGCCCACCCCGGGATCAATCTCCCTGCCGTCGACGCTCAGCACCGCGCCCTTGGACATGGACCGCAGCATTCCCGCAGGCAGGCGCATCATCATGCGCGCCATGAATTGTTGAGCGCTCATTTGCACTTTCTCCCAGTTGCACCAATTCAAATGTTGTTGGGGAGATACTAGTCGGTTTCGTCGAGCCGGGGCAGGGCATTTACGCCGCCGAGAAACAGCTTTGTCGCAAATTCTGCGGCTGCCGCTGCGTCAAAGGGCTCGCGCGCCTGCATCCGGTCACCGACTTCAAAGGCAATACCGACAAAAGCCGCCGTCAGGTATTCCGGATCCACATTCGGCAGCACGCCCTGCGAAATGGCCCGATCAATATCAAGACGCAGTTCATCGAACACAGCCACCACTTCCGGCGTGTCCATGCGCACCCGCATCGTGCCGGACTTGCGGCGGATGATGCGGTGCATCTGTTCGTCCTGCTCGAGATAATCGAAGTAGGCACGGAAGCTGGCGGAGATGAATTCTTCAAAGCTGGCGGCACGAATACGCTCGGCGCGGATGCGCGGACGCATGCGCAGGGCACTGGCGTCCATCATCGCCTGAAACACTTCATCCTTGGATTTGAAGTAGTTGTAGAAGGTGCCTGACGCGAGCCCTGTGCGGCGAATGATGTCGCGTACCGTTGTTTCACCGTAACCAAGTTCCGCAAACACCAGCCTGGCGGCGTCCAGAATGGCCTGCCGATTCTCGACTTTGGTGCGTTCACGCTTCCCCATAGACCCAGATTGGGCAGGCGTGCCGCCGGATTTCTCGGCTGTTTTGACGGTCGTGCTCACGGAATACAGGCTTTCCTAGGCAAAAGTGCAGACGTGCGGGCGCTTTACCTACCAACAGACATAATTGTCAGTAGGCGCAGTATTTCCACAGCGCGCCCTTATGCAGTCTAGCTCGCCCTAAATCCAGCATCAATTTGCATGGGCCGCACTACACTTGAAAGCGCTGTAGTTGGTTACTCAGCCGCCATCTGCCCTGCTCGGGCCGCCCGTGCTGGAACCGACCGCCCCGAACTGGACCGGGCACGCTTGGCGCCGCGTTTGATTTCCCGCTCCATGTCCCAGACATATTTGTTGAAATCGAGCTGCATGGTGTGGCGGGCGGACTCGTAGAAATGGCCCGTATACATATCCTCATCCGCTTTGATGACATCCTTCATCTCGGCATCGTCTGGCAGGGCATAGGCCCCCGTCAGATAGTTGCCGATGAGCTTCATCTGCTGCTCGGCAAAATTCACGAGCGTCGGTAGCGGCTGCGCCAGCGCCATGAAGAAGAGATTGGGAATACCCGGCGCGAAAACACGCTTGTAGAGCGGTACATGGTTGTTCTCGACCTTGATGACGGTCTCATCCATGAACGGGAAGGACACGTTGTACCCAGTGGCATAGATCACAACGTCAATCTCTTCGCGGCTGCCATCTTCAAATTCAACAATGTTGCCATCAAAGCGCTTGATGTTGGGCTTGGCTTCTATGTCGCCACAGCCAACGCGGGTCAGAAACTCTCCGGATACGGAGGGGTGGGCTTCCAGCGGCTCATGGTCGGGCTTTGGCAGGCCATAATCTTCCATGTTGCCGACGAGTTTCTTGATCATCCGCTTGCCGATGGCGCGCTGAACGGAGAGCGGTATCCAGGCAGGCATCGCGCCTTTGTCCGCTACTTTGCCGTTGATGTATTTGGGCATGACCCACACACCACGCCGTGCGGCCACATAGAGTTTCTCGGCAATCGGCTTTTGCGACAGCTCTGATGAAATATCCATCGCGCTGTTGCCCATGCCAACGATCACGATGCGCTTGCCACGCATGTCGTGCGGTTCAAATGGAGTGAGGTAGGAATGCGCATGCATCTGGATGCCGGTGAAGCTGTTCATGCCCTCAAATTCGGGCCAGCGGGCATCCCAGTGATGGCCATTGCACACAAACACAGCATCGTAAGTCAGCGTTTCTGATGAAGGTCCGCCGGTCGCGGAGCGGTCTACGGTGACATGCCACAGGCCCGCATCATCGCGTGTGACATGGGTGACAGCTGTGTTGAAGGTAATCTTTTCGCGCAGCCCGAAGTGATCCACATAGTCGTTAAAATACTTAAAGATCTGAGCGTGATGGGGAAAGTCCGGAAAGGTCGGCGGGATCGGGAAATCCTCGAACGACATACGATGCTTGGAGGTATCGATGTGCAGCGACTCGTAGCACGCCGACATGCCGTTCTTGTTCTTGTAGGCCCAGGTGCCGCCGATCACGTCCGACATCTCAAAACAGTCAAACGGAATGCCCCTGTCCTGCAGCGCCTTGGCAGCCGTGAAGCCGGAGCAGCCAGCTCCAATGATGCAGCATTTTGGAAGGGCTGAATTTGTTTCGGACATCGTCTTTTCCCTGTTGCGAGTCAGTCGAGTTCTGTTGTGTTGGCCTTGTTACCGGCCTTTGAAGTTGCCGCTGCGCCGCTCGATGAAGGACTGAACTCCTTCCGCTGCATCTTCCGTCTTCGCCAGCTTTGCCTGTACGGCATCAAGCTCGCTGAACGCAGCTGCTTCACCCTTCTCGATGAAGGTCATGGAAGAGCGCTTGGTTTCCTGGATCGCCAGCGGTGCCAGTTTTGCAATACGGTTCGCGAGCTCAAGGGCGCGTGCCACCTGCGTGCCAGGCTCCACCACTTCCTGCACGATGCCGATCCGCAGGGCTTCGTCCGCGCCGAACTCTTCATCACACAGGAGCAGGTGATACATGCCGTTGCCCCACCCACAGCGCTCGATGAAGCGGATGGTTCCGCCGCCTGCCGCCATCAGGCCGCGGCGCGGTTCGAGTTGGGCAAAGCGTGTGTCTTTGGACGCAATGGCGATATCGGACGCCAGCATCATCTCGATGCCCGCCGTGTAGCAGATGCCCTGAACAGCCGTGATCACCGGCTTTGAGCACTTTTTCTTAAGTGCGAACGGGTCAACGCGCGCTGATCCTGCTCCGGTGGCCCCACTGGCGCCGTTCTTCATGCTTTCAGCAAACTTGGTGAGTTCAAGACCGGCCGTAAAATGTTTGCCGAAGGAGTGAAGCACGCCGACGCGCAGCTCCGGGTCTGTGTCGAGTTGGGTGTAGGCGTCTGCCAGTTCGGAAAACATTTTTGGTGTCAGACCGTTGTATTTTTCGGGCCGGTCAATCCCCATCAGCAGCACATGCCCCTGGCGGGTAAGGGTAATGCGCCCATCTGGTTCCACGTCAGCATCGCGGCCTGAAACTGGCAAATCCACCTGCGCCATGGCAGTCACTCCATGAAAACTGTCATTTTCTACGTTTGAGAGAGTCATACCGTTGAAACTAGACCCAAGTCTAGTTTCTTGGTGCCCGTCGCTCATCTATGTCCGCTGAGCGCTTGCCCGTTTCTCACGGAGAGGCCATACCGTTACCCATGAGCAAAGACGCAGAAAAAGAAGCAGCGCTTCGCAATGAGGCGCTCAAGGGCATGTTGATTGATCACGTACCCCATGCCCGTGCTATCGGCCTGGAAATCGTGTCTGCTGAAAAGGCCCGCGCCCGCCTGAAAGTGCCCTACGCCCCGTTCCTGGTCGGCAACCCGGACACCGGTGTGATCCATGGCGGTGTCATTACAACCATGCTGGACAATGCCTGCGGCGTGGCCACGCAAATGGCCCTTGGCGAACCAACAGCCATAGCCACGCTGGACCTGCGCATCGACTACATGCGCCCCGCGGCCCCCAAGCTTGATATCCAGTGTGAGGCCCATTGCTTCAAGGTGACAAAGTCTGTTGCCTTTGTGCGCGGCACAGCCTTCCACGAAGATATCGAAGACCCCATCGCCACCTGCATGGCTGCCTTCATGCTTGCGGCCAACCGCGCTGGCCCACCCTCATCCGGCATGCGCGAAAAGGTGCTGGGCGAGATGGACAAGCTCTCCGCAAGCGATCGAAGCGAGGGGTAGGGCATGCGTGATCTCGAACACATCTCACAGGGCCGGGACATCAACGAAGTGATGGCCACTATTCCCTATGTGGCGTTTCTTGGCATTACCTTTGAAAAGGTCGCCGACGAACTGCTCGCCAAGCTCACCTTCAAACAGGATCTGATCGGCAATCCGTCGCTCCCGGCCCTGCATGGGGGCGTCATCGGCGGGTTTCTTGAGACCGCGGCCATTGTGCAGGTGGCACGCGAAAGCAAGATCCGCGTGCTGCCCAAGACCATCGATATTACGATCGACTATCTGCGCTCCGGCCGTCCGCTTGATACTTACGCCCGCGCCACCATCACCAAGCATGGCCGCCGCGTTGCCAACGTGCAGGTCATCGCCTGGCAGGACGACCCTGAAAAGCCCATCGCGGCTGCCCATGGCCACTTCCTGTTGGAACCGCTTGGTGAGGCCAACGGGGACGACAAAGCATCCGCGTAAGTAGGTGGCCTCATCGTCAAGGCATCGCGACGTGCGTTTGAGGGAAGCACACGCCCATGAAACAGATCACATTCTGGTACGATTTCGCGTCGACCTATTCCTACCTCGCCGCTCTGCGTGTTGAGGAGGTGGCTTCTCAGCACGGCGTGGAGGTGACCTGGCAGCCCTTCCTGTTGGGACCGATCTTCGGCGCCCAGGGCTGGACCGACAGCCCGTTCAACATCTATGAGGCCAAGGGCAAATACATGTGGCGTGACATGGCGCGTCTTGCGGAGAGCTTTCGGCTCCCCTTCAAACGTCCTGACACATTTCCACAGAACTCATTGTTGGCTGGCCGCGTCGCCTGCCTTGGCCAGAGTGAAGGCTGGGTCGCGGACTTTACCCGCGCCGCCTACGCAGCCCAGTTCGGTGAAGGCCGCAGCATCGCAACAGCGGATGATCTGGTGCCATTGCTGACAGGTCTCGATCTGGACGCTGCTGATATTCTGGCGCGCGCGACCGCACCGGACGGCAAGATGGCCTTGAGGCAAAGCACCGCTGCGGCCATTGCCGCAGGCGTCTTCGGCGCACCGTCCTTTACCACTGCTGATGGCGAACTGTTCTGGGGCAGCGACCGGCTGGAGCAGGTCGTCGCCTGGGCCGCAACCCATGGCGGTTGATCAGTCGCCGGTGCCTGCCGCCGCTCCGTCGCAGGTGACGCATCGGCGCGTATGGGCTGTCGCTGGCCCCATCATCGTCTCCAACTCCACCGTGCCGCTGATCGGCATTGCGGATACGGCCGTCATCGGACATCTGGGGGAGGCAGCGTTCATTGCCGCCATTGCCCTTGGTGCCATCATCTTCAGCTCACTCTATTGGATCTTCGGGTTCCTGCGGATGGGAACAACCGGACTGGTCGCGCAGGCCTATGGAGCCCGCGACAAGGATGAAATCAGGAGCGCTATTCAAAGAGCCATGCTGGTGGGCGTGTCGGCGGGCACCCTGCTTGTGTTGCTTCAGGTACCCCTCTCGGCCGTCATCTTCTTGGGCTTTGAGGCGGGCCCGCAGGTAGAAGCGCTGGCGTCTGAATACTTCTCCATCCGCATCTGGGGTGCGCCAGCCATGCTGGTGAATTTTGCCATTCTTGGCTGGTTCATCGGTTTGCAACGCGCCGACATTGCGCTTTATCTCCAGCTCTATCTCAACCTTGCCAATGTCGCGCTGGACGTGCTGTTCGTTGTGGTCTTCGACATGAATGTCGACGGCGTTGCGTTTGGTACTGCCGTGGCTGAATGGACGACCGTTTGTGCGGGCATCGCACTTGTCATCTGGTTCGCCCGCCGAAGTACTGGAACGGCCTTTGCCCCGGGCGACAAGGCACGGCTGTGGAACGCGGATGCACTGCCGCGCATGCTCAGCGTTAATGGCGATATCTTCATCCGCTCAGCTTTCCTCATGGCCAGCTTCGTCTGGCTGACCATGCAGGGGGCAGCACAAGGCGACATCGTGCTCGCGGCAAATGGCGTCCTCCTGCACTTCCTGTATCTTGCAGCTTATGCGCTCGATGCGTTTGCATTCGCCAGTGAGGCACTGGCCGGCGAAAGCAAGGGAGCAGGCGATCGCAAGCGGTTCCGCCATGCCGCGGTGCTGAGTTCCATTTGGGCAGTGGCGTCAGCCGTTGTCTTCGCGCTCGTGTTCTGGGTATTCGGCGCGTGGTTCATCGGTCTTCTCACCAGCGTAGTGGAGGTCCGCGAGACAGCAATCACCTATCTGATCTGGGCCGCCGTCTCACCACTGGTCGCGGTCGCAAGCTATCAGTTGGATGGCATCTTTGTGGGCGCAACACGCACCGCCGACATGCGCAACATGATGGTCATCTCTTTTGCCATCTACATTTTGGCCTGGTGGGCGTTTCAGCCCTGGGGCAACCATGGGCTTTGGGCAGCCTTCACGCTCTTCAGCTTGATGCGCGGGCTCACTCTAGGTATCCGCTATCCGGCACTTGAGCGAAGTATTGCCTAGAGCCCTATCGCCTAAAGTATATCGAGAACGCGTTCCGGCGGTCGGCCTATTGCCGCTTTGTCAGCGGCGATGACGATCGGCCGCTCGATCAGAATTGGGTTGGCCACTATCGCGTCAATGAGTTGCTCGTCGGAGAGTGATGCATTGCCAAGTTCGAGTTCCTTGTAGACGGCCTCACCTTTGCGCATCAGATCCCGCGGACTCATGCCCAGCATCTGCAAGACGTCCCTGAGTTCATCTGCGGTTGGCGGTGATTTCAGATACTCAATGACTTCGGGCGTGTGCCCATTCTCCTGAAGTAGCGTGAGTGTCTGCCTGGACTTGGAGCACCGCGGATTGTGATAAATGCGCAAGGTCATTGGCCGATGTCCTCCAAAGACGTCAGGATAAGTCAGCGCCGACGGCATCTGCGATCGTCGAAAAGCCATCCCGCTTCAACAGGTCAGCAAGTTCACGATTGATGCGCGGGATGAGGGCCGGCCCTTCATAGCCGAACGCGGTATAGAGCTGGACCAGCGAGGCTCCGGCGCGGATCTTGGCATATGCCCCAACGCCGGAAGATACGCCGCCGGCTCCGATAAGCGTCAGGCGTTCCTTGTTCACATAGGCCGCAATACGCAACGCTTCGGTCGATGGCTCCAGAAGTGGTGCACCAGACAGACCGCCGGTTTGATCCTTGTTCCGACTTTTCAAAGTGTCCGGCCGGGCAATTGTGGTGTTCGAGATAATGAGACCCTGAAAGCCCATTTCGATCGCCACCTCCACGGCGTCGCGAATGTCATCGTCCGCCAGATCAGGTGCAATCTTCAGGATCAGCGGCAGAGGGCCATCGCCAAATCCTGCCAGCGCATCACGCGCGTCGCTCACACGGCCAGCCAGGTCCCGAAGGGCATCGCGTGCCTGCAGGTCACGCAGGCCGGGCGTATTCGGCGACGACACATTGACTGTGACATAGGAAACGAGACCGGCAACATGGTTGAGTCCGGTGACATAGTCAGCGATGCGGTCTTCACTGTCTTTGTTGGCGCCGATATTGGCACCAACGATGCCCGGCTTGTGCTGCCGGGCGGCGAGCCGGTCACAATAGGCATCCAGTCCCTGGTTGTTGAAGCCCAGCCGATTGATGACGGCGCGGTCTTCTGCCAGTCGGAACATCCGTGGCTTGGGATTGCCCGGTTGCGGCTCCGGCGTCACCGTGCCGACTTCGGCGAAGCCGAAGCCCAAGGCCAGCAGCGCGTCCGGCGCGCGCGCATCCTTGTCAAACCCTGCCGCCACACCGACAGGGTTCGGAAACGTCAGTCCAAACGCCTGGCTTTTGAGTATAGGGTCGGGAGTGCTTTCCACCCTCGGCCCAATCCCCGTCGCCAAGGCCCGCACGGCAATCATGTGTGCCGTTTCCGGTGGCATGAGACGCAGTAGTCGTGCGCCTATCTCAGCCAAGGCCCTCATCCGGCAGTCTCCGCGTCCAGATCGGGCACAACTGGCGTGCCGTCTTTATCCAATGGAAGTGGCTTCACCCAGCGTACGGCGGCAAGTGGCAGTGATGAATAGAGATGCGGAAACAACTGCCCGCCCCGGGACGCCTCCCATTTGAGAGCCTCCCCAAGTGGCGCGGTTTCAACGGCGACAATCACCAGTCCCTGCTGTCCTGAAAAGTGAAGCTGGGCTGTTTCCGGCGTCTGATCAGCCGTGGAGAAATGAATGTACCCATCAGCCAGGTCGATGCCGGCCCCGGTGAATTCACCGCGTGCTTCAGCTTCGTCCCAAAGCGTCGCGGGGCAGATCTTGTAAATGATGGAACTCATGCCGGTGAGGTGCCACAGGGAAGATGCGGCGGCAAGGGGCGGCTTGTGGATAGAGGAATTTGTTCCTATATTGAGCGCATCTGATTCTCCGAGCGAGGACCCATGCTCACCCATCGTGAAATCTGGCAGGCCATCGACACGCTCGCAACGCGGTCGGGCATGAGTGCGTCCGGGCTGGCGCGGGCAGCTGGGCTGGATCCGACGACTTTCAACCGGTCGAAACGCCTGGCGGCCAACGGCAAGCAGCGCTGGCCCAGCACCGAGAGCCTGTCCAAGGCACTTGAGGCTGCCGGCACCAGCATGGAGGAGTTCGTCGGCTTCATCAGCAGCGGCGGCGCCCTGGAAGATGTGGAAGGTCTGGCCGCGCAAGGCGGCATCCCGGTGATCGGCCTTGCACAGGCGGGCGATGGTGGTTTTTTTGATGATGGGGGCTTCCCTGTCGGCGGCGGCTGGGAGCGGGTGGATCTACCCGGCGCATCCGGCCCGCGCGATGACAACATGTACGCCCTGGAGGTTTCCGGCGACAGCATGGCCCCTGTCTATCGCAAGGGAGACATTATTGTCGTTTCACCAAGCGCGGTCGTCCATCTCGGGGACCGGGTGGTCGCCAAGACGACTGAGGGCGAAGTTCTGGCCAAGGAACTTCGGGTGCGCAACTCCAAGCGTGTGGTGCTGGCGTCGCTGAACCCTTCCTTTGATGACCGAGAGTTCAAGCCGTCTCAGATTGAGTGGGTAGCACGCATCATGTGGGCCAAACAGTAAGCGAGCCGCGCACTCAGCTTCAGTAGCTCATCTGCTCGCGATCAATCTCCCGCTTCAGCATTGATGCGTTTCCGGATCGAAACGCCCGCAGCAACTGGTCTGCCTGTCGGGCAGTGCGCCTTTCGAATGCTCCATGTGGGCGGGCGTTGCCGGCAGCCACGAGCGTACGCTCGGCTTCTGCACCAAAGGCATCGGCATCATGCGCCAGAAGCTGCAATGCGCACTGGTGCAATACGATGAGACTTGCCCCGGGAATGGCAATAGCTTTGCGAATATCGGTTATGCCACTTGAAAGGCTCGCGTCATAAAGCGCTGAAGCGAGAAGGGGCCCCGCCCCCTTGGTGATCTCAAGATGCCACGTGCCGGACAAGGCAAGCGCCCAGGGATCATCGGGGTCAAGAGCAAGCGCGGCATCAATAGCCTCACGGGCCTGCGTGGCCAATCCTTGCTGATGCGCAAAATAGTCACCCATGGCTCGACCCTGAAAACCAAGAGCGACGGCTAGTTGCAAGTGCCCCTCAACAACTTCCGGATCACGTGCAATAGCCGATTGGGCCGCTGACTTGGCCTCGCTGACAAGAGCGGCGCGGTCGTTGCGTGGAGAGACACGTGCCTGTGCCAGCAGCGCTCTCGCCGCAAGAGCATCAGCCTCCGCTTCACCCAGCGCAAGTGCTTCCTCCGCCGCGCGGCCATAGCGCCCGTCTTGATACAGTACCAACGCATCTTCCATGGATGCGGTTGGGGCGGTCGCAGCTTGAGCGTCGCCTGTGGCGATCACGGACGGAACCATGGCTGCTAAGGCGACAATCCCTGCCAGAGTCGCAACGCATGTCTGCACACATTTCATGGGTGTGAGATTTGCGTTGTTCTTTAGGGAAGGCAAGGCGTCAAGTCCGCCGCCGCATCACAAAGCGGTGTTTTTCTTCAAAGCAGCGGCGATCATCTGACGTGTTTCATTGATGCCGTACAGAGCGACAAACGACCCGAAGCGGGGACCCTGAGATTGGCCCAAAAGCACTTCGTAAAGTGCGCTGAACCATGACCGCAGAGGATCAAATCCATGCTCCTTGCCGACTGCGAAGACCTCGTTCTGGATGGTTTCTGCATCCGCTGAAGCGTCGAGGGCGCCAAGCCGGTCAGATAGATCCTGCATCGCCTTGGCTTCCTGCTCGGAGGCCGACCGGAAAGTCTTTGCCGGCTTAACGAAGTCATGGAAATAGGTGATGGCATATCCGACCATCTCATCAAGTAAGGGATCGGTCTGCGGCGTGGCGCCGGGCACGTAGCGGGAGATGAAACCCCACAGAACGTCTTTGTCTTCTGAGTTCGATGCGCTCACGAGATTGAGCAGAATGTTGAACGAAATCGGCGCCTCATCGGCCGGTGGCTTTCCGTCATGAATATGCCAGACGGGGTTAGCCAGCTGCTTGGCAGGTTCCAACTTCGGATAACTTGCAAGATGCGACAGGTACTCGTCGACATTCTTTGGAATGACATCAAAGTAGAGCCGCTTTGCCTTGCGGGGAGACGCAAACATAAAGTTCGACAGACTCTGGGTTGAGGCATAGCGGAGCCATTCGTCAATAGTCAGGCCATTGCCGCGCGACTTTGAAATTTTCTCGCCGTTCTCATCGAGAAACAGCTCGTAGTTGAAGCCTTCCGGAGGCTCACCCCCCATCGCCCTGCAGATGCGACTCGAGAGCTTGACGGATTCAATGAGATCCTTCCCGGCCATCTCGTAGTCGACGCCAAGCGCAAACCAGCGCAGCGCCCAATCGGCTTTCCACTGGCACTTAACAGCCCCGCCCTTAACAGACACATCAACAGGGTCCCCTGTCTCAGGATCTTCATAGGTGACAATACCCTTGGCCACATCGCGCGCCACCAGAGGCACCTGCAGCACAACGCCCGTTCGCGGACAGATCGGCAGGAACGGTGAATAGGTTGCTCGCCGCTCTGGTCCCAATGTGGGAAGAATGATGTCCATGACCTTGTCGTAGACTTCCAGCATCCGCATCAGCGCATCATTAAAGCGCCCGCTCTTGTAGTTCTCCGTCGCGCTTTCAAACTCATAGTCAAAGCTGAAGCGGTCCAAAAAGACGCGAAGGCGCGCATTGTTGGCGGCACCAAAACTCGTGTGCTCGTTGGAGAATGGGTCAGGCACGCTGGTCAAAGGCTTGCCCAGTTGCTGCTGCATCATCTGCTGGTTGGGCACGTTGTCAGGCACCTTGCGCAGGCCGTCCATGTCGTCAGAAAAGCATACGAGCTTTGTAGGGATGTCGCTCAGCACGCTGAAGGCATGGCGCACCATCGATGTGCGGGCAACTTCGCCGAATGTACCAATATGTGGCAGGCCGGAGGGACCATATCCTGTTTCAAACAGCAGATAGTCCTTGCCGCCCAGCCCACGTTTTTCCGCCCGGGCCACCAGTTTGCGGGCCTCTTCAAAAGGCCACGCCTTGCTGTCATTTGCCAGGCTCACCAGGGCATTATCGAGGGTCTTGGTCTGATCATCGGTCATTCGGTGCTGTCCGAGGTTGTAATCGAATTGCATTAACAGATTTTAAGGCCGCGGACCCTAGAGTCGGCGACGTGCGCCGTCAATTTGTCCCAAGCAGGGTCAACTTGCCTGAGCCGCACCATGGGTAGCTGGGTTTAGGCCACGGCAAAGTGTGGCGTGTTGAGTAGGGCAAAAATGCTGTCGCGCAAAGCAAAAGCCGCAAGCGGTCGAGCAACTTCGCCACAAAGTGCGTCGGCGCAACCAACAAAGACGCAGGAAGACAGCGGTGACCATGATCCGGTCCTCGCTGCTCGCGCCTACAATGATCTTGTTGACTACCTGCACGAGCACTCAAAGTCAGGCCGTTTTACGCCACCGCTCGTGTTTCTCATCTGTTTTCTGGTGTTCCAGCCACATGTCCCCGTGTGGTCCTTGCTGTTCATACTCTTTTTCCAGCTAGGTGGCACTGCTTTTGCCGAATGGTTGCGCTCGCGTCACCAGTACCTGTCGCCGGACGCTGATCGGCGTCCCTGGGCAATGGGGTACATGGTCGTAAGCGGCGTGTGCGGATTGAGCTGGGGCCTTGCGGGTGCCTTGTGGATGCTGCCTGATCACCCAGAGCTTCAGGTGGTGATGGTCACTGTTCTGGTTGCCGGTGTTACCGGCTCTTTGGTGACCAGATCCGCTCACCTGCCTTCGCTCGCAGCATTCGTTCTGGCAACGGGCATACCTTTTGTGGGCACCCAGCTCTACATCGCCACAGCGAGCAGTTTTACGCTTGCGCTCCTTGCTCTTGTGTTTGCCTCCAGCATTCAGGGCTGGGCGAAGAACCTTAACAAGATGTACATGCGCGAGGCGATGGCACGCCTGCGTGCAGACGGGCTTATAGAAGAACTGAAAGAAGCAAGAGACGAGGCGGAATCCAGGGCAGCTGAAGCTATAGAAGCCCGGCATGCAGCAGAGGCCGGCGCGCGCGCCAAGACCGAATTCCTTGCAACCATCAGCCATGAAGTTCGCACCCCGCTGAATGGTATTCAGGGGATGGCCGAACTCATGCAGGCGACGCCGCTTGATGCAGAGCAGAAGGATTGCGTAGCGACAATCCGGGAGAGCGCCGACAGCCTGAGTATCATCCTTGATGACATCATTGACTTGTCGTTACACGAGTCTGGGGCAGCGGATTACGAGCAGGGCCACTACCACCCAATGGATGTGGCGGCACAGATTATCAAGGTCGTTGAAGCAGATGCGCAGCGCAAAAACCTTGAGGTCAATCTGATCTGCCTGCCGGGCGTTCCAGCCGCTGTTATGGGCGATGAGAAACGCTGTCGTCAGGTTCTGCTCAACCTGATGGGCAATGCGGTCAAGTTCACCGATCAGGGCCACATCACCATCAAATTGTCGATTGAAGAATCCACCGATAGTCGCGAACTACTTAGATACGCGGTACGGGATACAGGCATCGGTATCGCACCTTCGGACCTTGAGCGTTTGTTCGCAGACTTTGCCCAGCTGGATCAGTCGGCAACTCGTCGTCATGGGGGGCGCGGCTTGGGCCTTGCTCTTGTGCAGCGCATCGTCAAGCAGATGGGTGGTGACGTAGGTGTGCGCAGCACCTTGGGGGAGGGGTCGGAATTCTGGTTCGACATTCCGCTTTCAGCGGACGATGCGCATCACGCGCAGGACACAGCATGTCCCGTAGCACCCAGCCCCCGGACATCCAAGATTGCCGAGTTATCAGCTGCATTGGGAAAGGCAAAGGCTGCGGAGATTGTTGAAGGATGTCTCGACGCCGCCTGGACCTTAACGGAGACTATCGAAGCTGCCCGGCGTCGCCGCGACTTGCCTGCGATTGGACGTGCTGCTCACGATCTGAGGTCAACTGCAGGCAATATTGGTATGCAGTTACTAGAATCCTGCGCCGGTGCCATTGATGTTGCTGTGCGCGCTGGCGACGGTGAGACGGCCTTCGAGCTTGCCGCCCGGTTGCCTGGCGAAATCGCAAAGGCCCAGGCAGAGTTGATCGACGCCTATCCACAATTTGCACTTGTAGCAAACCGGATTGGCACACCGCGACCTGACAATGAGGCAAAAGCCTCGTAAGCGTCGCGCGCATCGCTATGATGTGCGCATCCATGTCAAATGAATCTGATTCATCCCTGCCGCCTGCAAGCTCGCCTTCGCGTCGGGTGATCCTGCCTGATGTGCCAACATTGGTGGCGACACCACAAGGCGCTGTGGTTTTGACGCCCGAGGGCGAAATTCTCGAACTCTCCAAGTCACAGGCTGCAGATCGACTGAAGCGTGAAAGCTACCTCATCGTGCACACCCGGTTCACGGCCCGTCGCTTCGGGGTTCGGCTGGGCGACATGGCACAGCCATTCGATGCGTTGGAACTTTTTGGATTTGCTCACCCGGCTCGTTTCTGTACGCCCACCCCGCAGGGGCTCGCGCGTGCTGTGGGACTGGCCAACGCGACTGACCAGCCTGAGCATGAAGAACTTGCAGTTCACCTTCTCAATGCCGCACGGGCACTGGCACAGACTTTATCGGACGTAGCCTATCCGGGGCGTGATCAGGCGGCAGCTCTCGCCGCCACCATGGACAAGGCTGGTTGGGCGTGGGGACCTGTGGTGACTGCCGCGTTGGGTGCGCCCAGGTCATATGCGGATACCGGCTGGCTCACCGGACTTGAAGCGTGGAAGAAATTGCCCGAGTGGGAAGAGACGGCCGCACGCGGCAAACCGGGCAATCGCCCGGTGGCACCTGAGGAAGCTGGCGGACGATTGCGGCAGCTGGTGGGGCTGGATGCGGAAGACCGGCAGAGCCAGCGCGACTATGCAAGTGCAGCCTCTCGCGCCTTCCTGCCACGCGAACCGGGCGAGCCGCATTTGGTGCTTGCCGAAGCCGGGACGGGTACCGGCAAGACGCTTGGCTACATTGCACCAGCCAGCCTGTGGGCAGAGCGCAACGACGCTCCAGTATGGCTGTCGACCTATACAAAGAATCTACAGCGTCAGCTGGATCAGGAGCTGTCAAAGCTCTATCCGGATCCGGAGCAAAAAATCGGCCAAGGTCGTTTTGCGCAAAGGACGAGAAAACTATCTATGCCTTCTCAACTATGAGGAAGCTGCGGGCCGCGCGGCAGCGGGTGTATCTGTTCCCGGTGCTGCAGGAAACCCGTCACTCATTCCGCTGGGGCTGATAGCCCGGTGGATCAGGGCAACCCGTGACGGGGACATGCTGGGCGGAGATTTTCCGTCCTGGCTCGTGCCTGGCGCGGCGCGTGCTGGCAATGAGGGGGGCATCGGCCTGACGGACCGCCGCGGTGAATGCGTCTATTCCGCGTGCCCCCACTACAAGACCTGCTTCATCGAGCGT
>JBHJJF010000197.1:0-15674 GCA_050042885.1 Candidatus Phaeomarinibacter sp.
AGGGATACGGTTGGTGTGGGGGCTTGGCTTGGCTGAAATGCCACCCGAATTTAGGTGATTTCGGGGCATGGCTTGACCGCAAGCGCGCGGCGGGCCACCTGTTGCGGCAGATACAGACCTTTTCCCCGCAGGACCCCTACCCCATGGCTTCATCCGACAACTTCCCCAACTGGCATGCCACGACCATTCTGACCGTTCGCAAGGGCGGCAAGGTGGTGATCGCCGGGGACGGGCAGGTTTCCATGGGCGATACAGTGATGAAATCCACCGCCCGCAAAGTAAGGGTTCTGGGTGGCGGCACTGTCATTGGCGGCTTTGCCGGGGCCACCGCCGACGCTTTTACGCTGTTTGAGCGGCTGGAAGCCCGCCTTGAACAATATCCCGGCCAGCTGGCCCGCGCCTGCGTCGAGCTTGCCAAGGACTGGCGGACGGACCGCTATCTGCGCAAGCTCGAAGCGATGATGCTGGTGGCCGACAAGACCGAAAGCTTCATCCTCACCGGGACCGGCGATGTGCTGGAACCGGAAAACGGCATTGCCGGCATCGGGTCGGGCGGCAATTACGCCCTGGCCGCTGCGCGTGCGCTGGCCGATACGGACCAGGACGCTGAAACCATTGCCCGCACGGCCATGGGGATCGCCGCAGATATCTGTGTCTACACAAATGGCAACCTAGTTGTTGAAACGCTTGATGCTGTCTAGCGCGCGTCGGCGCCGCTGACTGCCCTCCTCCCCTCGATATGTTTGACGCCCAAGGACTGACCTTATGACCGCGCTTTCCCCCCGCCAGATTGTTGCTGAACTAGACCGGCATATTGTCGGACAGAAGGACGCCAAGCGTGCTGTAGCCATTGCGCTGCGCAACCGCTGGCGGCGGCAGCAACTGGACCCGACGCTGCGTGACGAAGTGATGCCCAAGAACATTCTGATGATCGGACCGACAGGCGTGGGCAAGACGGAGATTTCCCGCCGTCTCGCCAAGCTGGCACAGGCCCCCTTCATCAAGGTGGAGGCCACCAAGTTCACGGAAGTCGGCTATGTGGGCCGCGACGTAGAGCAGATCGTGCGCGACCTGGTGGAGGCAGCCATCGGTATGGTGCGCGAGCTCAAGCGGGAAGATGTAAAAGCATCGGCCCATAGCGCTGCAGAACAACGCGTTCTGGATGCCCTTGTGGGCACCGGCGCCAGCGAGGCAACGCGCGAGAGCTTCCGCAAGAAGCTGCGCGACGGGCTCTTGGACGACAAGGAGATCGACCTGGAAGTCCGCGATACCGGCGGGATGCCGATGATGGACATTCCCGGCATGCCCGAAGGCGGCAATGTGGGCATGATCAATCTCAATGACATGCTGGGCAAGGCCTTCGGCGGCCGCACGAAGCCCAGGCGGCTGAAGGTGCGTGACAGCTACGAAGTGCTGATCCAGGACGAAAGCGACAAGCTGCTGGACGATGAGCAGGTGACCCGTGAAGCCATCAGCCTGGTTGAAAACAACGGCATCGTCTTCCTGGATGAAATCGACAAGGTGTGCGCCAAGTCAGAACGCCAGGGTGCTGACGTCAGCCGCGAAGGGGTGCAGCGGGATCTGCTGCCGCTGATCGAAGGCACGACGGTTTCGACCAAGCACGGGCAGATCAAGACTGACCATATTCTGTTCATTGCGTCGGGTGCGTTTCACATCGCCAAGCCGTCGGACCTGCTGCCGGAGCTGCAGGGGCGTCTGCCGATCCGCGTCGAGATGAATGCCCTGACGCGCGACGACCTCAAGCGCATTCTCACGGAGCCTGAAGCCAGCCTCGTCAAACAATATGTCGCGCTGATGGGTACGGAAGAAGTGTCTCTCGATTTCACCGAGGAAGGCATCGACGCCATCGCGGATATCGCCACGGAAGTAAACGGGACCGTCGAGAACATTGGCGCGCGCCGGTTGCACACGGTGATGGAGCGGGTGCTCGACGAGATCAGCTTTGAGGCCACGGATGCATCAGGCGCGACGATCAGCGTTGACCGCGCTTACGTTGAAAGCCGCATCGGTGACCTGGCGAAGAACGCGGATCTGCAGAAGTTCATTCTCTAGGCTCCAGGCTGCGGGCTTTTGCTTTGGGCTTTATCGCCAGGCGCGAATCCGGCCACACCGTGCGCCTTACGAGTCCGCTAATCTTTTACTGAAACTGACTTGATTCGGGGGCGTATCGATTTTCGCCCCGCGCGAATCCTGAACGGTCTAACGCTGACGCCGTAGCCAGACATAAAACGCCCCACCGCCGCCATGGCGTGGATGGGCGGGACGGACCGCGGCCACATGTGGCCGGAATTCTGCGTCCGCCAGCCAGCGGGGCAGGTTGTCGCGCAACACACCTCGGCGTTCTGGCGTGTGAGAAATGTCGTTGCCATGGAGTGTGTGGCGGGCGACGGCAGAGGCTGACCCCTTGCCGGTGACCACCAACAAACATCTCACGCCGTTGCTCCGGTGACGGGGCAGGTCGGCCCGCAGTCTTTGGTGCGCCTGAGCCTGAGTGAGGCCGTGTAGGTCAATCTTGGCGTCGGGATCAATTCTGCCACGGCGCAACTTACGCTGCAGGCCGCCATCCAGGGTCCCGGCATCATGGGGATCTGGCAGTTTTGTGGGTTTTTTGACGTGCACATGGGGCACGAAGGACGGCTGTGCCGCCGGTGACTTGGCCACCTTTTTTTGTTTCGATCCCGGAACTTTATGCTTGGGTTTTTCCACTTTCAGCAGCTCGGACATGTCCTGGTGGCCCGAAAGGGGGGTCACCGCGTCCGTCACTTTCTTCCAGAGCTGCTGTTCTGAGGCCTCAAGCCCACGCTGAGGGCGTCGTTTTGCCATGTCAGCAGACCACGCTTCTCAAAGCTTTGGTTGTTGTAACGGGTGTGTTTTCGCGCCTCGCGAATCCGCACATGGTGGACCATTCCGGCAGCGGGCGAATCTTTGAGTCCATTGCCTTTACCATGTGATATTCCGGGCACGCTCGGCGGCCGCATGGGGCAGGAGCATGGTCAGAGCCCCCTGGTCCTGCATATGTCCGGCAATGTTGCCGGCTGTGTCGCCCACTCCCGCAAAGTAATCGGCCCGAACGGGGCCCCGAATGGCCCCGCCGGTGTCCTGCGCCATCATCAACCGGCGAATCGGACCCTCAGGATTGGCCGCAGACGGGTTTTCGAGCTCAAACCAGAAGGGCAAACCCAGTGCGTGGTGCTTTCTGTCGACGGCAATGCTGCGATGGGGGGTCAGGAGAGCCGACTGGGCACCTGGCGGCCCGAGCTCGGGGTGCTCGACGGCCAGTTCGGTGAAGAAGACGAACGAGGCATTGAGGTTCATCACCTCCTGAGCCTCCTCCGGGTTGGCCTCGAGCCACGTGCGGATGGCGGCCATGGACATCTCCTCGCGGGGGATATGACCGCGGTCAATCAAGGGCCTACCGATGGGCGTGTAGGGGTGTCCGTTCTGGCCGGCGTAGGACAAGCGTATGACCGTGCCGGCGTCGGGGCCATCCTGCAGAACTACCCGGCCCGAGCCTTGAATCTCAAGAAAGAAGGCATCGATCTGCGAGGGCAGCCAGATCAGCTCCAGGCCCTCCCCGTCCAAGGCGCCCCCAGCGATCTGGGAGCGGTCCGCAAAGGGGACCAATCTGCCGTTTTCGACCTGCCCCGCGATGCGCTGACCGCGCAGGCTTTCGCGGAAATCGCCCAGTTCTACCGACACCAGCCGCTCTGGCCGGGCCAGGACAGAGGCGGGGTGTGTCTCGCTGCGAGTACGGGACCCTTTCATTTCGGGCTCGAAATAGCCCGTCATTAGTCCGGTTTTCTCCGTTCCATTCCGGATATGGAACGGCACAAAGTTGCTCTCAAAGAAAGCGCGGGCGTTTGAAAGATCCGCGTTTTCCGCCGTTTTGCAGACTTGATGCAGATCGCCGGCGGTCAGACCCAGGCGGGGGTCGCCCCGCAGGGACCGTTGGGCCGGAATCCGCTGCAAAATCAGGCAGGATTGGCGAAGGGCAGCCAGGGCCTGGGCGTGGTCATCTGCCTCCCAGCCCTTGAGGGCGGTAAAGTCTGTCTCAAGCAGAACAAGCTGCTGGGTCGGCTCTTCATCGGTCATCAGCCATACGAGCCCGGCGAGTAGGGCCATACCGGCCAAAGCGGTAGTGACGACCAGCGCGTAGACGCCGCGTGACTGTCCCGCACGATGACCTGGGGTTGAGGTGGGCATGGCCATCTCCCCACGGTGCCGATCGGATTAGTTGCCACCTGTTGCGACGAGCTTCCAGTTCGGATCGCGGGCCTTGGTGTCCCGTTCGAAGGTCCACACATCCACCACCTGGCGCACTGCCTCCGGGCTGCCATCGACGATATCGCCATTGGCAGCATGAAGGGCTGACACAATCTCACTGGCAAAGCGCACGGTCACACGTGCATGGCCGTTTTCGAGTTCGGCCTCCGTGATGTCGGCCGATGACAGGCCCACATAGCTTTGCTCAAGAGTGCGGCCCTCAACCTCGCGGTCCTCAATGGCGGCCTCAAAGTCGCGATAGACGCCCTCATCCAGAAGCTGCCGGAGGGTGTCGCGATCCGCGGCAGCAAACGCTGTAACAATCATCTCATGCGCCTTGCCGGCTCCATCGAGGAAGCTTTCGGGTGTAAATGTGCCGTCCGCCAGCTCAATCTGAGCAAGGCCATTGGCCAAGGCGGACCCTTCGGCTGCATAGGCCGGGCGCTGCGCCGGGTCCGCCGCAGGCTGCTCTGCACCGGCTTTGTCTGCACCGGGCAGGCGAATGACATTGTCGTCGCCATCGCGCGCCACGTCGCCGTTCTCTGCGCCATCATCCTTTTGGCGCCGCTCGAAGGGACCTGTTGAATAGGGGTCATGGGGTGGACGCTCATTCCCCGTGCGCTTGCCAAGAACGGAGCGCAGCCTGAAAAACACCACCACCGCAATGGCAAGAAACAGAAGATTGATCAGGGTTTCGGCGGTCATAATCGGATCACGGCTTTCGTGGGTTGGGGCATGAGGCGGGCAGTCGCGTCGGGCGAATGCTTGTCCTCCGCCGGGTACTCGGGTCAGCATAGCTTTTGCGCCTTACTCTGGTCCAGCGACGGTCGCATGCTTACCTAGGTAAGGTAGGGTAGCAGAAGACGCGCGCCAGCCCTGCGTTTTCTCACGACTTTGGCACCTGACATCCACACACTTGGAGAGTGAATGTTTTTTTATCTCCTTCTGGCCTTTATCGGCATTCCGCTGATCGAAATCGCCCTTTTCATTGAAGTCGGCGGCGCCATAGGGACACCGGCGACCATAGCGGTGGTCATTGGAACGGCTTTTCTGGGCGCGTGGATGCTGCGCCGACAGGGATTGTCCACGGCAAAGACGGCGCAGGCGAAACTGCAACGCGGCGAAATGCCCGTTGAACAGGCGTTTGACGGGATGTTCCTTGTCTTCGCCGGCGGCCTGCTGCTCACGCCCGGTTTTCTGACCGACGTCATCGGCTTTTCGTTGTTCATTCCGCAGGTCCGCAGCGCTCTGCGCAGCCGCCTTGTTGAGCGGGCCAAACGCAGTGGGTCTTTTCACATGTCAGGTCATATGTCGGGATCCGGCATGCACTATGCCGATGAAAGCGAGATGTGGCAGGACGCGAGCCGCGCACCAGCCACACCGCCGAATGCTGCGAATGATCCTGCTGACGGGGCGCCTGGGACGACGATTGAGGGCAGTGTCATCGAAGGCGACGACGACACGGGGTCCAAGACGGGTGCAAAAGACAGCCCCTGGCGGGACAAGTAACCACTTTTGGGACTTCGGACCGGCCTGCCACCAAGACGTGCTGTTGCTTGCGATGGGGCAGGGGGCATGTTAGCCACCGCCCTGACATTCTACGCCCACCCTGATCGATCCAATTTCAAGGCCAAACATCCATGTCCGATACTTCTGCTGCTGACGCAAACGGTGCCGCTAATGGTGCAGGCGATGGGGCCCAGCCTCAGGCGCCGCAGATCCGGATTCTTGGCCAGTACATCAAGGATCTGTCGTTCGAAAACCCGAACGCGCCGGGTGGCTTCAGCAATGAAGCCCCCCAGATCAACGTCTCCGTTGACGTGCGTGTCCCGGGCCAGAAAGACAGCGACTACGAAATCGAACTGCGCATGACGGCCGATGCCAAGGTCAACGGCACGCAGGTATTTCTTGTTGAGCTTGTCTATGGGGCCGTCTTCCGGCTGGAAAACATTCCCGAGCAGAGCCTACAGCCGGTGCTGCTGATCGAGTGCCCGCGTATTCTGTTCCCGTTTGCGCGTCGTGTGATTGCAGACCTGACACGCGACGGTGGCTTCCCGCCATTGATGATCGATCCGATTGATTTTGCCGCCCTGTATCGCCAGCGCCTGGAACAGGCTCAGGCTGAACAACAGGCAGGCCAGCAGCCGAATCAGCCCGCAGGTGACGCGTAGCGCACCGCTCTAGTTCGCCGCATCTTTCAACCACAAAGCCTCTTCGCCGATTTCGGCCACAAAGCTGCGGTGGGCAGCGCGCTCTTCCTCGGTCAGCAATGAGGCAAGAGGCTGAGCGCGGGCGCGGCGCGGTGAGCTGGATGCCGCTGTTTGAGATGCTGCCGCGGCCACTCGTTTTTCTTCGAGGACCAGCCCAGGCTCACGCCCCCCGATGAGCTCCAGATAGACTTCCGCTAACAGTTCCGCATCAAGAAGGGCGCCGTGCTTTTCGCGAGAAGAATTGTCGACGTTGAACCGGCGGCACAGCGCATCAAGAGACGCCTGAGCACCGGGAAACCGCTTGCGCGCAATCTGGAGCGTGTCGATCGACTGCTCGTCCGGCAGGGTTGGCTTGTTGGCCATTTCCAATTCGGCGTTGATGAAGGTCATATCAAAGCTGGCGTTGTGCGCCACAAGAGGCGCGTCACCGACAAACTCCAGAAATCCATCTGCCACGTCTTCAAACAACGGCTTGTCTGACAGGAACTGTTCCGACAGGCCATGAACCTCGAAGGCGCCCTCCGGCATATCCCGTTGAGGGTTTACATAGGTGTGAAACGTCTCACCCGTCGGCACATGGTTGAAGAGTTCGACGCAGCCGATTTCCACCAGCCTGTGACCTTCAGACGGTTTGAAGCCGGTGGTTTCCGTATCAAAAACAATTTCGCGCATGGACGTGACGCTCCGCCTCGCGGGCGGTCCCAATCAAATGTGCAGCACAACATTCCCCAATGCAGCGCCGGAACAGATCAGTCGGCGAAGTCTATCCAAGCCGCTCCTTGAGAACTTTCGGTTCCCAGGATTTCAGCTCTTTGGTGATTCGCTCGACCTGCTCAAAAGCATGTTCGAGGCCCTTGTCAGTCTCAACCACAAAATCGGCGCGGGCGCGTTTTTCTGCGTCCGGCACCTGCTTGGCGAGAATCTGCTCAAATTTTTCTGCCGTCATGCCGGGCCGTTCCAGCACGCGGGCGCGCTGTATATCGGCGGGAGCTGAAACGACCACCACCGCATCAACCCGCGCTTCGCCGCCGGTCTCATAGAGCAATGGAATATCCAGAACCGCCATCGGTGCCTTGGCATCATGTGCATCTTTGAGGAACTGGAGCTGCGTTGCGCCGACCAGCGGGTGAACGATGCCTTCGAGTTTTTTCAGCGCGTCCTTGTTGTCCAACACGAGCTTGGACAGTTTCGCCCGGTCGACCGCATCATCCACAATTGCATCGGGAAACTCTGTGCGCAGCGGCTCAACAGCACCACCACCTTTTTCGTAGATCGCATGGACAGCGGCATCGGCGTCGTAAACCGGGATGTCCAGCTTTGAAAACATCTTAGCGGTTTCCGATTTTCCCATGCCGATAGACCCAGTGAGTCCGACAAGCAGCATCAGCTTTTTTCCTTTGTACTGAGGTCAGCCTCAATGAGCGTGCGGGCAGCGGCGACATCGGCGGCGCTCACATCAACGCCAAACCATTTCGTAAAACCGGGCGCCGCCTGCCAGAGAAGCATGCCCAATCCGTCCACCGTCTTGAGGCCCTGCGCGCGCGCCTGGGTCAACAGCGGGGTTTCCAGAGGGACATACACAATGTCGTAGACAACCGCGTCATCGGGCAAAGGCGAAAGGTCGACGGTGAGGGGTGCCTGACCTTCCATGCCCAACGTTGTTGTGTTGACCAGGAGGTCTGCACCCTCAAGGGCTGCCGACACCTGATCCCATCCATAGACCGGCGCCTTGGCGTCGATGTCGGAAACCATGCTGGCCGCACGCGCCACGGTGCGGTTGACCAGACGCACTTTCATGCGGCCTTCGGTTTCAAGCGCGTCCACGACGGCGCGCGCAGCACCACCAGCGCCGAGGACTACGGCGGTCTTGCCGGTGAATCCGGGTACGGATTGAATGAGGTGCGTCCAGAAGCCGATGCCGTCCGTATTGGTGCCGCGTATCTCGCCGGTGTCCGGGTGGCTGTAAATCGTGTTGACGGCCTGAAGACGTTCAGCTGGCGCATCCACATACGGCTGCAGTGCTTCAAACGCTGCTTCCTTGTGCGGCACGGTGACGTTAGCGCCGCGAAACCCCAGATTGGGGAGATAACGCAGCGTATCCAGAAGCTCTTCCGGCTTCACGGCGAGTTTGGTGTACGCGCCGTCAAGTCCGTGTCGCTCAAGCCAGGTGTTATGGATTGTTGGCGAGCGGGAATGCTCGACCGGCCAGCCGATTACACAGACTTTTCGCGGTCCTGTGTTTGGGACATCTGGTTCACTCATTCGACAAGCGCTCCAACCCGCCGCAGTTCAGCCATGAGAGGCAGGAGCGGCAGACCCAGGATAGAGAAATAGTCGCTGTCGATTTTTTCAAAGAGCTGCGCGCCAATACTCTCAAGCTGATAAGCGCCGACGCTCTTCAGAATGTCCTCGCCAGCCGTTTCCAAATAGTGGTCCAGAAAAGCATCGGAGAAATTGCGCATGGTGAGGTGCGACGGCTGATAGAAGTCCCAGATGGTTTGGCCGCCCTGGGCCAGCGCCACGCCGCCGTGCAGCAAATGGGGCTTACCGCGGAACTGCTGCAGGCGTGTCCGCGCCTCTTTCATGTCCTTGGGCTTATCGTAGCAGGTCTTGCCCAGTGTCATGACCTGGTCCGCGCCAATGACGAGTGCGTCGGGGTGTGTGGCAGACACAATTTCGGCTTTGGCCCTTGCCAGAGCAGAGGCTATTGCCGGACCCGCCCCGTGTTCTTCCTCAGCAGCGGGGCTGGCCTCCAGTTCACGCTTCAAAATGCTTTCATCGATGTCTGCCGGCACAATCTCAAACGGGATGTGCGCGCCGCGCATGAGGTTGGCGCGCACCGCAGATCCGGAAGCAAGAATGATGGCGGGTGCTGTTTGCGGCATGGGGTCTCACACGTATGGGAAGTTAGTCTGATGGAGCCAGACGCTCCGTATGCAGATTAAGAATGGCGGCAGCTGTTTCTTCAATTGATCGGCGGCTTACGTCAATGATCGGCCACCCATGGCGCGCGTAGAGACGGCGGGCAGCCGTTACTTCGCTGCGGATCAGATCAAGATCAACATAGTCCGTCTGAGAATCTTCCTTTAGCGACAGCAGGCGCTGACGGCGGATCTGCATCAACCGTTCCGGTGATGCAATGAGACCAACCACCAACGGGCTCTCAAGGGCCTCGATCTGCGGCGGCACAGGGATTTCAGGTACCAGCGGATAGTTCGCAGCCTTGATGCCCCTGTTCGCGAGATACATGCAGGTCGGCGTTTTTGACGTGCGGCTTACGCCGACGAGGACAATGTCCGCCTCCTCAAGATTATCAAGGTTCTGTCCGTCGTCGTGGGCCATCGTGTAGTTGAGGGCTTCGATGCGGCTGAAATATTCAGCAGCCAGCGTGTGCTGAGAGCCAGGCTTTTCGGTCCGTTCGGTTCCTAGGTAGGCGCCGAGTACCTGCATCACCGGATCGAGGACCGCAATGCAGGGGATCTGCAAATCCCGACAGCGGGTTTCGAGCTCGCGGCGGAGCTTGTCGTTGACCATGGTGAACATGACGATGCCTGGTGAGGCCTCAATCTGGCGCAATACCCGGTCGAGCTGACGGGGCCCGCGCACCAGCGCATAGATGTGTTCCACCGGATGCACCATCTCGAACTGGGCAACGGCAGCCTTGGCGACAGCGTTCAGCGTTTCACCTGTCGAGTCGGAGACCAGATGCAGGTGGAAGAACGATTTGCTGTCTGTGGGCGTGGTCAATGAAAGAAGGGCCTTTTGGTGGAACGGGTGCTGTGTGTGGTTAGCGGTCCCACGGGCAGCTGGCAATGGGGACATCACACCCTGAGGAAGCGATTTTGAGGGGCGGGATAACTCGTATCTGCTGGCGGACTTGTGGGGACAGAATCTCGATTCGCTACTGGGCCTGTGAATCACAAGGGTTAATGAAGTGTTAACGGCCAAACCATGAGTCTGTGGACGAAGCTCGGTGGCTGACTGTCTGAAACCGGGGATTGTGGGGGTAACGACCTTATGGTTGCGTCACTTGATCCGGTTTTCCCCGTGTTTCATTTGCCTAATCTGGCTGGCAATCAGGCTTCTGCCCACAGGTCTTTCATGCAAGACCTATGGGTCAAGCTGCGATCCGGTTTATATCTCTGCATGACCCGGGGACGAGGCGATCATCCCCGTTATTCCTGCCACCTACTATCCTCATCTATTTAATAAGAATCTTAGTTTGGAAGAGTGACGTGTCGCGCAATCCCAAATCGTCTCAAGCGATGAGACCAGATGGACGGCTTCTCAAGGCGATCAAGAGAGACGTGATGTCTCCGCCCCCTGTCTGGCTCATGCGGCAGGCAGGTCGGTACCTTCCTGAGTATCGGGCAACACGTGAGCAGGCGGGCGGATTCCTGGATCTGTGCTTTGATCCAAAGCTTGCCAGTGAAGTGACCCTGCAACCGATCCGACGCTTTGGGTTCGACGCATCCATCCTGTTTGCTGACATCCTGCTGATCCCGCAGGCGCTTGGTCAGAAGCTTTGGTTTGAAACCGGGGAAGGCCCCCGCCTTGAGCCCCTGGAAGACGGCAAGGCGATTGCGGCTCTCGACGTGGATGGCGCGGCGGACGCACTTTCCCCGATCTATGAGACGGTCTCTATTCTGCGGTCGTCGCTCCCAGTTGAAACCGATCTGATCGGCTTTGCCGGTTCGCCATGGACCGTGGCGACATACATGATCGCCGGTCGTGGCACACCGGATCAGGCGCCGGCGCGGCTGTTTGCCTATCAGCAGCGTGAGGCGTTTGAAGCTTTGATGGATGTGCTGGTGGAGGCGACGGCGCATTATCTCAAGCGTCAGGTGGAAGCCGGAGCCGATGTCCTTCAGCTGTTCGACACCTGGTCTGGCGTTCTGCCGGAAGAAGAATTCGCGCGGTGGTCCATCGCCCCGACAAAGGCTCTCGTAGCGCGGCTGAGGGCTCTTGGGGTCACTGTGCCGATCATTGGCTTCCCGAAGGGGGCAGGGCTACTGCTGCCGCGCTATGTGACTGAAACAGGTGTGGATGCTGTTGGGCTTGATCCGGCGGTGCCCTTATCTTGGGCTGTGGTTGAGCTGGGCGATAAGACGGTCTGCCAGGGCAATCTGGATCCGCTTCTGCTTGTCGCCGGTGGTGATCGGATGCTGGAGGCGATCGATGAGATCATCGAGGCTTTCGCCGGGAAGCCCTTCATCTTCAATCTTGGCCACGGAATTGTCCCGCAGACGCCGCCGGAGCATGTGGCGCTGCTTGTTGAACGGGTGAGAAACCGATGAAGCGTGCTGTTGTTCTCTTTAATCTGGGGGGGCCGGACAAACCGGACTCCGTGCAGCCGTTCTTGTTCAATCTTTTCAACGACAAGGCGATTATCGGTCTGCCGCAGCCGTTGCGGTGGCTCGTTGCCAAGCTGATTTCGACCCGCCGGGCGCCGGTGGCGCAGGAGATCTACGGGTACATCGGTGGCAAGTCTCCGCTTCTGGAGCTGACCCAGGCCCAGGCGAATGCATTGGAAACATCGCTTCAGGCCGCCAGCCCCGGGGATGAGTTCAAGGTCGTGATTGCCATGCGCTACTGGCATCCGTTTGCGGCGGAAGCGTTGGCGGATCTCAAGGCATTTGGGCCGGATGAAGTGACGTTGCTGCCGCTCTACCCGCAATTCTCGACAACGACCACGGGGTCGTCAGTTCTTGACTGGGAGAAGCAGGCCAAGGTTGAGGGTTTTGCGGTGCACACCAAAACCGTCTGTTGTTATCCGACAGACCGTATATTTGTGGCGGCGCACACAGATATGCTCGCACCGTTCACCAAAGACCCCAACACCCGCATATTGTTCTCCGCGCATGGGCTGCCGAAGAAGGTGGTGGATGGCGGTGACCCCTATCAGTGGCAAGTCGAACAGACCGTTGCAGCAACCGTTGCCGCGCTCGCCCAGCCTGATCTGGACTATGTGACCTGTTATCAGAGCCGCGTGGGACCGCTGGAATGGATCGGGCCATCGACGGAAGATGAAATCGAGCGGGCGGGCAAGGAAGGCAAGTCACTTGTCGTGGTACCGATCGCCTTTGTGTCCGAACACTCGGAGACACTGGTCGAGCTTGATATTGAGTATGGCGAGCTGGCAGAAAAAGCGGGCGTTGTGTCCTATAAGCGGGTGCCTGCGCTTGGCACCAATCCCCACTATGTCGAGGCGCTGAAAAAGGCTGTTCTCGCGGCGGGCGAGGGTGTTGCACCTGTAGGAGGGACACGTATCTGTCCGGCTACGTGCGGCAAATGTCCGGCTAGGACGGCTGCATAAGACCAAAAATCAGGGAGAAAACCGGTGGCGGAATATTATCTGTGGATCAAGGCTCTGCATGTCATCTCGGTGATCTTCTGGATGGCGGGCATGTATATGCTGCCGCGGCTCTTCGTCTATCACTATCCGTCCGCTGTCGGCTCCGAGATGTCGGAAACGATGAAATCCGCTGAGCAGCGGTTGATGCGCATCATCATCAATCCGGCGATGATTGCGGCCTGGATATTTGGCATCCTACTTGTCTTTACGCTGTATCCCGGCCTTGAGGGCTTTGGTCAGGCAGGCTGGCTGCATGCCAAACTCTCGCTCGTTGTGGGGTTGAGCGCACTGCACGGGATGCTGTCGGGCTGGCGCAAAAAGTTCGAGCGCGATGAACGACCTAAAACGGAAAAGTTCTTCCGCATGATCAATGAGATCGGACCGGTCGCCACCATTTTCATAGTCATTTTGGTGATCGTGAAGCCGTTCTAGCTGGCTTTATCGCCCGAAGGAGATAGCCGCCATCTTTATGGCTTTGCTCTTTTGCGCGGATTCCGGTAAGCTTTCGCCTGTCGATAGAGATATTGTCCACAACGTCATCCGGACGTTTTTGTCATTGGCCGCTTTGGCTGACTGGCAAATCTGACTAAATCCGACCGTTAGACAAATTCACTTTCACCATTTTCTGGTTGCGGTTGTTGGGGTCCATCCCAATTTCGTGTCCTGAGAATGACCTACCTCCTCACAAATCCATACCGAAGCTGATGTCATGACCGCGCCACAAGCGGTCAGTTTGAAGAGCAAAGACGTTGCCGGATTGCCGCTCTGTGCGGCCAATAGGATTTTTCCCACTCAGGGCGTTGTTTGCCGCACGGCAGGCCGTTGCCCATCCCCGTTCTGCCTCATCCGCCAAGTCCGCGGGGAGGCGTAAGCCAAAGTTTCAAAGAAGACCCGATGGATCCTGTAAAACTCGCCGACCTCAAAGCCAAAAGCCCCACGGAGCTGCTCGCTACCGCTGAAGAATATGAGGTCGAGAATGCAAGTGCCCTGCGCAAGCAGGAGCTGATGTTCGCCATTCTGAAAAACATGGCGGAAAAGGATGTCGATATTATCGGCGAAGGCGTCCTGGAAGTGCTGCAGGACGGCTTCGGCTTCCTGCGCTCACCGGACGCGAACTATCTGCCCGGCCCCGACGATATCTATGTCTCCCCGTCGCAAATCCGCCGCTTCTCGCTGCGCACCGGCGACACGGTTGAAGGCGATATCCGCAGCCCGAAAGATGGCGAACGCTACTTCGCGCTGCTCAAGGTCAACACCATCAATTTCGAAGACCCGGATGCCGCCAAGCACAAGGTCCACTTCGACAATCTGACGCCGCTCTATCCCGATGAGCGCCGCAAGATGGAAGTGGAAGACCCGACCATCAAGGACAAGTCGTCCCGGGTGATCGACATCGTGTCGCCGCTGGGCAAAGGCCAGCGTGCGCTGATCGTCGCGCCGCCGCGCACCGGTAAGACCGTTTTGCTGCAGAACATCGCCCACTCGATCGCGGCCAACCATCCTGAGTGCTATCTCATCGTGCTGCTGATTGATGAGCGTCCCGAAGAAGTGACCGACATGCAGCGCTCGGTGAAGGGGGAGGTTGTGTCCTCGACCTTTGATGAGCCGGCGGTGCGCCACGTCCAGGTGGCGGAGATGGTCATCGAGAAAGCCAAGCGTCTTGTGGAACATGGCCGCGACGTCGTGATCCTGCTCGACTCCATCACCCGCCTTGGCCGTGCCTACAACACGGTGGTGCCGTCGTCCGGCAAGGTGCTGACCGGTGGTGTGGATGCCAATGCGCTGCAACGGCCCAAGCGGTTCTTTGGTGCGGCCCGCAACATCGAAGAAGGCGGTTCGCTGACCATCATCTCGACGGCGCTGATTGATACCGGCAGCCGGATGGACGAAGTGATCTTCGAAGAGTTCAAGGGCACCGGCAACTCGGAAATCGTGCTTGATCGCAAGGTTGCCGACAAGCGGACGTTCCCGTCCATGGACATTCTCAAGTCCGGTACGCGTAAGGAAGAGCTGCTGGTCGACAAGAAGGTGCTGCAGAAGATGTATGTGCTGCGGCGTATTCTGAACCCGATGGGCACGACAGATGCCATCGAGTTCCTGCTCGACAAACTCAAGCAGACCAAATCGAACGACGAGTTCTTCGATTCAATGAACACGTAACGTTCTTGCGCTAACCTCCCTCCACGCGTTTGGTGGTCCCAGGACTGATCTGGTGGTGGAGTGAGTAGATGCAGGACGGCGGCTCTGGAGAGACTCTTCCTTCCTGGTCGCAGCCTGCCTTTGACCCTGACCATGTGCGATCCGTGAAAACGGCCTTCTCCGGTCAGACCGGCTCACTGCCTTCAGTGTCGGAGGATATGACGCTGACCCATGTCGGGCGCGAGATGCTCGCTTACTGGCACGGCACCCGAGGCGCCAATTCCATGCCGGATACCTCCCAGATCAACCCGGCCGATTTTCGTGAACTGCTGCCCTATTCGCGCTATCTCAGCTGGGAGGGGCCGGACGATCTCCGCATCCGTGTGTTGGGTAGTGCGTTGTCAGCTGCCATTGGCATTGATCTTACCGGTATGAATCTGATTGATCTTCTGGGTCCGGAAGAACGCGATGACGATTTGGTCGGGTTCCGGGCTCTCCATGCGCACCCCTGTGGGAGCGTCACAATAAAGCGGTCGCACATTGTTGGCGGCGGCACCCGAGAAATTGAGCTCGTTCATCTGCCTGTGGCGGGTATGTCCGCTAGCGGCGAGGGCCTCGCAAACGGCGATCGTATTCTTGGATCAATCATGCTGCGCGATCTGCCGGATCGGTGGGACGGGGTGCCT
>JBHJJF010000198.1:0-5030 GCA_050042885.1 Candidatus Phaeomarinibacter sp.
ATGGAAAAGGTCGAAGCGCTTGGTGTCCGGCAGACGGACAGCTACTGGGTGGTCGTTGAGCCTGATACCCAGGAACGCCATGCCCTACTGATGGCCGGCGCGGACGAATCCTATGGCACAGATGCGGTGCTGGAAATCGGCGTCACGCCGCTGCTGGATGACGAAGCCACCGAGATCACCGTCTTCACGCCGGACCATGCGGGGCTCTTTTCGCGCATCGCAGGTGCCGTGGACATGACCGGCGCCAACATCGTCGACGCCAAGATTTTCACCACCGCCGACGGCATGGCGCTGGATACCTTCTGGGTCCAGTCCGACAATTCCAAGGTGGTGGACGAGGCCCGCCGCGTGGCGCGCCTGAAAGAGCTGATCGAGAAAAACCTGCGTGGGCAGACCCTGCCGAAGGAAACCATCGCCCGCGAGCGTAAGCGCACCCGCCGCCAGCAGGCCTTTGAAATCGAGCCGCAGGTCATCATCGACAACACCGCCTCAGACCGCTTCACGTTGATTGAGGTGAACGCGCTGGACCGCCCCGGCATCCTCTACGACCTGACCCGTGCGCTGTTCCACCTGAACCTGACCAGCACGTCCGCCCACATCGCCTCCTACGGCGAACGCATCGTCGACGTGTTCTATGTAAAAGACGTCGCCGGCGGCCAGGTCGTCCAGGACGGCAAGAAGGAAGCGGTCACAACCGGCCTCCTCTCAGCCATCAACTCCCGCCTCAGCCCAAGGCCCGAAGACGTCGAAGAACGCGTCCAGAAACGCCAGAAACGGCGCGAAGCCGCGCGGGAGACGGGGAAAAAGGCGCGGGCCGCGCGGACAAAGCGGCTTAAAGGAGCTGCTGAATAAAACAATTGATTACACCCCGAGATTGTTTGGCAGCCTGATTACCTCTAGAATCCGAGCACCCCTTAGTGGGGTCGGAGTGAACTGGTGTCCAAAAAAGAAGTGACCATAGAAGTATTTGGCGAGGACCATGTGTGTCGTCTGACTGGGCTGACGCGAGGTCAGCTCCGGTCATGGGATCGCGCTGGGTTTTTCCAGCCACGCTACGCTTATGATGATCGCAGCAGGCCATACAGCCGCGTTTACTCCTTCCGAGATGTTGTGGGTCTCAAGACAATCTCAGTCCTCAGGAACGACCATAGGGTGTCTGTTCAGGAACTGAAGAAGGTCGCAAAAGAGCTTATCCGAAAAGGCTACAAACATTGGGCGGACACTAAGCTTTATGTCGTTAAGAAGCAGGTCTACTTTCAGCACCCCGGCACTACAGAGGTTGAGGGTGTTTGGGATGGTCAGCTGGCAATGCTGCCCATCATCAACGTAATTGATGATGTCAAAGCGGCTGTCCACAAACTTTCAGTTCGGTCATCAGCAGATCGGTGCAAAGTGGAACGGCACAAGTTCGTGGCCCGAAATTCTCCTGTTGTCGCAGGAACCAGAATCCCCACCGCTTCTGTGCGCCGCTACTACGAAGCCGGTTACTCTGTAGACGAAATAATCAGCGAATACCCGTCGCTCACAAAGAAAGATGTTCGAGCGGCCCTAAAATACGAAGAACAACTCGCAAAAAGTGCGTGAGGTAGTGCATAGTTTAGAACTATGCGTTTCTTACTCGACGAAAACGTTCCTCAATCTGTACTACGAATGCTCAAGAAGCATGGGCATGACGTGGAGTACATCCGGCAGTATGTGCCACCAGGGTCACAAGATCCCTTGGTGGCAACTGTCGCGGAGGAACATGAAACTGTCCTAATCTCTTTTGATGGCGACTTTCAGAAAATTGCACCTCGTATTCCCGATGGGCAAAAGACACGGTTCAAACAGCTAAGTCGAATTTGGATGCGATGCTCTGAACCAAGTGCCGCAAAAAGACTCGAAGCCGTTTTGGACTTCGTTGAGTTTGAATATGCATATGCGTTGGAAAAAGGTGACGGACGCATGATCATCCGGGTTGGCAAGGAGCATCTGCGTACAGACCGGAGAATTGTTACAGCGACTTAGCCATGCCTTCGCCCACAAACCCCCGCATCCCTTAGCCCATGAACCTGCTCAAATCCTTCGCCACGTTGGGTGGCATGACCATGATGAGCCGGGTGCTTGGCTTTGTGCGCGATATATTGATCGCGGCGGTGCTGGGGACCGGGCCGGTGGCGGACGCGTTTTTTGTGGCGTTCAAGTTTCCCAACCTGTTCCGGCGGCTGTTCGCGGAAGGGGCGTTCAACTCGGCCTTTGTGCCGCTCTTTGCCAAGCGGCTGGAAGGCGAGGGGGCCAAGTCGGCGCAGCAGTTTGCGGAAGAAGCATTCTCGGTGCTGCTGACCGTGCTGCTGATCTTCACAGCCCTCGCCCAGCTCGCCATGCCTTGGCTGATGTACGCGATCGCGCCAGGCTTTGCGGACACGCCGGACAAGTTCGACATGGCGGTGGTGTTCACGCAGATCGCGTTTCCCTATCTGCTGTTCATGTCGCTCGTGGCGTTGCTGTCGGGCGTCCTGAACTCGCTGGGCAAATTTGCTGCCGCCGCTTTTGCGCCGGTGCTGCTCAACATCATCCTCATCGCCACGCTGCTGTTTGCCGCGCCTTACTTCGAGAATGCAGGTCTGGCGCTGGTGTGGGGTGTGTCGGCGGCGGGCCTCGCGCAGTTCGCCATGCTTGTCTGGGCGGCACACAGAGCTGGCTTCATGCCGCGTCTGCGGGTGCCGAAGATGACGCCGGGCGTGAAGCGTCTCGTCGTGCTGGGCATTCCCGGTGTCATCGCCGGCGGCATCGCGCAAATCAACCTGCTGATCGGGACGATCATTGCGTCGCTTCAGGACGGGGCCGTCTCGTGGCTCTATTACGCAGACCGGGTGTACCAGCTGCCGCTGGGCGTCATCGGCATCGCCATCGGGATTGTGCTGCTGCCGGATCTGGCGCGGCGGTTGCGGGCCGATGATGAAGGCGGGGCCATGTGGTCCCAGAACCGGGCCATGGAGTTCTCCATGCTGCTGACCCTGCCCGCAGCGGCGGCGCTGATTGCTATTCCTGGCCCGATCATCGAGACATTGTTCGAGCGCGGGGCGTTTGATGCAGCCGACACCCTCAAGACTCAAATGGCGCTCGCAGCCTTCGCGGTCGGCCTGCCGGCTTTCGTATTGATCAAAGTGTTTTCGCCCGGCTTCTTCGCGCGGGAAAACACCGTGACGCCCATGCGCTTCGCGGCAGCGGGCATCGCGGTGAACATCTCGGGCTCACTCATTCTGTTTTACCAGATCGGTTTTGTCGGCATCGCCATCGCCACCTCCATGGCCGCCTGGGTGAATGCCGGGCTGTTGTGGGGACGGCTGGCGGCCAATGGCCATTACGCAGCCGACGAACGCCTGAAAAAGCGCCTGCCGATGATCGTCATCGCAAGTGCCGCAATGGGCGGCCTGCTGTGGGCAACCGCCACCTATGCGGGGCCGACGGCAGCCGCGATGATGCCCAATGGCTGGACGGCGGAGGCGCTGGGCATTCTGGCCCTCGGTGCGCTGGTCGCCGGGGGCGGGCTTGTCTATGCGCTCCTGTGCCAGATCACCGGCGCAGCGACGGTCGCGGATATCAGGCAGGCCTTGCGGCGCTAGATCAGCCGCGCCATAAGACGCGCCTCCCCTCAGTCTAGGGGCCCGGTGTCCACATCCGGGATTGAAGAAGCAAGGTCGAAAAAATGTCTTTCCAGGAACGTGTGTTTTCCGGTGTGCAGCCCACGGGCGCACTCACCCTTGGCAATTATCTCGGCGCGCTGAGCCGCTTTGCCGACTATCAGGATAAGTATGAGTGCCTCTATTGCGTGGTGGATATGCACGCCATCACGCTGTGGCAGGACCCCAAGGAGCTGCACGAAAACACGCTCGGCGTAACCGCCGCCTATCTGGCATCCGGTCTCGACCCGGCCAAGAACATCATCTTCAACCAGAGCCAGGTAGCGGCCCATGCGGAGATGGCGTGGGTGTTCAACTGCGTGACGCGCATCGGCTGGTTGAACCGCATGACCCAGTTCAAGGAAAAGGCCGGCAAGCATCGCGAGAACGCGTCTGCAGGTCTCTATGTCTATCCAAGCCTGATGGCGGCGGACATTCTCGTCTACAAGGCAACCCATGTGCCTGTGGGCGACGACCAGAAGCAGCATCTGGAACTGGCCCGCGACATTGCCCAGAAGTTCAACCATGATTTTGCGGATATCATCCGTGAACGGACGAATCTGGAAGACTTCTTCCCGCAGCCTGAGCCGCTGATCGAAGGCCCGGCCATGCGCGTCATGAGTTTGCGCGACGGATCGAAGAAAATGTCCAAGTCAGACCCGTCCGACAACAGCCGCATCAACATGGATGATGACGCGGACACGATCGCCCAGAAAATCCGCAAGGCGAAGACAGACCCCGAACCGCTTCCCGATGAAGAAGCCGGTTTTGAAGGCCGTCCGGAGGCGGAGAATCTTGTCGGCATCTATGCTGCTCTGGCGCAGGAGCCAAAGCTTGCGGTGGTGGACCGGTTTGCCGGGGCCCAGTTCTCCGAGTTCAAGAAGGATTTGACGGAACTCGCCGTGACGACACTCGCCCCGGTCTCCGACGAACTGCGGCGGCTGAAGGCCGATCCGGGCCATCTGGAGAGTGTGCTCAAGGCCGGGTCCGAGCGGGCCGAGGCGATTGCTGAGCCGATCATGAAGGAAACCAAGGCGATTGTGGGCTTTGTGGGCGCCTGAGCACTCACCTTGATCCAATTACCGGCGTTCTTATGTAAAAGTGGCTCCGATACGGGGTCCCGACACCAGATGAAGAGGCCAGGCCACCTTAATGGGCATGCTCGACAAGGCGCGCGACGGCGCACAAACCCTGCGCAACAAATGGACCTATCGCGATACTGGCAGCACCGTAGGCACGCCTGCAGGAAAGTCCGGCGAACGGTCCTGGGTGCCCAACATCGAAAGCGTCTGGCTGCGCCGCATCGCCATCGCGCTGGCGCTGCTGTTGATCTTCTACTACCCCATCGGCGCCTGGATCACGCATACG
>JBHJJF010000199.1:0-15498 GCA_050042885.1 Candidatus Phaeomarinibacter sp.
CTTACAACCCATTGATTTCAATGAATATATTGGATGCGGTGCTGAGGGCTGAAGGAGACTGGGAAGGCTGGCTGGGGCGGCAGGATTCGAACCTGCGCATGGCGGCATCAAAAGCCGCTGCCTTACCACTTGGCGACGCCCCAGCAGGCGCTTTTGTTGGAAGCGCGAATGGCGGAACATAAAGACCGCTTAAGCGGCACGCAACGGTCATTTCTCACACATTGGACACGGATAAAACGCAATGGTTGAACCGGCTGCTTCGGGGTTGCGGCCACGGGTTGCATCCCGCTATAAACCCGCCTTCGCGTGGTTACGGAGTGTGGCGCAGCCCGGTAGCGCACCTCGTTCGGGACGAGGGGGTCGCAAGTTCGAATCTTGCCACTCCGACCAGCGAAATCCTTCGAGAATTGCCTTCTCGCGCCATCATGTGGCGCATTACCCCATTCCACCATCGCAGCGGATTACGGCGCCCGTTGTGAAACTGGATGCCGGGCTGGCAAGGTAGAGCGCTGTCGTAACGATCTCCTCCGGCTTGCCGGGCCGCTCAAGTGAGTTGTCCGACTTTTCGCGAGCTTCCTCGCTCCACGCTTTTGAAATATCGGTCAGAAACGGGCCGGCCGAGATCGTGTTGACCCGCACGTCGGGGCCATACTCGCGTGCCAATGACACGGTCACCGCATTCAGGGCGGCTTTGGCTCCTGAATAAGGTACGGCCCAAGGCAGAGGAACCAGCGCGCCGCTGGAGGAGACATTTATGATTACGCCACCGCCTGACGCCTTCATGCGCTGCGCGACGCTGGCAGCCAGTCTGAATGGTCCTTTGAAGTTCAAGTCGACCACCATATCGAATAGCTTTTCGGTCACTTCGTGAGACGGCACAGCCGGTGACTTGCCCGCGTTGTTGACCAGAATGTCGATGCGGCCCCACTTGTCATAGATGTTGTCCGCAAACGCATCCATCGCATCCCACTTGGATGCGTCGAGTGCAACGGGGAGGGCACGCTGACCCAGAGAGCGCACCTCATCGGCAACGGCCTCACAAGCGTCAAGCTTGCGACTGGCGATCACGATATCCGCACCGCGCTTCGCAAATGCATGCGCCATCTGACGACCAAGCCCGCGAGACCCGCCAGTGATAGCGGCAACCTTGCCTGTCAGGTCAAACAAATCATCCATGGAGCTGGTCCCTTTTAGATGCTGAGACTTTGGTGTGCAAACTACGGGGTGGCCTGTCGACCGGTCAACGTACCGACGCGTGGTTGGGCCGCATCGTCAAGTTGGGCTTTCCCTCAATCACCCAAAAGAGTTAGTGTGTCCCATTAAAAATGGGGTCCGTTAGAGGCCACGGGGGGAACAATGGCGTTATGGAATTTTCGGGCTTTCGTCCTGTCGACAGCCGCGTTGGCGCTGGCGGCATGTGGAGAAGTCAGCTCTGATGGTGCTGCGGATGCTGAGGCCTCAGGCTCGCCTGAGCCCGCTGTGGCCAGTGAGGCTGCTGTACAGAGCGAGACGGCGGTAGTTATAGAGACCGAACCGGCGGCACCGGCTTCCGCTGATGCCTTCCCAACTAAGGTCTTCTGGGGCGATACCCACCTTCATACCGCCGATTCAGCGGATGCATTTGCATTCGGCGCGCGCCTTGGCCCGGAAGCCGCATTGAAATTCGCCCGCGGCGACACGGTGACCTCCACAACAGGAATTGAAGCGCAGCTGTCTCGCCCGCTCGATTTTCTGGTGATCGCTGATCACGCGGAAGGGCTCGGCGTGACTCGCGAGATTTTCAACGGAAACCCAGCTTTGATGGTGGATTCAAGGCTCGCGCGTTGGAGCAGGATGATGCAGGCGGGCGGGCAGGAATCCGTGAAGGCAACCATTGAGCTCATCGATGGTCATACGAAGGGTACAAATCCGGAAATTCTGGGTGACCCCAAGGTGATGGGTCCCATCCTCAAGAACCTATGGCAAAGCCGTGGCGACGTGATCGACCAATACAATGAGCCAGGAAAGTTCACGGCCTTCGTTGGCTACGAATACACGTCGGTTCCCAAGGGCGACAACCTACACCGGGTCGTCGTCTACCGGGATGGACCGGAGATCACCAACAATGTCTTCCCGTTTTCTTCGGCTGTGAGCGAAGATCCAGAAGACCTGTGGTCCGCGCTTGAACAATATGAGGCCAATACCGGCGGTCAGGTGCTCGCGATCCCGCACAACTCAAACCTATCCAACGGGCGCATGTTTGCGTTAGTGGATTTTGAGGGCGCCGCAATAGATGCCGACTACGCAACACAGCGCGCGCGATGGGAGCCCATTGTCGAGGCAACCCAGATCAAAGGCGATTCGGAGTCCCATCCCTTCCTGTCTCCCAACGATGAGTTCGCATCCTACGGCGATTCCGGCTGGGAAGAGGGGAACCTCAATATCATGGGGAACAAGACGCCGGAGATGTTGTCTGGCGATTATGTGCGTGAGGCCCTGAAGCGCGGCTTGGTGATTGAGGAGGAGACCGGGGTCAACCCCTTCAAGCTGGGCATGATCGGATCCACGGATTCGCACACGGCTCTCGCCACAGGCGATTCAAATAATTTCTTCGGCAAACACACAGGCGTGGAACCTGGTGCCGCACGTGCTGACCGAAAGAGCGATGGCAACGCTGATATTCGGCGATTGGGGTGGCAGTATCTTGCATCCGGCTATGCGGCCGTTTGGGCGACTGAAAACACCCGTGAGGCTATCTTTGATGCCATGATGCGCAAGGAGGTCTATGCCACGACCGGGCCGCGCATCAAATTACGCTTCTTTGCGGGCTGCGATTTTGATTCAACAGATGCCCAGGCCGCAGACTTCGCAGAGCGCGGCTATGCCAAGGGCGTCCCGATGGGGGGCGACGTGTCCGCCTGCGACGAAGGTGCGGCACCCTCCTTCCTAGTACACTCGGTGATGGACCCGGACGGAGCTAATCTAGACCGGACACAGATCATCAAGGGATGGGTAGACGCTGAAGGCGAAACGCAAGAGCGCGTTTATGACGTCGCGTGGTCCGACAATCGCGAGCCGGATGCTAACGGCAAGATACCGGCTGTCGGGAATACTGTTGACCTGACCGGTCCAAGCTGGACCAACACAATAGGTGCGGCGCAACTAGAAACAGTATGGACCGACCCGGATTTCGATCCGTCGCAAAGAGCTTTCTACTATGTGCGGACCATTGAGATTCCAACACCTCGCTGGACAGCTTATGATGTGGTGCGTTACGGCACGGATTTGCCGGATGATGCGGAGCTCATCAATCAGGAACGGGCCTATTCTTCCCCGATCTGGTACGAACCAACCTGATTTGGTGCTGGTAGAGTAATGACTACTTCAGTTGGGCGTCTGTGGCGTGAACCGCTGGTGCACTTCCTTGTAGCTGGAGCACTGATCTTCGGATTCGATGCATATGTTGGAAATGAAGATGAACGCGGCGATAGCATCATCGTTTCCGTTGAACAGGTAGAAAGGCTGACGCTTCTATGGGAGCGCACCTGGGGCCGTCCGCCTACTGACGAAGAACTTCAAGGTACGGTAAGGGACTATATCAAGGATGAAGTCTACTATCGGGAAGCGTTGAAGCTCGGCCTGGATGTTAATGATCAGGTGATCCGCCGGCGGATGCGTCAGAAGCTCGAATTCTTTGTCGTTGAAGAGTCAGAAGACCAGGTGCCAGAACCATCTGCACTGCGGAAATGGCACGCGACGCACATTGACCGGTATCAGGCACCCACTGTCTACAGTTTCGACCATGTCTATTTTGCGTCTCTTGATGAGGTGCGCATCGAGCAAGCTTTAAGAGATCTTGAGGCCGGATTGGATTCAATGTCCCTAGGCGACAGGATCAGCCTCCCGCCGTCGATGACGAATGCAACTTCTGCATCAGTTGCTCGGGAGTTTGGTGATGTATTTGTGGACGAACTCGGTGGACTTTCATCCGGTGAGTGGAGCGGCCCGGTGACATCCGGTCTGGGTGTCCATCTTGTGAGGCTGAACACTAGGAAAGCGTCTCGCGCACTGACATTCGACGAAGCAAGACCGCAGGTAGAACGTGACTGGCGAGCCGAAGCTCGTGTGACAGCGGAGGAGGCAGCTTACGAGGCCATGCGTGCAAACTATGACGTCCAGATTGAGGCTGACTCTGAATGACTGCCGTAATCGTGCGGTTCAGATGGATACTTGCCGTCACGTTGGCCTCGCTTATTCTGCCTGTGGCCAATGCGTCGGCACACGAGCTGCGGCCAGCCTATCTCGAAATAGGCGATGTTGGTTCGGCGCGTTATGAGCTCGTATGGAAAGTCCCTGTTCGGCAGGGGCGCCCATTGGCGGTGGAGCCTCAGTTTCCGCTCGATTGTGAGATCGGAAGCCACCAGGTGCGTGATCTGGAGAGTGCTGCACTGATCGTGCGCTTTAGTCTTTCTTGCGAAGTTGAGTTGTCTGGCAGACCCATCCGATTTGAAGGTCTGGATGGCACGTTGACGGATGTGTTGGTGCGCGCCTCATTCGGCAGTTCAACTCAGGCACTGCGCGCTACGCCACGGTCACCGGTAGTCGTCTTAGCGAGGGCACCGCAGTCAACAGGGGCAGGGTGGACCTATTTCTGGCTAGGGGTGGAGCATATCCTGCTTGGCTATGACCATCTTCTGTTTGTTCTGGCATTGCTGTTTCTGATTAGCGGCATTCGTCGTCTGGTGGAAACCATCACTGCTTTCACTTTGGCGCATTCAGTAACGCTTGGTGCAACAGCGCTTGGGTGGGTCAGTCTGCCATCCGCCCCAGTAGAGGCTATCATCGCATTGTCGATAGTATTTCTTGCCCGTGAAGGGGTGATACGGGCGCTGGCAGACGACGACCACGCGCCACGTCTTTCAGAGAGAAAGCCCTGGCTGGTTGCTATGGCATTCGGGCTCCTACATGGCTTCGGGTTCGCTGGCGCATTGCAGGAGATCGGTCTGCCGGATGGTGCTGTTCTGACCGCACTCTTTGCCTTCAATCTGGGTGTTGAAGCTGGGCAATTGCTGTTTGTGCTGATCGCATCCCTAACCCTTGCACTCTTTACGAAATTCGCGACCCGGCGGCTTGTCGAGGTACCCGTCACCTATGGGATTGGTGCGGTGGCCAGCGTCTGGCTTATTGAGCGTTTGCCGCTTTAGAAGCCCCCTTGCCCCCACCTCCTACAATGGGGTAATTCCCGCACCTAATGGCGTTGTCATTCGTCAGGGGCTTGCCCTGTTTTCGCAGGGTAATTATCAGGAAACCGCAGAAATCTAACTGGTTCCGCTCCTTAGCGGACTTCACTGCCGCTTTGTCACATACGCAAGCTTGAGGGTTACACATGGAATATCAGGACAAGGACGGCATTCGCATTGCTGCTGCGCTGGTCGAATTCGTCGAAAGCAAGTGCATTCCGGGGTCCGGCGTGTCTGCAGATGCTTTTTGGAAGGGCGCTGCGGACATTTTTAAAACCTTCTCGCCGGAAAACGACAAACTTCTGGCCTACCGCGAAGATCTGCAGAGCAAACTTGATGACTGGCACAGTGCCAATCCTGGGCCGATCTCTGATTTTGGTGCCTACGAAGCGTTCCTGCGAGAGATCGGCTACCTCGTCGAGGAACCATCACCGTTCCAGATCACCACAGCCAATGTAGACCCGGAAATCGCCACCATGGCCGGCCCGCAGCTTGTGGTGCCGTCACTCAATGCACGCTTCGTCTTGAATGCAGCAAATGCGCGTTGGGGCAGCCTCTATGATGCCTTCTACGGCACCGATGCGCTGCCAGGCGAAGCCAAGGGCCCCGGCTATGATGAAGAACGCGGCGCGCAGGTCGTTGAAAAGGCGAAGAGCCTTCTGGATGAATTCGCACCATTGGCATCCGGCAACCACAAGGATGTGACCGGCTACAAGGTCGAGGGCGGTGCACTCGTACCTGCACTTAAAGACCCGTCTTTGTTTGCAGGTTTCACAGGCTTGCCGGACAGTCCCGGGTCTGTGCTGCTCAAGCATAACGGTCTTCATGTCGAAATCCTGATTGATCGCTCCACCAATGTGGGCTCGAGCGATCCTGCCGGTGTGACCGACATCCTGATGGAAGCAGCGCTCACCACGATCGTTGATCTTGAAGACTCGGTTGCCGCCGTCGACTGTGCCGACAAGATTGATGCGTACACCAACTGGCTCGGTCTCATGAAGGGCGATCTGGTTGAAAGCTTCAACAAGGGCGGCAGGACGCTGACCCGCAAGCTGGCAGCTGACAAGGACATCACAACGCCCGACGGCAAAGCCGCAACGCTTCAGGGGCGCAGCACGCTGCTGGTGCGCAACGTTGGGCATCTGATGAAAACAGAAGCGGTGCTTCTGGAAGACGGCAGCCAAGCACCCGAAGGCGTACTGGATGCTCTCATCACCAACCTCATTTCACTGCAGGACGTCGGCCCGAATGGCCGCCGCGTCAACAGCCCGGCCGGCTCTATCTATGTTGTGAAGCCGAAGATGCATGGTCCTGATGAAGTTGCCTTCACGGACCGTCTGTTTGCGGCAGTGGAAGACTTGATCGGTTTGTCTCGCGGAACCATCAAGGTCGGCGTCATGGATGAAGAGCGTCGCACGTCCGCGAACCTTGCAGCCTGCATTAAGGCAGTGTCCGGTCGCATCGTATTCATCAACACGGGCTTCCTCGATCGCACCGGCGATGAAATGCACACCAGCATGAAAGCCGGCCCAATGATCCTGAAGGCGGACATGAAGACCACCGACTGGATTCAGGCTTACGAAGACCGCAATGTGGCCATCGGTCTCGCATGCGGTCTTTCAGGCAAGGCTCAGATCGGCAAAGGCATGTGGGCGGCGCCTGATCGCATGGGCGACATGCTGGAGCAGAAAATCGGTCACCCCAAGACGGGTGCCAATACTGCTTGGGTACCAAGCCCGACGGCGGCAACGCTTCATGCCATCCACTACCATCAGGTAGAGGTTATGGGCCTGCGCGATGAAATTGCCAAGCGCGGCACGCCGCCACTCAAGCCATTGCTGACAGTTCCGTTGGCGAAGGATACCAACTGGCAAACGGATGTGGTCGAACGTGAGCTTGAAAACAATGCTCAGGGCATTCTGGGCTATGTGGTGCGCTGGATCGACCAGGGCGTCGGTTGCTCCAAGGTACCGGATGTGAATGACATCGGCCTGATGGAAGACCGTGCGACCCTGCGGATCTCATCCCAGCACATGGCCAACTGGCTGATGCATGGCATCTGCACACCTGCCCAGGTGGACGCAGCATTCGAGCGTATGGCAGTGAAGGTAGACGGGCAGAATGCAGGCGACGCCGCTTATGAGCCTATGGCGCCGAAATTCGATGGACTGGCATTTGAAGCGGCCAAGGCTCTTGTTTATCAGGGTGCAGAGCAGCCAAGCGGTTATACCGAGCCGCTGCTGCACGCCTACCGGGTCAAGAAGAAGGCGTCGTAAGACTCTTCTCCGATCATATGCCGGACGAAAAGAACCCCTGCCCGGAGAGTTTCCGGGCAGGGGTTCTGCCGTTTTTGGTGGATACTTGTCGCAAAGTCAGGGACTTGCTGGTCAAGTAAGGTAACCTTGCTATATAAAATGACAAAAAGTCATTTGAGGAAACCAAGGACAGCGCCATGCCCGAAGCCAAAGAACTGGTCGATTTCGACTCCGACGCCCTGCGTGAAAAATATCGCAGCGAGCGTGACAAGCGGCTGCGCGTTGACGGCAATGACCAGTACCGGAATATCACGGGCGATCTCGTTGAGTACCTTGAAGACCCGTATGTTGAACCAGGGTTTACCCGCGACGCACTGACTGATGAGGTTCAGGTCGCAGTCATTGGCGGCGGCTTTGGCGGGTTGCTTGCCGGGGCGGAATTGCGCAAAGCGGGCATCAAAGACCTGCGCATGATCGAGAAGGGTGGCGACTTCGGCGGCACCTGGTACTGGAACCGCTACCCGGGTGCTGCTTGCGACATCGAGAGTTATGTCTATCTGCCGCTGCTCGAAGAAACGGGGTTCATTCCGTCCGAAAAGTACTCCCGCGCATCAGAGATCCTCGAACACAGCCAGCGCATCGCGCGGCACTTTGATCTCTATGACAATGCGTGCCTTCAGACGGAAGTCACTGACATGTGGTGGGACGAAGACGCATCACGCTGGGTGATTGAAACAAATCGTGGCGACAAGATGCGCGCCCAGTTCGTGATCATGTCCAACGGTCCGCTGCACCGGCCAAAGCTGCCCGGCATTGAAGGCGTCGAGAGCTTCAAGGGCCACTCTTTCCACACCAGCCGCTGGGACTACGCCTATACCGGTGGCGCACCGGAAGGCGGGTTGGACAAGATCAGCGACAAGCGCATCGGCATCATCGGTACTGGCGCAACAGCCGTGCAGTGCGTCCCGCATCTGGCTGAAGGCGCCAAGCAGCTCTACGTCTTCCAGCGGACGCCATCCTCAATCGACGTTCGTAACAATCGCCCGACAGATCACGCATGGACGAAGACGCTTGAGCCGGGCTGGCACAAGCATCGTATGGAGAATTTCAACACTCTGGTCTCTGGTGGTTTTGCGGCAGAGGACCTCGTCAATGACGGTTGGACCGACATCATCCGCAACCTACTGTTCATCGCCAGCCAGGGTGACAACAAGGATTTGTCGCCCAAGGATCTAGCTGATCTGGCAGAGCTGGCCGATTTCAAAAAGATGGAGCAGGTGCGGTCCCGCGTTGATGAGATTATTGCTGACCCTGATACAGCTGCTTCACTCAAGCCCTGGTATCGCCAGTTCTGCAAACGCCCATGCTTCCACGACGAATATCTGCAGGCGTTTAACCGTCCGAACGTTGAACTCGTGGACACGGCTGGCAAGGGCGTTGAGCGCATCACTGAAAGTGCTGTGTGGGCGAATGGCAAGGAATTCGAGATCGATTGCCTGATCTATGCCACGGGCTTTGAGGTGGGCACGGAATACACGCGTCGCGCAGGATATGATCTGAAGGGTCGCGACGGCATGACGCTTTCCAAGAAGTGGGAAGATGGCATGCGGACACTCTACGGTATGAACGTCCGCGACTTTCCCAACGTGTTCATTATGGGGCCGGCCCAGGCGGGCGTTACGGCCAACTACCCGCACCTGCTCATCGAGCAGGCGGCGCACATTGCCTATGTGGTTGATGAGGCAAACAAACGCCAGGCACGCACCGTCCAGCCTACCGAAGAGGCCGAAAGCAAGTGGGTTCAAGAGATCATTGATAATGCGGCACTGCGGCGCAAGTTCCTGGAAGAGTGCACACCCGGTTACTACAACAATGAAGGCAAACCGGCTGACCGAAGTGAGCAAAACAATGCCTACGGCGCAGGGTCAATAAAGTACTTCGAGATACTGGAAGGCTGGAGGGCAAACGGTAAACTTGAGGGCTTGGAACTCTCATAAGCACCGCCTCTTGGCACAGCCTTCCTGTGTTGTCAGACTAGGGTCCGCCGCAATCTAATCGCCGCGGGCCCTTTTTGTTTTTCTTGATTTGACAGCATAGAACTCCGAACGATGGGAAAAAGCATAAGCGATGTGCATGGTGTTGTTCCGGCTGTTCTCAGTCAGGTTGATTTGTTTGCCGCTCAGACACAGGACGTAAGAGAAAGGCTTTGTGCAGCAGCTCAGTTGTGGCAATTCACCAAAGGCGAGACTGTGGCCGAGGCTGTTGAGCCCGTTGAAGCCGTTTTCATTCTGGTGAAGGGCACATTCCTGAATGAACGTGTTTTTGAGAACGGCAAGAGGATGCTTACCGCAGTACTTTCACCAGGTTGGCCACTCAAGGTGCCAGCAGTGTGGAGCGGGGATGGTTCGCCCTTCGGCTTGACGGCACGGACTGACGCCGTTGCCATACTGGTTCCTCAAGAGGCTTTTTTGTCCGTTGTGAATAGCGATATTCACTTTCTCCGCGACATCACAACTTTCATCAGCCGCCAATATCAGCAGGACACAACCAACCTTCAGATACGCACTATGTGCTCTCTTGATTGTCAGTTGGCCCTGCTATTGGCCTTTCATGCACAGTCTGCATTCCATCTTGGTCATGAAATGGGGAACGGAACTAGCGTTGAGCCGATGGACGTTACCCAGGAAGAGTTTGCGTCTATGCTCGGCTGCTCTCGGCAGAAGGTAATTGTGATCATGAGGAACATGGAACGCAAAGGCATGATCCAGCGACATGGCCGTCTCGTTGAGATTACGGACTACATGATGCTTTTGGGCCTTATTGAAGAAGATGAACGGGTCCATCCAAATTTCAGGAAAGTCTTCGAAGCGTGGCATGCTCGCGTAGTAGATGCTGGTCAGTCTAAGGATTGATCTTGTGCGCGGTTTCTCCCATGCCGAAAAAAGTGTCGTGTGAGTCAACTCATTGACAGAAGCTCCCGAACCAAAGCGCTATCATTCCGGCACTAGGGTCCGCCTACCCCAATCTGGCAGCGGACATTTGGGTGCTCAGGCATGGGCAATGGGTTCGGAGGGGTAGCGGGTCGCTTTGGATCTTTCGTGTTTAGGTCTGCAGCGCGGCAAGGTCTTCAGTCGTGTTGACGTTCGCGAAAGAGCCATCAAGGCGCTCGGGCGATACCGGAACAACATGTGCATTCGATGCTTCAAGCATTCCTGTCATTGAGAGGGACTGTCCCTCGTCTAGCCGATCAGTCACCTTTGGCGCCAGTGCAACCGGCCACAGCGCACATGCAGCCTCTGTTCCGTGTTCTGATTGTAGAACCACAGGATTGTTGGTGGCCGGCTGCGTAAGTAGCGCCAGCAAATTGAGTGGAAGCTGTGGCACATCGCAGGGAACGGTCGCGGCATGGGAGTATCCTTCCGCCGCCGCCCAGCGTAGGCCGGCCAGTAGGCCCGCCAGCGGGCCCTTTGCATGGTAAGCTCCATCACCCAGTACTGGATAAGGCAACCCATAAGCCTTTTGCGCCCCCGCTATAGCAATCGCGTCCACTTGAGGGCTTATGCGCGTAGCCACGTGAGCAATCATTGGACGCCCATCCAAGAGCGCCGCCGCTTTGTCCGCGCCGAAACGTCGGCTGGCACCACCCGCCAGTATTACACCTGCTACTCCAGTCATCATTGTGAACCTGTGAATGGGATTGTTGAGCGCCATTGAGGCCTGCCGACATGTTAGCCGGAACAGAAATGCGAAAAGGCGCAGCATTAGTAAGTTTTAAAATAAAACGTACTGTGATACAAATCCAGTACGCATGTGGGCCTTGGCATTTCAGTTGTGCTTTGTGCCAGGAAAAATGTGCAAATAGGATGATTTTGATTGAACTATGCCTAGGTTCATAAGGCGTGCCCGTCATCGCTAGGATTCAATCTGGATGTGGCCGTGTCGCAATCAAAGTAGAAGGTCGACAATAGCGTGATAGATCCCTTCGGTCGTAGTGTTACCTATTTGCGGTTGTCCGTGACGGACAGGTGCGATCTGCGCTGTACCTATTGTATGGCGGAAAACATGACATTTTTGCCGAAACGTGACCTGCTGACGCTTGAAGAACTTGACCGAGTGTCGAGTGCCTTCATCACAAAAGGTGTAAAGAAACTGCGGATAACCGGTGGTGAACCGCTTGTCCGCCGCGATGTATTGGGTCTTATCGACAATCTCTCACGGCATCTGAAATCCGGTGCGCTTGATGAGCTCACACTCACCACCAATGGAACGCAGCTAGCAAGACATGCTGCGCGGTTGGCCCGCGCGGGCGTGAAGCGTCTCAATGTGTCGATTGATAGTCTGGTCCCTGAAACCTATGCCCGCGTGACACGCGGCGGTGATCTTGGTGCTGTGCTTGACGGTATCAGGGCGACCAATGGTGAGGGTATACAGGTCAAAATCAATGCAGTGGCATTGAAGCAGGATAATGTCGACGAATTGGCAGACATGATCCATTGGGCTCATGGCGAAGGCCACGATTTCACGATCATTGAAGCCATGCCGATGGGCGAGATCGGAGAAGACAGGTTTGATCAGTATGTTCCCTTGAGCATTGTGAGAGAGCGGCTGGAAGCGCGCTGGCAACTCACGCCTCTGGCTCATCGCACCGGAGGTCCCGCTCGATATGTTCGCGTGGAAGAGACTGGGGGGCAGCTGGGGTTCATTACGCCGCTCACCCACAATTTCTGTGAAGGGTGCAATCGCGTTCGGCTGACATGCACCGGCCAGCTGTATATGTGTCTTGGTCAGGAAGACAATGCGGATCTGCGTGCGGTGATGCGCGACAACCCGGATTCGGATGTGGCATTATCGTCCGCCATTGATGAGGCAATCTCACGAAAGCCCAAGGGTCATGCTTTTGTGATTGATCGTCCCGGAAGTGCTCCGGCCGTGCCGCGGCACATGTCCGTGACGGGCGGGTAGCTGCCCCTCCGCGGGAACCACTATGACCCCGCTGCATAATGAGCTGATGGCGGGCGCGGCTCCGCTTCGTTGGACTCACCGCTATCCCTTTCGTGGTATCTGAATCGCAGTGCGTCGACACTCACCCTAAAGTATGAGTGAAGTCAGTGGTATTTTGTCCGAGGATCGAGCTGATTTGGGATCAAGAGCATCACATGGCTCTTTAGGAGGCTCCATGGCTGAAGTGGCTCAATCATCAGCGGAAACAGAAAATCGCCTCTCGCTGGACAGGCGTGCGTTGGAACTGGAGCAAGCCAGACTTTTGTATGAGCGCGCACGCTCATCTGGCGTTAGCGTGCTCGCACTTGTTCTCATGTTCTCCGCGGTCATGGCATTCGCCGTCGGGATTGAGAAAGCTGCAATTTGGATTAGTGCCGCGACAGGGATGATTGGCGTAACACTGTTGCAGCCAAGGTTTTTTTCATCGGCAGGCATTTCGGCTCAAAACTCAACTCTGTATTTACGAGTACATACGCTCATTTCAGGCATAACCGGCGCAGTCTGGGGTCTTGGAGCGGCCTGGATGGCCGATCCTCTTGTACCGGTAAGTGTTTACACAGGTGTTGTGATGGTGCTGACCATCACCCTGGGTGGAATTTCGCCGCAGTCCGCATTTCGTCGCTCCTATGTGGCTCTCGCCACAATGACCATGCTGCCGTTCGCGGTATGGGTCTTGTTTGCTGTGCCATGGCCGCTCAAGGCGAATGGTATTGGCATCGTCATAGCCTATGCGTTTTTTATGGCCGTAAGCGCGAGGGTTGAGATTGGAACGCGTGAACTGATCGCTGCAAAACGCAATACAGAACTGACACAAGAACTACGCAGGCAGCGCGATGCCGTACAAAGCGCCAATGAAGAAAAAACGCGCTTCCTCGCTGCAACCAGCCACGATCTTGCACAGCCACTTCATGCCCAGGGGTTTTATCTGACGGCGTTGCGAGAGAAGACGAGCGATCCTGAGGCCTTGGCTCTGGTCGAGAAAGTTGCGGCCAGCTGGCGCAGCCTTGGCCAGCTCATGGACAGCCTCGTGGAGATAAACCGCCTGGATGCGGGCGCAGTCTTGCCGACATTTGCGCACATCGCATTGCATGAGCACGCGCAGCATGTGCTTCAGGAGTTTGAAGGAGCTGCAAAAGAAAACGGCGTAGCGTTGAGGTTCGACGGAGAAGATGTGCTTGTCCAATCCGACGCAGCACTGCTGTCACGGATTGTGGGCAATCTGCTGTCCAATGCGATTAAGTTCTCAGATGCCGGGGGCCACGTAACCCTGTCGACTTCGCGAACCAAAGAAGGCGCGCGTATAGCGGTGGCAGATACTGGAACCGGAATTCCGCCAAATGCGCAGACGAAGGTCTTCGGTGAATACGTCCAGTTGGGAAACCCCGAGCGGAACCGGGAAAAGGGCCTTGGGTTGGGCCTTTCCATTGTGAAGCGGCTGGCAGCACTCTTGTCCATTGAGGTGTCATTGCACTCGGTGCCTGGCGAGGGGACCACCGTGTATCTCGACTTGCCGGGTATGGATCAAGCGATCGACATCCCAGGCGGTAGATCTGAATCTACGCAAGGCGACGCTCAGAAACTCAGTAGGCTGTGTGTCTTGATCGTGGACGATGAGGAAGCGATTCGGCTTTCGATGTCTGAAGTACTCACAAGTTGGGGGTGTGAAGTCTTCAGCGCTGACGGCCAGAAGGACATCATCACATTCTTGGATCGTATGGATGCAACACCCGATGTCGTCATAGCCGATCACCGTCTTGGGAACGACATGGATGGGCTGAAAATTATTGATGCGGTAAGAGCCGAGTTAAACGAGACGGTCTTCGCGATCCTCATGACGGGTGATGCAGAATTTGCGCTAAACGATAACCTTCCTGCTCACACAAAAGTACTCTTCAAACCTATCGAGCCTTCAGAGCTAAAGGAGTCGCTGTTGATGGGGCCGGAAGACTCATCGCCAACAACAACAGCTTAAGTCACGATTCCAAGTGAGCGGGCTTTGCCGATACAGGCGGTGCGACGGGTCACACCAAGCTGCCTGAAAATCGCGCTCACATGAGTTTTGACCGTGTTTTCGCTGATATCCAGAATCCGACCTATGTCCTTGTTACTACACCCCTCGGCCATGAGCATTACAACCTCCACCTGACGGGCGCCAAGCAGATCTGAAGGGGCAATTGAGGTGTCAGACGGTTCGCTGGACTCAGACTTCGGCCTGGCGGCCGCTTTTGCCCATGTGTCGTCCGGGACATAAACCTCGCCTCCAAGAGCGGTTTCGATTGCCTCCCGCAGAATCGATGATGGTGCTGACTTCGGGATGAATCCGCTTGCCCGAGCCTGAATAATCTTGTCTACCGGTGGCGCTGTATCTATCCCCGAAATAACCAGCACGGGAATGCTCGGGTTGCGGGCTTTCAACGCCATTACGAGGGCTATTCCGTTCATCTCGGCCATGACGAGATCAGTGATAACAAGATCGAAACTCTGATTTTTGTCGATTGCATCTATTGCCTCCGTCGGACTGCCGAAAGCAGTGCATCGATACCGGGGGTCAAGGACGCGGATGACTTCGCTCAGACCATCCAGAAACATCTGGTGGTCGTCGACAAGTGCAATGCTAACCTCTCTTGCTAAACTCACTTGCTTGCCTGTACTTCCATCCCGATAGGCAGGTGATTTAATCACGACCTCCCGGGGTCGCCGTCAAAACGGTCACCTTACCATACCGATAGATCTACAGCCGGACATTCTTTACAAGTCTCTCAGATGATAGCAGGCGGTGCAGATCGTCGACACCTTCGACTTCAATACCGTCAAAACTCAGGATGAGGTCGCCCGGGGCAAGACCGGCCTGAGCAGCTGGCGTCCCGCTTTCGAACTGGGCCACACGAACAGCCCCTGACTTTTTGCGCGATAGATCGCGCAGCAGCCGTTTGGGAAGCTCGATTGTTTGTGCGCCCAGCCCAAGATAGCTCCGGCGGACTTTGCCGTATTTGAGAATCTCACCTAACACATATTCAGCAGTA
>JBHJJF010000200.1:0-7235 GCA_050042885.1 Candidatus Phaeomarinibacter sp.
CGAAGCCTTTGGTCGTGTTCCAAGGCGGGGTCATCTGTCAATTGCCAGTGCTGCCCCAATTCCACGTTCGCGTCCCGAACGTGCAGTGCCTGAAGTTGTTCAAGAGCCCGCCCTGGGCCCGGCAATGGCTAGCCTTCAACAGCCCCAGGCAATGACGTCCGTTTCCGCTGCACTAAACACAGGCTTATCAGCTGATACTGCGGCAGGACTCCTCGCTGACACACCACCACCTGTGCCGAGCCCAGCACCAGCATTGCGCCAAACCACAAGCTTTGAACAACCGTCAGTTCAAGTGGTCGGCGGCCAATCTGAGCAGCGCCGCCTCACAGTAGCGAGCGCTTCACCGAAAACGGATGCCCAGGTATTCGAAGACGTAACCGCATGGTTGGTATCGCCCGCGAACGCGCTTGAAAGTGCCCCGACGCTCACTCGGGAGCTTGCAGGAACAGTTGGCGCCGGTGACTACACTCCATCCGCCGAAACCGGGCTTGCAGATCCACGACCGTACACAGCGGCGCCTGTCGGAAACGCCTGGCGCATTCAGATTGGCGCCTATTCAGATGCCGCAGAAGCAGGTCAGCGTATTCAGGCTGCCATGTCTCGCGCTCCTGGTGTGCTAAAGGGCAAGGGCCCAGCAACCGTGCCTGTCAAAACCGCGTCACGTACGTTGTTTCGGTCGCGCTTCACCGGCTTCTCTGGTGAGGATCAGGCGCGAAATGCCTGCACGGCTCTAATCCGTGAAGGCATTAGCTGCATCACCGTTCCACCCGATGACTGGTATGCCCCATCTGCAAACTAGGCTTTAGCGCCTAAACCTTGCTGCTCGCCAGCAGCAGGTCTTTTGCCTGATTGAGCTTTGTCGCCAGATAAGACGAGCCACCACGATCCGGGTGCACCTTCTGCATCAAATCCCGGTGCGCGAGTTTGATGTCCTCAACCGACGCGCCGGCTTCAAGACCCAGCACTTCAAGGGCTTCTTCCCGGCTCATCCCCGTGGCATTGGAGCGCGGCGAGCCTTCATGATGGCGCCGCTCGCCCTCACCCTCCCCGCCGTTCGCACCGACATCAGCACCATGCACGCGCTCGATAAAGCTATCGAGCAGTCTAAGAGACTCGCCGTCCCCTATCAGCTCGCTGCGCAATTGGAGAAGATCACCAAGAGACAGATGCCCCAGATCCGCACCGGAGAACCTGCCTTGCCGCACACGCCCACCCATTTGGCCCGTGTCGTGATCAAGCCACATTTCCAGCCAGGGTGTTTGAATGTCAGAGGTCTGCCCACTGCTCGGGCGACCCATCCCAGGGATGTTGCGGGCAAACGCGCCCAGCCGTCCCAGGTTCCCGCGGAACAGGGCAAAAGCCGCAACAGCAGCGGGAAAGCCCAAGCCAATACGACCGGTCAGCACCAGCAACATTGCAAGAGCGGCCAGCAACCCACCTCCCACATACCGAACGATTTTGGCTAAGGATGCAGGTGGCAAAGAGCTGGCGGCATAGAGCAGCAGAATGGCCGCACCAAGCAGGCTGACAAAAAGGACGAACAAGGCCACTACACAGGCTCTCCGTTCAGCAGCATCAGCGGACCTGATGCGTCAATTGTTTCACAGCACTTGAGGCACCTCTCGCATGGCCGCTCAATGCCTTATGACCACCGCTCGCATAGACAGCAACGGCCCGCAACAAATCGCGCAACTGACCGGCAGCACCGGCATCGAATCGGGCAAAGGCCCCACCGGTAAGTCGTGCAACCTCCCGAAATGTCATCTCAGCGGTCCGGTCATACCCTTCCTGAAACATGAAAGCACGGGTGCCACGCAACCCAAGTTCACCGGCTACGGCACACACATCGTCCGCTGCTTCCTCCATGCAGTCCCCGACATAGACGAGCGCCTCGACAGGCGCTGTGCGGGCTTCAGACAGGGCGTGCCGTAAGGATCGGCAAATCTGAGTATGCCCGCCGCGCACTTGAACACCGCTCATCGCACGCCCCAGAGATGCGGGGTCACTCATCCACTTGGACACCTTGAATTCCCCAAGGCCGCGGAAAAAGCCTAGTTGCACATCCAGCCCACCCATGTCCGCAGTTACCTCGAACATCTGAGCCTGCAGGGATACCGCATGATCCCACGTAGGCTGCCGGCTCATGGTCGCATCCATAACGAACAAAAGCCGCCCCCGGCGGTTGCCGTGGGAGGGCAAAGGCGTTGTTGCAACCTTTTGCAGAAAAGTGTCCACGCTTGTGGCCAACACATTTGCGCCGCCAGTTTTGTCCAGCGATTTTCGACTGTCAGCCATGGGCGTGCAGGTGAACCATCATTATGTCCATAAAGATGGGCCGCAGACAGCCAATTGCCAACCCCATGTCATAGGCAGGTATGAAAGGTCGCCGTAATGACCAATAATCCGGACGAAAAGTAGGGCTAGACGGCTTCCGCCTGGGTGTCCTTGCCAGTCGGTGTGTCGTCAACCGCCCCAACATCCAGACCCGGCAATCGAAGTGCAGTCAGCAAGTCTCGCACTTCCTGACGCGCAGCCAGATGAGACATGGACAGGGTCACGCCAGCGCTGTCATCGATGATGTCCAGAAGCGTCAGCCCCATGGGAAACATTTCGCGGAAGATCACACGTTCGCCAAAACCGGGCGCAAGCCGAAAGCCAATACGTCCTGCCAGGTTGGTGACAACCTGATGAACCCGGCGTTTGTTCTTCGCGTCAAGATGCGAGAGGCGGTTGCGCATCACAACCCAATCGATGGACTTGCCGTCGACCATTGCTTTACGTTTGCGAGCTTCCCAGACCATCTCACTGTAGATGGACGGGCCCTTCACCTCATTGGTGTCCGGGTCAACTTTGCCCAGAAGGTCGAAGTCAACGAAAGAGTCGTTCATTGGAGTGATGAGCGTATCGGCGGCTCGATGCCCTACGCGGGACAAAAAAACATCCGAACCCGGACAATCTACAATCACAAAGTCGCAGGTTGCACGTAACTCGAAGAGTGCCTGCTCGAACGCCGCCTCTTCCTCCCGCTGAGCTGCCTCGCGACTATCAAGAGTAGATGGGTCGATGACTTCATGGCGGGGGAAGCTCAACCGCAAACCTGTGCGATCACATAGCTGACGACGGTTTTCCAGATATCGGGAGATGGACCGCTGGCGGCTGTCCAGATCGATACACCCAACCTTGAAGCCAGCCTTCATCAGACCCGCAATGAGATGCATAGCGGTCGTGGACTTGCCAGAGCCGCCTTTCTCATTGCCAAGAACGATTACGTGGCCCACGCGATCCTCCGCGCCCGACCGTTTGCCCCTCGTGCGCGAACGCACGCTTATGACTTTCCCCGAATTCACGCTACTCACCCCCAACAATGGGCCGATATTGGTGGTGTGAGGGTGCACAAGTCAACACGCAAGCGCTATGAAATCCTGCTTTGGCACACATTCTTCACACCCCGAAATCGCATGGCTTGGAAAACAGCCATTTTCCTGCTTTTTACGTCCTGAGACGTGCGAAACCCGTGCCAAAATATCGAGCGGTTTGGTAAACAAACCGGCGCACAAACAGGCACTCCGTACCCGGAGCATCAAAAATGCTAGAGACCATTAGAACCCTTACCACCTTGCGCGAATCTGTTGCGCGCCGCAGGTCAGTCGGAAAACGGATCGGCCTTGTGCCAACCATGGGTGCTCTGCATGATGGGCACCTGACACTTGTCGATATTGCCCGCCGGGAAGCTGATGATGTAGCCGTCAGCCTGTTTGTTAACCCGACGCAGTTCGCGCCTGGTGAGGACCTGGAACGCTACCCGCGCGACGAAGACGGCGACCGGGCCAAGCTCGAGAGTCGCGGCACATCGCTATTGTGGGCGCCCGATGCAAAAGAAATGTATCCGGATGGTTTTGCCACTTCGATCGAAGTCAGCGGTCCCTCTAGAGGCTTGGAAACCGATCACAGACCTCACTTCTTCGGGGGCGTCGCGACTGTTGTGGCCAAACTACTACTGCAGGTCTTGCCAGACATTGCAGTCTTTGGAGAGAAGGACTACCAGCAGCTTCAGGTCATCCGTCGTTTGGTAAAGGACCTTGATGTTCCGGTTCGGATTGTTGGTGGTCCAACGATCCGAGAAGAAGACGGTTTGGCCATGTCCTCCCGCAACGCATATCTGTCCGACAGTCACCGTAAAATCGCACCTGCTCTGAAAAGTATCCTTGATGAGACCGGCAAGAATGTTCTTGAAACAGGTAATGCATCAAAGTCTGAGGCCGATGCCGCCGAAGCCCTGGCTAGCGCCGGCTTCGACACGGTGGACTACGTAGCAGTCCGCCACGCAGACAGTCTTGCACCCGTCACACAATCAGAAATTGAAGACGGCACGCCGCTCAGGGTTTTGGCTGCAGCCCATCTGGGCACAACAAGGTTGATCGACAATATAAACCCGCGTGCGGCCTCTTAAGGACCTCAGGTTTTTGGCGCCAGCGTTTCAAGTCCGTCAGGGAAGAACCGCTCATATGTTAGAGATTGATCCGGGTAGGACAATGCGAACAATTCATACCAGCGCAGCGATCCATTCACGGCTTCATGACGGGCATAGACCAGTATGTCCATCTCACCATCCCCATTGAAATCGCCCCTCGCAACTTCTCCGTAAGTGGAAGCGGCCCCCGCATAGGCAAGTTCTAGCTGCTCTGGTGACCCGCCGCGCGTCAGGACATCACCAGTGGCGACCATGTTGCCGACGCTAAACTGCCCGGATTTGAGCGTTGCCAATGCATCCTCGGTATCAGGCGACAGGGCGGGCAGGACGTCGACGGGAAGAAGCGACAGCGTCTGAAAGCCTACACCCTCATCATCTATGCGGGATGAGCCGGGCTCGCTGGATGCCGCAAGAGCCAATACAGACCCACAAGCGACACGCATGAACCCCTCAAAGTTCATGTCGCGTTGCGTGGCCGCATAAAAGCCCTTCTGTATAGATTCGGTGTACTGCCGACACGTGCGCACCTTTTGCTTTGTCGCACCATCAGCAGCGGTCATTTCAACGCCTGCAAACGTACCCTCCGACGACGACCTCGACCCGATAGGCAGCGGCGCATCCATCAGTCTTTCCAAGCTTGCATCATCAGGACACCCTTGCGCGGTCTCCGTCTCAAATACGAGGGGCATGGTCAGACACGCTCCCGCAGCGCTTGCCGGTGAAGCTGCAGCAAAGAACGCAGCGCTAAAGCCAACAACAGCAGCCAGCGGAAAGATCATTTGCGCACTCATAGCAATCCAAGCTCCATCAGTTCGGCCTGCATCTCAGCCGGCATGTCATCAGCGCCGACAGCCGACATATCGAGGTCCGCTGGGGCATCCTTGGCTTCCAGATACCGCCACCCCTGAAAGGGCCGCCGAGGCGCAGGGCGCGTGGGGATCAGCGGTGGGTCCAGGTAAAGGCGGCACCTCTTTATGCCTTCGCTATCTTTGTGTTGCTCAATTTCGACCAATTTCTGGCGCACCCGGATGGTGCCGGACATGACCCAATAGAGCGACCCGCCATCAAGCAGTTCTTCACCCCGCTTCGGTGTCATACGCGTCGTATGGAACAGGCGGTCGACCTTCCCATATCCAGTCTTGCCCGCCAGCACCCTTCCCTGCCAATCGGCAAGATCCTCGATGGACGATGCTCCGACGCAGAGCTTGATGAGATGCAGTGTCATTGAGAGAACTTAGTCACCCGCGCTTTCGAAGACCACAAGTGCAACACCACCCTCGACTTGGTCCCCGACAGCGGCCAGTATGTCAGCCACCTTTACATCCGCAGGAGCGTTAAGGGTATGTTCCATTTTCATGGCTTCAAGCGCAATCAATGGCGCCCCTCTTTGAACACTGTCACCGGCTTTGACCCAGACCTGTGTGATCTTGCCGGTCATCGGAGCCGTGACACCGCCGGAAGCTGCCGCATCCGCATCATCCACATCCAGGGAATCTGGCACCTGGAATGTCCAGGTTGAGCCCTCCCGCATGATGCTGACACTACCCTCATCGACATGAACGCCGGCAGACAGGCGCGCACCATCAATGACCGCTACTATGTCGGAATCAGCCGTGCGTAGTGTGCTGGCCGAGCCTCGGATCTCGTCAAGACTTACTGATAGCCCGTCGGCTCCGTAGGTTGCGCCTATGCTGTGAGGTGTATCGCCTTCAATAAGGGTCAGTGTTTCTGCCGCTTCCCCCACAAGACGCCAGCCGCCCGTATCATTCCATGGCGAGTATGGGTCTGCGTCACTGCCATGGGCCGCTGCCAACACCCGTTGCTGAGCAAGAGCGAGCGCCGCAAATGCCACGACAGTGGCTGGCGCCACCTCCTTGCCAGGTAACAGCTCCGCCTGATGCGCATCGATGAAACCGGTGTCCATCTCTCCGGAAGCAAAGACGGGATGGCCGACAACATCGCGCAGGAATGCCGCATTGGTCGTGACGCCCGCCACTTCCACATCGCCAAGCGCCTTGCTCAACTGCTGCCGGGCGGCATCGCGTGTATCACCCCAGGCAATGAGTTTGGCGATCATCGGATCGTAATAGATGCTGATCTCATCGCCTTGCCGGACACCCGCATCAATGCGAACACCCTCCGATTCTTCCGGCATCCAGAATTCCTTGAGTGTGCCGGTCGAAGGAAAAAACTGCTTGTTGGGATCTTCGGCATAGAGCCGCACTTCGACCGCGTGTCCATCAATAGCAATGTCGTCCTGCGTGAGCGGAAGCGGCTCACCTGCCACCACACGCAGTTGCCATTCCACAAGATCCTGTCCTGTGATCATCTCCGTCACCGGGTGCTCCACCTGAAGCCGCGTGTTCATTTCCATGAAGTAGAAGCGGTCCGCGCGCAGGCCGTCGGACGCGTCCGCAATGAACTCCACCGTCCCTGCCCCGCGATATCCGATCGCACGCGCAGCGTCGCATGCTGCCTTTCCCATAGCCGCGCGCATGTCCGACGGCATGCCCGGCGCTGGCGCTTCCTCGACAACTTTTTGGTGCCGGCGCTGGACTGAACAGTCGCGCTCAAACAAGTGCACGACATTGTCGTGTGCATCCGCAAACACCTGCACTTCAATATGACGCGGCCTCGAAACAAATTTCTCTATCAGCACATGATCGTCGCCAAATGCCGCCGTGGCCTCCCGCTGGGCGGACGCAAGTGCCTTGTCAAAATCATCTGCGCCATCAACACGGCGCATTCCCTTGCCGCCACCACC